>NZ_JAQPOK010000159.1 GCF_030068445.1 Roseofilum halophilum BLCC-M91 | reverse complement strand
ATGTTATGAGGTACAGTAATCGAAATGTTCCTTGAGAGTGTTGTCCCATGAAAAGCCTGAAGAATGGGCACTCTAGCGTAAAAAATGGTTTTCCCATTACCCATTACCCATTACCCATTACCGCGCGAAGCGCTGTAAAGTTTTCATGAAGTCTTTATTTGGACAGGAATATAATCAGTGAATTAACTCGATTATGATTATTAATGCCTAACTAAGCAACTTGTTTATTTTCCTGGGCAATGAATTCATCCAGCAGTGCAAAGAATTTATGAAATCCAGCCTTTTCATCATGGCAAGATAACATAATTAGCTTCGCCCAACTGGCAGTGCTGCGAACTCCAAATTTTTCCTGAAGCCAAGGTTGAAAATTTTGATAAAAATACTCTTCTGAGGGTTCTAATTCTATTCCCATTTGCGATCGCGCAAATTCATAACCCACTAAAAACATAAAGAGATCGCTAACTGAAGGCCGACCGAGATACATTCCTGGGGCTTCTTTTATTTTGGTTAATGTATGAAATAAATTAGCCATTCTCATCTCCTAAATATTCTAATTCATCAATTAAAAATTGACCACTGGGGCACATAAAATCAGCAATCCATTGCGATCTTGGCAAGCCATATTCAGACAAATTATCAAACACCAATCCTAACACCTCTACTCCATAGTGTGTACCATTCTCAGTAATCGATTCATTCATAGTGTAGCGACGACTAATAATAAATATTTCGCTTGGGCGTTTTGTTTGCAATCTCAGGATTTTTCCGACAATACCCTGTTGCGCCAACCATGCCATCACCGCGATCGCACAGCGATCGCATTCCATTAATGGATAGGTTATGACCATTTTACCAACTTCTTGCCACACCTCCTCTGGTTCCAATTCACTGTACCTCTTAACCTTTATCCCATAAGATTACTGTATCGAGAAACCGGGCTTCTTCAAGAAACCCGGTTTCTCGCTCCCCAGCTACACCACAAACACCTCCGCCGTTACCGCATTCGCGCTAACCCCCGTCAACGATACCAGTAACTCATTGGTGGCACTGACGCGAATCTGGGTTTCTACTCCCGAACTGCCCGTGGTTTGAGTAACCGTTAAATCCCTAAACGTCAGGGGATTAACTAGGTTCAGCACCTCCTCGCCAATGGCCAAATCAGTTATAATATCAGAACCGTGACCGGTTGCCAGGACAAACCGATCCGCCCCTGCACCCGCGATGTAAACGCCGCAGTAAACATTCTAGTTGCCGGGGGGTCTCTCGGAGACAAAAAATGGACGTGGAGGAGCGCGTAAGACTTCCTTAAAGGGAGTTGCAACCGTTGAAGCGTCAACCCATCTGGAATTCAAGCCGTTATCGTTATTTGATATCGCCTGAATAGACAGGGAATCCCCACCCTTTAAGGAAGTGGAGGGTGGGGAGGAAGTAAAGATCCACTAAAATTAAAACTATCCCTACTCTCTGAAGCCAACTAAGTTCATGTACGTTTATCGCACAGATCAAGTTAAGCACAAAGCCAAACAGCATAATCTGGAGAGCCACATTAATCGATTCTGTGATGAACTGTTGCCTCAGAGTGTCGATCAAGCCCAAGCTCATTTTAAGCGCCTGTATCCTTATCTCAAGCGCAAGGTCGATCATAATTATCGCTTGATTGCTCGCATGGTGCGGGTTGAGGGGCAAATACAGGGAGAGGATGTGTTGGTGTTGTTGGATATCCTCAAACGCGGATCGAAGGACTATGAGCATTTTCTCAGAGACCGGGAAGGGTTTGGTCAACAGTATTTCGATCCGCAGATTCAACCTGGGGAGTTGGAAAGTTGGCTGTTGGGACAACAAAGTTTAGATTCGGTTCCCCATCAGATGCGACCTTTAATAGAGGAAAATCCGGATTTATTGCCTTGGTTGGAGCCTCCGGGATGGAAACGGGAGAACCAGGGGGCGTTGATTTATGAGAGTGAGATTTGGTCTACTGAGTTAAATAGTGCAGGGATGAAATCCCATGCTTCCGAGTATACCCAATTGGTGGAGGTGATTCAGGCTCGGCAACCGAGGGAACAGAGGACGGAGTGGCCGGGGGTGTTGCTCTATGGAGAAGGCGATCGCTATATTCTCTTTAGCCGTATTATCTCTTCGGATCGCTCTTTGTCGATTCTGTTTCTACTGTGTCCATTTTCCTATTATCCTACGCCAGAAGAAATCACGGCGATTGGCGATCGCACCTATCTCTATAATCAAAATGTTAATTATCTCAACGGCGATTTTAATGCCAACTCCATCACTGCTCTAGCTCGCCGAGCCTATCCCAATTATTTACTCGCCCATGAGGATTGGCTGATTATTGAGGGTTCTCCCAAGGTGAATTTAGCCCTGTCTGCGGAAGAGGAGAGCCTGCTCAACTTTGTCTCTACACCGGGCAATCACGCTCTGCCCCTATTTTTGAATGGACAAGCGGGCAGTGGCAAATCCACGCTTCTATTTTATCTGTTTGCTGACTATTGCTATCGCAAATTCTACTATTACGGCGATCGCCTGTTACCCGGCAATCCCCTCTTTCTGACCTATAATGAGCGCCTGCTCGAAGTCGCCAAAGACCGGGTACAAAAATTATTGAAATTTCATCACCGGTTTGTTTCCCAACAAACCAGCGCCGATCCGATTCCCAATATCCGTCACTTTTTTAGACCTTTCCAGCGATTCTTGCTCAATCGTTTACCCCCAGAATATACGGAATGTTTTGCCTTAGACCGCTATATTTCTTTTCATAAATTCAAGGTCTTATATCAATACTGTCCCCTACCTGTTGCCCAGCATTATTCTCCCGAACGCTGTTGGCATGTCATTCGCACGTTTATCAAGGGATATGGCTTAGAAGAAATGACCTTAGAGGACTATGAATTTGAAGTCCCGCGCAAGGAAAGAACGGTTCCTGTTCAAGAATTTAAGGATATTTATAGCATTTGGGAACATTGGTATCAAAGAAAAGCTCAAGAATCTGGATATTGGGACGACCAAGACTTGATTAAACAAGTCTTGAAACTCCCCCTAGATTTAGCCCGTTATACGGCTATTTTCTGTGATGAATCCCAGGATTTTACTCGCATTGAGCTGCAACTGATCTTGAGGCTTTCAATTTTTTCGCGCTACGATTTGGGATATCAAACTCTAGAAAACTTTCCCTTTGTGTTTGCGGGCGATCCCTTTCAAACTCTTAATCCGACAGGGTTTCGTTGGGATAGTTTTAAGGCTGCTTTCTATAGTGAAGTTGTGATTCAACTCGATCCGACGCGCCAATTAGGGCTGGAAATGAATTTCCAGGAATTAGAATGTAACTATCGATCCTATGCGCCTATTGTTAAGTTTAATAATTTGATTCAATTCTGGCGATATTTGCTGTTTAATCACCGAGATCTTAAACCGCAAAGGGTTTGGAAACAAGGGGACTTGTTGCCAGAAAAGTTTATTTTAGAAGATAATTTACCCAGAGAAACTCTTAAGGAATATATCCAAAACACGATTATTATTATTCCCTGTGAAGAAGGGGGAGAAATCGCCTATATTCAAAAAGATGAAGTGTTATCGGAAGTGGTGGAAGGATGGAGTGATGGGGAACCGCCGAAAAATGTCCTGAGTGCGATCGCCGCCAAAGGACTGGAATTTAAGCGAGTCATTCTGTATAAATTTGGCGAAGCCTGTCATCACCGGTTCTGGACGCTCCTAGAAGCCGATCATCCCGAACTGAGCATCGAGGTGGAATACTTCTTTAATAAGCTCTACGTGGCAGCGAGTCGCGCCATTGAGCGCTTATTTGTCGTCGATACCCCCTTGGGCGATCGCACCCTATGGCATCAGATTAACGATCCTCACCAAGTGGAAACCCATTGGGGACGGGTGAAAAATGCCCAGGACTGGCAACAACGGATGCAATTTTTGCAAACGGGAACCGATGAAAGTGCTAAAGATTTGCAAGAAGATGACTTACTCTCCGTTGCTCTCACCCTTCAAACCGAAGGCTTAAACGCCCAAGATCCCAAACTTCTGCGCCGAGCCAAACAATTTTATCGAACCATTGGCAACTTAGAAGAAGGGCATCTGTGTGAAGCTTGGGCGCTCAAATTTGAACAACAGTACCAAAGAGCTGGGTCAGAATTTTGGCAACTCGGAGAAGAAGAAGAAGCCTGGGATTGTTTTTGGCAAGGCTCCTGTTGGGCAGATCTGTATCAATGGTATCAGGACGTGGCCGATCGCCCAGAACTCGGCGATCGGCATAGCCTCGAACAACCCCTAATCAACTTCATGGTCTCAGACTTTAACCCAGAAGACCTACAAACCCTCACCCAAGCCCTACAGGTTTATCACCATAACCAGACCCAAGTTTTAGAGCAACATCGCTTTAGCCCCCAATGGACAACGGCGATCAAAACCTATCAGCAAAACATCGAACAAATCAGTGATGAAAACACCCTACAACCTGCCACGTGGTACAGTATGGGTGAAGTTCTACAAGCCTTATCTGATGCTGGATATCCCAGCCTACTCGCTTCAGCCGGACTCTGTTTTTACCGAGGTCAAGCCTATCAAGAAGCCGTAGATTGTTTCACCTCTGCCCAAGCCACCGGACAACGGGAATATTATCTCGCCAAAGCCCAATTGGTCGGACTACCCGAAGGCTTAGAATATCTCAAACTGGCTTCCAATAGTGGATCGTCAACCCAAGCGCTCCTCCATAGCGATTTAGAACACTTAATTTTTAAGGCTTGGGAGGAAGCGGGATCGCCCAAAGATCCTGCCTGGTTAAGGTATGTTGCTCCCATTTTAGAACACCAGAACTCTAACTATCATGCCTTTATGGCCTATCTGTATTTAGACGATACAGAAGCTCTGAATCGCTGTTTTGACCAGATTTCTGAGGGGAGAGAGCAGCGCCAAGTTATCCCCCTATGGCTACAATATTTAATCCGTCGGGAATTTTGGCCCGAACTCCCCGCCATTTTTGAGCAATGCAGTCGCGAACTGTTAACCGATGAGATCGAAAAAACTCAAATTTTGGCCTTAATTATTTATGAATTAGCCCATTCTACTCTACATCCCGATCGCCTCTCCATTTCCGATCGCCAACGCTACGAGTATCTCATTAAAGACCAGTTTCTGGCTAAACCCAACTGGCAAACCTATCTGTTGATGGAACAGGTAGGCATTGCCCTAGAAAAAATCGGCGGTTTAGGTGTTACCCTGGAGTTTTATCAAACCTTCTGTGAGGGAAATTATCCGCCAAATACCCAACAGTTTGCCCGCAGGCGCTGGTTAGCTACCAAGAAAAAACAGGAAGACTATTACACCACCAAAGGCAAAACCAATCGCCTAATCCGCATTCGCTCAGAACTTGCGCAAAAATCCCGCAGTTGGAAAATCGCCCTAGAGACGATTGCCGCTACTCCTCCTGCTCCTCCGCAACAGCGTCCCTCCCTTCCCCAACGGCAGCAAAAAAATCGCCCTCCTGCACCAGAGTTTAGCGAGACAGAGGCTGCACCTGAATCTGTTGAGCCATCCCTAGATACGCCTGCGATTGACAATCAGAATCTGCAAGAAGTGGACATTTTAGGGTTACCTGATGATGTAGAGGTGAAGTATATTAGTCATGGGGTGCAATGGTTCCGAATTCAAAACTTGGTGATCAAGATCGATCCCAGGGTGAAACAAGTTTTAATTGCCGATACCCTCAGTGGCGATCGCCTGCGGGTGGATTTAATCAACTTTAGCCTATTGTTCAAAAACATGAAACTTAAAGGCACAGGCAAGGAACCTTTAACCTTTAGCTGTTTTAATGCCAGCTATGGAGGACGCTTAGAACCTGGCGATCCTCCCCAATTATTTCTCAAAATTGCCGAGCATGAACTGTGCTTCACATTTTGATTAATGACTCCCTCGATAAAATCAGGAAACACTCAACACAATCGGAGTGTCATTCATCAAAGAAGGATTGCCAACTCTGGGTAAAGAACTATGATCCAACCAAAAACTTTATTCCTGTCCACCCTTGCCGCAGGGTTGATGCTTGCTCCGCCAGCGCTGAGTCTACCTGAAGCCTCGATCCTGGCTCAATTTAGTGGCGAAGAACAAACCCGAATTCAAGTCTATCGCCAAGCGAGTCCAGCCGTGGTTACCATTAAAGCGGGACGAGGTTCAGGTTCAGGGAGTATTGTCCGCTCTGATGGTTTGGTGTTAACCAATGAGCATGTGGTGTCGGAAGCCAGACGGGGACGGGTGGAGGTGAGAACATCCCAAGGAAATCGCTATCAAGGGTATGTGATTGGGGTCGATCGCCGCAACGATCTAGCCTTGGTTCGTTTAGATACCACTGACAGCTTACCCACGATTCCGATCGCCGATCGCCAAGGGGTACAAGTGGGTCAACAAGTCTATGCGATTGGCAGTCCCTTTGGTCTTTCCGGAACCATTACCACCGGTATCCTCAGTCGTATCGACCCGGACAACGGAGACCTACAAACCGATGCAGCGCTGAATCCCGGTAATTCAGGAGGCCCTTTACTTAACTCCCGTGGGGAACTGATTGGAGTTAATAAAGCCATTTTAAGCCGGGATGGAACCAATAGCGGTATCGGCTTTGCCA
The DNA here is from genome assembly GCF_030068445.1 of Roseofilum halophilum BLCC-M91. GTDB lineage: Bacteria > Cyanobacteriota > Cyanobacteriia > Cyanobacteriales > Desertifilaceae > Roseofilum > Roseofilum halophilum. Next base: position 37,590 of record NZ_JAQPOK010000159.1, on the reverse strand, counting down.
CCAATGCGGCAATTGCCCGTGAGTTTATTGTAGCGAACAGCAATCAACCCGATCCCAGCTTTCCTGACGATCGCGTAGCTCGACGCGATCCGACTTTTCCTGAAGAAAATGGGAATAACCGCGATCGCTTTTCTGACCGTCCCCGTTTAGGCGTAACCGTCGATCAGGACTTAATTGTATTAGAAGTTGAACGGGGTTCTCTAGCTGCTGATATCGGCTTTCGACCCGGCGATCGTCTGTTGGCCATTAATCACCGTCGTTTGCGAGGAGTTAACGATCTGATTGGTTTTCTAGAAACCCGTCCCCGTTCCATGTTACTCACTGTGCGACGCAATCGCAGAATTGCTGAAGTCTTGATTGAATTTTAGAGCGCTACGCGCTGGTAATGGGTAATCGGTAATGGGTAATCGGTAATGGGTAATCGGCCATCTGTGTGTCGATGCTCCCTTCGACTCCGCTCAGGGAGCATCGACAAGCGTCCCCATTTCCCCATTTCTCCGTGTCTCCGTGTCCCCGTGTCTCCGTGTCTCCCCACTCCCCCATCCCCCCATCTCCAAAAGCGCTATAAAAGATTAAGGGGAAATAATTTATGGAGTAAGAGCGTGATACGGGTGATCGCCGATTGGTTAGAGAGAAAATGGGTTAATCCAGCCTATGCAGGATGGTTGCTGTCAGCTCTGATGGTCTTCTTTTTCGGGGCAGCGACTAATACCATGGTGGGATGGTTGTATGTGATTAGTGGTATTCTTGCTGCTCTGCTGTTGATGGCTGCTATTTTACCGGTGCGATCGCTACGGGGTCTAGAGATCCGTCGCCATCGTCTTCGCCCCATCAGCGCTGGCGATTGCCTCACCATTGAACTCGACATCGAAAATCGCACCAACCAACCCAAAACCCTGCTGCAAGTCCAAGACCTACTGCCCTTTGTTCTCAGTCCTCCCCAAACCGCAGCGATCGCCCATATCCAGCCTCACAGCAGCTACAAGTGGATTTACGATCAACCGACCCAAAAACGAGGAATTTATCGCTGGAGTACCTTACAGCTCAGGACAGCCGCCCCTTTAGGCTTATTTTGGTGTCGCCGTCGCCGGGAAGCACCCGCCACGGCGATCGTTTATCCCCAAGTGCTGCCCCTGCGGACTTGTCCCCTGATCGACGACTTGGGGCAAGACCAAAGCCCCAAATTTAAGCGCGACCATCAGGGCATACAAAATGCCACAGAAGGGCTAACTCGCTCCTTGCGTCCTTATCGTATTGGAGACCCCTTAAGATTGATTCACTGGCGTACCAGCGCCCGCTATGGCGACTTAAGGGTGCGGGAATTGGAAATTATGGCCGGTGGTGACGATGTGGTGATTGCCCTCGATACGGAATGGGCTTGGCATCCAGAAACCTTTGAACAAGCGGTTATTGCTGCGGCTTCCCTCTATTTCCACGCCTCCCGTCGGCAAATGAATGTTAAGCTCTGGACAGCTTATACGGGTCTGATTCAGGGCCATCAAGTGGTGTTAGAGAGCCTTGCCGGAACGGGTTTTGGGGAACCTGCCCGGAATTTACCTAATTTACCCCTAATTCTACTGACCCAAAATAGCGATCGCCTCAACCAACTCCCCCCAGGCAGTCGTTGGGTCTTTTGGCCCCCAGAAGCTGGGTCTGGTAGCCTTAAACAGGATTTTAAGGGTTTAGAGATAAACGGCGATCGGCCCCTAGAGTCCCAATTGCAACAGCCCCTGTGAGGAGATGGGGAGATAGGGAGGATCGCCTATTACCCATTACCCTTCTGCCCATTACCCCTTCCCTACAGTCTCTGTGCTACTTGCTGGAAGCGCGTGAGTTGTGCTTTCATATCTTCTTGAGTCCAAGTCGCTGCAAATTGATTAAACCCAAACGCAATTAAGGGATTAGGAATTTCAAACTCAAACCGGTTAATCAGGCGGGTTCCAGACTCTATCGGCTGACATTCCCAGCGATCGCATCCTTGAAAAAATCCCTCAAACTGCCAAACCACCAACCCCGGTTCCCGTTCAATCACCGTACTCCTAAGCGTCGGTTGAATCACCGGCATTTTAATCATAAACCGGGATTGACTCCCCTTGTCCGTACTCCACTCCCCCACCGGTTGACACTCCAACATCGGATTAAGCCATTGGTGCATTAAATCCAATTGAGTAAAACAGCGCTCCACGGTAGTTGCATTGGCCTTAATATCAATCGATTGCTCGAAAATTTGGCGAGAAGACATCTTAGGGAATAGGGGAATAACATCACTGGCTAATTATGTATTCTAGGCGATCGATCCTGTATATTCATCAGAACTTATACTTGGCAATTTGCTGTTGCAGATATTGATTGGGTTCTGTGGGATCAAAGCGACCAAATTTGAGGTCTTCATAGCGCAAAATAAGGGTGGGCGGCGTTTGACCCAATTGTTTGCTCAATTGGCGGGCTAGTCCAGTCATAAAGACTCGATCGGCGATCGCCTCATGTTGAAAATTATCATTCGTCAGCAGTCCCCAGCGCTGGAATTGGGTCGTGATCCAGTAGGAGAAGCTTTTCCATGGATAGGGGTCGAAATCGATGCGATCGGGAATATTGCGGCGTTTTCCTAAACCATCGTCAAAGTTGCCGGTTAACACGGCTTCCAGGGTCTTGGGATTGGCGTTAATGTACTCTGGGGAAGCGATCGCCTGAGCGATTTCCCTTCGATGGTAGGCTTGGCGGGCATAATTGGCACTGTCAATGATCGCCTTATTGAGGGCGCGGAAGGTACTCGGATGTTCGTCAATCCAACTTTGAGAGGCAGTGAAAGAACAGCAGGGATGACCGGGCCATAATTCCTGAGTGAGCAAATGGATAAACCCAATTCCTTGCTCAACGGCCTGTTGATTAAAGGGTTCAGCCACAATCATGGCATCAATTGTGCCGTCTCGAAGACCACTGAGCATTTGTGGAGGGGGCAACGTGACTAATTCCACGTCGCGATCGGGATGGAGTCCACCCACAGCTAGATAGTAGCGCAACAGCAGGTTGTGCATGGAATAGATAAAGGGGATGGCAATGCGAAATCCCTTGAAGTCCTTGGGCCCTTTTACGGTTTGGCGATGGCGGGAGGCTACAGTAATGGCATTGCCGTTGATGTTTTCAATACTGGCTAATTTGATGGCACTGGGAACAGAGCCGAGGCCTAAAGACATGGCTAGGGGCATGGGGGAGAGCATGTGGTAGGCATCTAGTTCTCCGGCGATCGCCGCATCGCGCACCTGAGTCCAACTGTTCATTTTGATCAGTTCCACGGTTAAGCCATATTTTTCATAAAACCCTAGGGGTTGGGCCATGATAATGGGCGTGGCACAGGTAATGGGGAGAAAGGCAATTTTGAGGTGGGTTTTCTCTAGGCGCGTGGTAGGAATATCAGAGGAAAAGGGTTCTCGACGGTTCCCAGCTCCAGTGCAGTTGCTGAGGGTGGTGACCATTGCCCCTAGGAGAAGGTGCTGTAAAAACTTACGCCGGTCAAAATGGGCCGAGGGGTAAGGTTCAATGCCACTATCTGCTAGGAGGCGATCGTGCTGGGCATCCCTGGCGCGATCGCCAAAAGCCGCAGCCATCACATTCATCGCGCCCCCCGCACTGTTGAGGAGGTCTTGCCAAACTATTTGCTGTTCCGAAGATGGGCCCCCAAGCTGCTGGGCCAGTTTCCCCTCTAACCCGGACTGAAGCAGCAATTCCTGACAATAGGGACACGACATCCCCTCGATGTGACTTTGAGTATGGAACTTGAGCATCGTATTTATTAGAGCAAAGTAACAGAGAGCCTAACTTTCTTCAATCACAGAAACCTGGCCCCCATAAGCTATTGCCTACCATAACCCATACTCATTCAAACCAGCCCATTGAGATTTTCTAAGGCCACATTGAGTTGACGCATTCCTGTACGGAGTTGACTAACCCCCAAGGCATTATTTTCTGCCGCTTCAGTAATATCATTCATCGCGATCAAAATTTGCTGCATGGCTTGGCTCTGCTCTTTGGCATTGAGAGCCAGTTGTTGATTATTGATCGCCACATTCTGCACCGCATCCTTTACACCGTCAAAAACCTCAGCCATTTCTTTACCAATTCCCACCCCTTCAGCTACCGTTTGAATCCCCACTTCCGTTGCTTGGGCAGAGGTGTCAATTTCTGTGCGAATTTCTGTAATCAGTTGATCGATCTGGGCGGCTGATTTCTTTGTGGTATCTGCCAAAGTCCGGATTTCTGCGGCAACGACGGCAAACCCTTGACCCTGTTCCCCCGCTCGTACTGCTTCAATGCTGGCATTGAGGGCCAGCATATTGGTTTGGGTGGCCAGATTTCTGACCACTTGGGTAATCTTTTCAATCTCGACTGATTTGGCCGTGAGTTGATCGCTATGCTGTCGAATCTCTCCTACTTTGGTTTGTAAATTGCCTAAACCGGTTAAGGTTTGCTCAACTGCGGCTTTCCCCTGTTCCGAGAGGGCTAAGGCTTGGTTTGCACCCAAGGCAGAGTCGTTGGTTTGTTCTTCTGCATTCCGAAAGGAGGAGTTGAGTTCATCCAGGGTGGTGGTCGTTTCGCGCACTGCACTTGCTTGTTGGGCACTATTGCGATCCTGCTCTTCAAGGGTACTGGCAATGGTTGCTGAAGTGGCCGAGATGGCGCTGGTTTCCTGATTCATCTGCTGACTAATAGCCGTGGCAATACCTATGCCTACCAGGAAGGCAATGAAGCCAGAAATTCCAGCAATTCCAAACACAAGAAGGGTTAACAGTTGCAGTGCCTGTTGCTGTTTGGCTTGTTCCTCGGCCAGCCGCTTTTGATCGTTGGCAGCAAAGGCGGCCACCAATTCTCCCAGATTTTGGGTGATGGCTTGCACTTCACCTCGTAGCCAAATTTGCTGGACTTTTTGGGGTTTACCCAATTGGAGATAGGAAATTAAGCGCCGATACAGCTCATTCATGCGATCGCCCACTTGAATAATTTCATTGAGCGTCTTTTTCTGTTGGGGATCTTGAATCAAGGCACGAATTGCCTCAGAACGGTTGTAGAGTTCGCTATCCCAGTATTCATAGCGCTTTAACTCATCAGCTCTCTGTCCCAGCAAATAACCCCGACCAGCCTTTTCCAGTTCAGCAATACTAAAGGCAAGACCTTGAACTTCCTCAATATTTTGATAAAGAATGGTGACTTTCTGGGATTTTTCCTGAACAATTCTCACTCCTTGAACATAAACTAAAATTGCGGTCAAGACTGACAAAACAACGGGAATCGAATATCCCAGTAAGATTGAGTTGCGGAGCTTCAAATGTTGGAGTAATTGGGTGGTTTTCAATGTGTTTTTTATCATAGTAAAAATTGGCAGGATGTAAATGATAGTGCTTTGCTCGATAATAGGGAAAAGAAGATTTGGGTAATGGGTAAACTAAACTACTGTTGGCTCTAGTTGCTATACAATTCCCTTTCTATAATAAAATCAATACCGATGGAGTAATGAAGAAGTGTTTGCCTTGATTGGGCTTTCTCCACGCCCCCCCCATTCCCCCATCTCCCCATTTCCCCTATAATGGTTACACTCAATACCAAATTGTTGGGAGAGGCCCCCTATGCCGAAAACCGTCGCTGATGTCATGACCAAAGATCCCTTGGTGGTTCGCCCGGATACGTCCTTGAAGGAGGCGATTCACCTGTTGGTAGAACACCGTATTAGTGGTTTGCCCGTAGTTGATGTAGAGTATAAGCTGATTGGGGTAATCTCAGAAGCGGATTTGATGTGGCAAGAAACAGGCGTGGAGCCACCGCCTTATATTATGTTGTTAGATAGTGTGATTTATTTGGAAAATCCGGCAACCTATGAGAAGGATTTGCGGAAGGCGATGGGGTTGACGGTGCGGGAGGTGATGAGCGATCGCCCGATTTCAGTCAAAGGCGATCGCTCTTTGCGCGATGCAGCCAAGGTGATGCAAAAACATAATATCCGCCGGTTGCCAGTTTTAGATGAGGCGCAGAAATTGGTGGGTATCCTCACCAGAGGGGATATTTTGCGCGATCTTGATTCTCAGGCTTAAACTTTGTTCCTGATAACCCGATTAAGAGTGTTTTAATTCTATGAGTGTAACCCCGGAATCAGTTCAGCAATTATTGGATTCGGAAAATTATGGCGATCGCCTGCGGGGGGTGAATATGTTGCGTCTGCTCGATCCAGCCGTGGCGTTCCCCAAGATTGAAGGCTTAGTCAATGATGGTAATGTGCGGGTGCGCTATGCAGCAGTGAGCCAGCTATCGACAGTGGGAGAAGCCGATCGAGAGCAAAGCTTACAGATTTTACGCGATCGCCTGGAAAACGATCCAGAAATTGATGTGAAAGCGGCTGCGGCTGACGGTATTGGGGCGTTGCACTTGACTGAAGCTTATCCCGATTTAGAACAAGCCTATGGCAACACTCAGGAATGGCTGTTGCAGATGAGTATTGTGGCAACCTTGGGAGAATTGGGCGATCCTCGTGCCTTGAGTCTGCTTCAACAAGCCCTCGACTCCTCTACAGATTTAGTCCGTGCAGCAGCCGTCAGTTCTTTGGGAGAATTGGGCAATACAGAAGCAGTGGAACTCTTATTTCCCTTAGTGGACGATCCCGATTGGCAAGTTCGCCACCGGGTTGCCCAAGCTCTGCACCGTTTGGGGGCAGAAGGAGAAGGGGTAAAGTCTGCCCTGAATCGACTGGCTCAAGATCCGGTAGAGCAAGTGGCGATCGCTGCCCAAAATACTTACAGCGCTTCGCGCGGTAATGGGTAATGGGTAATGGGTAATCGGTAATCGGTAATCGGAAAAGAGAGCCTGGCAAGATGCTCCCACTCCTTCAATTCTTTGATATTACTGGAGTGGGAGCGTCTCGCTCCCTAGATTTTTAATTATGGTGTTCAAGTAGCGGGTAGGGTATAACAGTTCACTCAGACAGGATCTCAAGAGATCATCAGGGGGCTTTTTCTCGCTGTTCGCTCTAACCACAATTCCAGATCGTCAGAGTCCGAAAACTTCAGCAGCGCAATGGATAGATCCTCTAAGTCGGATAGAGACAGTTCTTCAATTTCTTCCTGTAAATAGGGCTTAACCGCCCCAATTTTCCAAGGCAGTTGCCGCAAAATCATTGCCACTGCTTGCTCTTGCTTACCTTTTTCTCTGCCTTCTTCCATCCAATGCATAATGCTTGCCATGATTCGATCTCCGTGTTCATCTTCAATATTGAGTCATTCAGCTTAAGGAAGAACATCATCAACTGTGCAATTTCTTGCTTATCTTCACCCCCAGTTGAGTTTGGAATCGTTGACGGTTGATGGGCTGAATTCTTCCTGGTATCAGCACCTGAACTAAGTCGCGTTATTATCCATTGTCCAACATAACCTCTTTTGTCCCAAAAAGCAATTCCTTTAGATCCTCCCCATTACTCATTACTTATCACTTAGCCTCCATCCAACTCTTCCCTTGATGAATTTCTACCGCCAAAGGAATATTTAAAGAAACGACATTTTCCATCGTCTCTTTAATTTTCCCCTCCAACTCCTCCCATTCCTCTGGCGGCATTTCCAACACTAACTCATCATGAACTTGCAATAACATCCGCGCCTGATAGGGACGCAAAACTTCATCCAATTTCACCATCGCCATCTTAATCAAATCAGCACTCGAACCTTGAATGGGTGCATTCGCTGCCGCTCGCAAGAATTCCGCATCCCTTTTACTCATTTTCTTTAAACTAATCCAATCTAGTGGTTTATTTCGTAACTCCTGTAAACCAGAATGTTCAAACTCAAAATAGCGTCGTCTACCCCAAATTGTTTCCACAAACCCTTGACTAATCGCCTGTTTTTTCGTTGTTTCTAAATATTCAAACACCAGGGGATATTGGCGATTAAACCGTTCAATAAATTTCTTTCCTTCTGCCGTGCTTACCCCCGCTTCCCTAGCGAACCGTTGCGCCCCCATACCATAAACGACTCCAAAATTAATCACTTTCCCTAAACGGCGCTCTTCTGGGGTAATTTCCTGGCGATCGAACAGTAATTGAGCCGTCACTTTATGCACATCGCGATGATTTTGATAGGCATCAACCAGCGTCGGATCGCCACTTAAATGGGCTAAAATTCTTAACTCAATTTGGGAATAATCTGCCGCCACTAATATCCATCCCGATTGAGGAATAAACGCTTTTCGGATTTGGCGGGAAAATTCTGTGCGAATGGGAATATTTTGTAAATTGGGGTTAGAAGAAGATAAACGTCCCGTACTGGTAACCGCTTGGTTGAAATCTGTATGAACTCGCTGGGTTTGGGGATGCACCAATTTGGGTAGAGCATCCACATAGGTGGAGTTTAATTTATCTAAGGTGCGATATTCTAAAATTGCCTCAACTACTTTCGTTGGATGATTGGCTTGCAATTTGTCTAAGGTTGCCGCATCGGTAGAATATCCGGTTTTAATTTTGCGTCCTGTGGGTAGTTGGAGTTTATCAAATAATAAAGCGCTGACTTGCTTGGGGGAACGTAAATTAAATTCTTCACCGGCAGCTTCATAGGCTTTTTTCTCAATGGTTTTGAGTTGATCGGTTAATTGCTGGGAGAGTTTTTTTAAATAATTGCTATCGATACAAATGCCTGTCCATTCCATTTGGGCTAAAATCGGCTCTAAGGGGATTTCAATCTCTGCTAAGAGCTGTTTAAGTTGGGGGAATTGGCTCAGTTTTTTCTCAAAGATTGGGACGAGTTGGAACGTGACATAGGCATCCATGCCACAATATTTGGAAACTAGGGAAATATCGATATCGGCAATGGTTTTGCCCTTGGGAACGAGTTGTTCGTAACTTTGGGGAATGATGCCTAATTCTTGTTGGGCTAAGGCGCTGAGGCTATGATTACTGTCGGGATTTAAAACATAGCTGGTAAGCAAAGTATCCAGAACAACGCCTTGCAGATTAATGCCTTGATGTTTGAGGATTAAACGGTCAAATTTAGCGTTCTGCAAGACCTTGGGATAGGCGGTATCTTCGAGCAGGGGGCGCAGCAGTTCTAGGGTATGTTTTTTGTTTAAATTCTGTCCGTGTTTATGGTGGAGGGGGATATAGGCAACCGTGAGGGTTTGATCTTGCTGAAAACAGCATCCTAAACCGACTAATTCGGCATCTCTGGGTTCTAGTGCTGTGGTTTCTGTATCCCAAGCGACGGGAATTTGAGGATCTTGGCAGGTTTTGAGCTTTTTGATTAAATCGGTGAGTTTTTGCTCGTTGTCGATAATAAGGGGGGTAAAGGGTAACTGTTTTTTGGCTTGGGCGGCTTCGGTTTCTGCGGCTGTCCAAAAATCGAGTTTTTCATCGACAATGACTGGTTCGACTGGGGTAGGATTCCCGCCTAGTAGAAGTTGGAAATGATCGAGTTTTTGGCTAAATTGTTCTAATTCTAAGGTTTGGAATAATTGAGCTAGGGGTTGGGGTTTAAAGCCTTGCAGATGACACGCCTCTAGGCTGAGATCGAGGGGAACTTGAGCGGTGATTTGGGCGAGAAACTGGGAATGGTAGGCATGGTCTTTTCCTTCTCTGAGTTTCTTTTGTATTGCGCCTTTTATTTGATCTAGGGAGGCATAAATGCTATCTAATGTGCTATATTCTTGCAACAATTTGACGGCAGTTTTTTCACCAATGCCTTTAACTCCAGGAATGTTATCGGAGGGATCGCCGCACAGGGCTTTGTAGTCTACAATTTGGTGGGGATGAACGCCCATTTTTTCTTTGACTTGTGCTGGAGTAAATTCATTGGCTGCGGTGTCGTGTTTACGACTTCCTCCGGCTAGATACAGGACGCTGATGGCTTTTTCCGTATCGACGAGTTGAAATAAGTCGCGATCGCCGGTTAAGATCTTCACCTGATATCCGGCTTGTATGCCTTGCTCTGCTAAGGTGGCGAGGACATCATCGGCTTCATACCCGGCACAAGTAGCGATACAAACTTGGAGGGCGGCTAAAATCTGCTGTAGGTTTTGCAGATCGGGTAAAAAGTCCTCTGGTGCTTCCTTGCGGTTGGCTTTGTAGTTCACATCTGCATCATGGCGAAAGGTGGCTTCAGCGCGATCGAAGGCTATGGCTAAGGCTTGGGGATGTTCTTTTTCTAGGACTTCAAATAGGGATTTGAGGAAGCCGAAACAAACGCTTGTGGGAATGCCGCTACGGGTTTTTAGCCCTCCATTCCTGCTTTTGGCGAAGGCATAATAGGAACGGAAGGCTAAGGAATGTCCGTCGATGAGTAGTAAGAGGGGGCGGGAGGATGAAGGCAAGATCTTGTCCGGTTAGCGATCGCTTGAAACTACTCTATCTATCATAGAGGATATAATACTCAAATATCTGCAATCAGCACTGAGGGAAATTGTGAATGGTTCAAGCTCCCAGTACACCGCAAATTCTTTATCCTGACTCCGATGGCTTACCCATGGCTGAAAACACGGTTCAATATCGATGGATTGTTTACCTGGTGAGTAATTTAAGGCGCTTATTTGCCCAGCAAAAGGTATTTGTTGCTGGGGATTTACTGTGGTATCCGGTTCAGGTTGATGCACCTCCTGCTCCAGCTCAAGCGCCTGATGCCATGGTTGTTTTTGGCCGACCTCCTGGCGATCGCGGCAGTTATAAACAATGGGAAGAAGATAATATTGCTCCCCAAGTTGTGTTTGAAATTTTGTCACCGAGTAACTCCAATAGTGAGATGCTCGCAAAACAGGTATTCTATCAAAAATATGGGGTGCTGGAGATGTTTTTTTATAACCCGGAATCCCGTGATTTTTGGGGATATGTCAGGGGAGACCAAGATGAGGATTTTGTGTTAATTACTCCTCTGAATTTACCTTGGACATCTCCGCTTTTAGATATTCGCTTTGAATTATTCGCTGAGGGTTTAGCGGTGTTTTATCCCAATGGAAAACCTTTTCAAGATCCGGAGGAGGTGATGGAAGAGCGCGATCGCATTGAGCAAGAACGAAATCAGATTCAGCAAGAGCGCGATCGCATTGAGCAAGAACGAAATCAGATTGAGACAGAGCGCGATCGGGCGATCGCCAAGCTCCGAGAACTGGGAATCGATCCGAGTGAGCTTTGAGACTTCCCTAAGATATAGTATTTTCAAACAACCGGTTCAGCGAACTGCTAAAATCAGAGCTTCTAGAACTCTCAACGCTCAAATTCTCAATGAAGACAAACGGGTTAAAAACATGGATGGGTAATCTGGGGTTGGCTGCGGGAAGCGTAGTCTTTGCCCTATTGGTGGCAGAAGTGGGGTTACGCATTGCTAATATTCCGCCTCAAGCGAAACCGCAACCCCAAGCTTCGGCTTCTCCAGAACCGAACCCTTCTGTTGTAGAACCTTCTCCAACCCCATCCCCTTCACTGGCTCCAGCACCGGAGACGGTTTTACCTTCCCAGAGAAGTGCGCCCCCGAAACCTGCACCGGGAACTGCTCAACCGAACTTTTTCCAAACGGATGAGGATTTGGGATGGACTCATAGAGCAGGGATGTCGGGGTGGTGGACGGCAGAAGGGGAAGCCTATATTGAGATTAACAGTGCTGGATTGCGCGATCGCGAACATCCTCTAGAAAAAGCCCCGAATACCTTCCGCATTGCTATCTTGGGTGATTCTTTTTCTGAAGCGCTACAAGTCCCCCTAGAGCAAACCTATTGGTGGTTAATGGAACAGGGATTAAAAGAATGTCCGGCGCTCCAGGGAAAAACCGTAGAGGTGATTAATTTTGGGGTCACCAATTATGGAACCGGACAGCAGTTATTACGCTTGCGTCGGGATGTTTGGCCCTACAACCCGGATATGGTACTCTTAGCTGTATTTACAGGCAATGATATCGCTGATAATTATAAGCCCTTAGATGCTCGCAATCGTCCCTATTTTGTCTATAACAATCAGGGAGAATTAGAGCAGGATATGTCTTTTCGCAACCCGGATAAAACCCTACCGCCCTATAATTTATCTAGGGTGGATATGTTGCCAGATTGGTTGGTGGATCGTTCCCGGATTTTGCAGTTGGTGCGGAATGTGGAAAAGGATATGAAAAACCGAGAATTGGAAGCTCTGCGCCAGTATACTTATAATTATTTATATCGGGAACCAGAGGATGAAACTTGGGAAAAGGCTTGGCGAGTGACGGAGGATTTAATGGGGTTGATGCATGAGGAGGTGCAAGAGAAGGATGCAGAATTTATGGTGGTGACGTTAACGAATGAGGTGCAAGTAAATCCTAATCGAGCGTTTCGAGATGGGTTTGTGGAGAGTAATGGGATTACGGATTTGTTTTATCCAGATCATCGGATTAAGGCGTTAGGCGATCGCCTCAATTTTCCGGTGGTGACGTTAGCGCCAACCCTGCAAACCTACGCCCAGGAGAATCAGGTGTGCTTACATGGGTTTGCCAATGCGGTCGAGTGTGGGGGACATTGGAATGCCCAAGGTCATGGGATCGCCGCTCAAGTGTTAACCCCCCAAGTGTGTCAGTATCTCAGTTCAGCTCCAGGAAAGCAGGAAAAGTGAATGGCCAGCGATCGCACGACTCCATTTACTGATAACTGGGGCTATTTGAGAACCGAGTTTAACTGGCTCGATCGCATTCTTCGTTTGGCGGTGGCGAAACGACAACGGGAGAGAAAAGCGATCGATCGGGTGGCGAAAACCCCAGGCGATCGGGCTAGTAGTGATTGGTGGAAAGGGTTGGTGACCTTAGATGGAACCGTGGGACGAGATGAGATCGGCAAATTAGAAGTGTTTGCCCACAAGTCTCAGGGATTAAACTATCAGCAACAATTAGAAGAAAAAATTCAGGCTAGTCAAGAGCAAGGCATTATCTTAGGATTACCGATGCTCTGCGATCGCGCTGCTTTAAGTCTGTTTGAAAAACATCTGGTGTTAGCTAGTTTAGCCCCAGAAGTGAATCAGCGCTATTCCCGTCTTTACCAGTATTTGCAAGACGATCCCGAAAGCCATTTACCGACAGTCGATCTGATTTTACGGTTGTTTTGTCGGGGCGATCGCCAATGGAGAGATGGGAGAGTGTTGCTGACTTCTACATCAGTTTTAACTCAATTGGGTTTGGTTATATTTTGTCCGCCAGACTCGGAAACTTTTTTACATCGTCGGGTTAAACTTGCGCCAAGTTTAATTAATTATCTGTTAGCCGATCGCCCGGATGAGCAGCGCTTATCCTCCTTATTGCACCCTACCAGAGAGGCGCTGAAAATTAAATTTTACACGCCTCAAACCTCCTGGTCAGATTTGATTATCACTTCAGATTTGCGGGAAAACCTTAGATATATGGCTTACCGATATCGCCATCATCCGGGGACAGAATTGAGGGGAATTGCTCCGGGACAAATTACGGTATTTTTGGGCACTTCTGGGACGGGAAAAACCACGGCAACGGAAGCGATCGCCACGGAGGTTAACCAGGCGATCGCTCAAGTGGATCTGCAACTTTGTCCCGATCCTAGGGCTGGATTATCCGATCTTCAGGCCCTCAAGGCTCCCATTGTACTGATTAAATCGGCTCATTTGTGGTTAAAACCAGGGATGCAAAGGCCAGTTTATCGATTTTTGCGCGATCGCCAGCAGCATCTAGGCATCACCATTTTAAGCCTCGATCCTGCCTATCAAGGGTCTGTGGGGTTGCAAAAATGGCTCAGAGAAGGGGTTGTAGAGCAGATTTTAGCGTTTCCCATTCCTGGAGTAGGCGATCGTCTCCAACTCTGGAAACAAGCCTTTGCACCCCATATTCGAGTCAGTTCTAGCTTAGACTGGGAAGACCTAGCCCAGCGCTGGCAACTCACCGGGGGACAAATTCAGGCGATCGCCCATAAAGCCAGCATTTTCGCCACCCTTGAATCCCCAGAAACCCCCATTACCCTAGAGCATTTACAACGTGCCCTTTCCACCCTGCCTTCAAACTTACGGAGAAAACCCAAAAGATGACCCCCTAATCGGATAATTTGGGATTGAATTACTGAGATTTCGGACTTCCTTTGGCATTATTTAAGTGACTGGGACGTTCGGAACTCCACTGTTGGCGTAAGCGACGGATTTTTTGGCTTTCTGCTTGCACCGAATTAATCTGCGCTTGCCAATTATATTCACCCCCAATAAATACAGAGGGCAAATTCATTTGATCTCGATCTTCAAATAGACCCATCAGTACCTCACCTGAAAATAACTTTTATCCCAGTGTATCAAAAAAATTCAACTTCCGGTACTCTCGGCAAGAGGATGTGGATCGTTGTCCCTCGATCTAGGACGCTATCAATCCTAAAATTACCCCCGTATAAATCTACTATTTGTTTCACAATTGACAACCCTAATCCTGACCCCTGTTGTTCATGGATTTTGCGGTCAAATTGTTGGTAAGCACCCAATCTGGTAATTTGTTCTGCACTCATCCCTCGTCCGCGATCGCTAATCGATAAATGATAAAATTCCCCCTCAATTTCACTCAAAATAGTAATCGGGGTTCCCGCCTTTGAAAACTTAAAGGCATTGTCTAAGACTTCTTCCAAGATTTTAATAAAACTTTTCTGATCCATACCCAGATTAGCATCTTGGAGGTTAAAATTCAAATCAGAAGCGCGAGATATAGGCTGTTTTTTAGAGATGCTACGACTGACTTCTTGAATCGCCAAACTCGGATATTCAGTTGACTGTTTTTTAAGGGATTTTAATCGTTTTTCATCGAATTTAATCAACTCTAAATCCGCATATAGTAAGAAATTTACAATCAACCGATTTAGTCGTTTAGCGGAAATATTAATATTATCCAAAAGCTCCATTATCTCTGGATAATCTAAATTTGTGAATTCTTTTTGTAAGAGTTCTGAGGAGGCTAAAATCCCATTTAAGGGAGTGCGAAGTTCATGGGGTAAGGATAAAGAAATGCTATGACGAAGTTCATCGAGTTGAGTTTGTGCTTTGTCGGTTTGAAGTTTTTGTTTTTTGAATCGAGTTGTAATCGCGCTTAAGAGTTCTGTGCGCATGAAGGGTTTGGTAATATAATCATCCGCTCCTAATTCCATCCCTTGACGTTGGTCAAATTTTGTGGATTTTGCCGTGAGAAAAATAAAGGGAATGGTAGCCGTTTGAGGTTGATTTTGCAGTTCTCTGAGAACGCCATAGCCATCTAATTCTGGCATCATGACATCGCAAATAATTAAGTCTGGAAGATGGGCGATCGCCAAGTCAACCCCCCGACGACCTTGTTCTGCGCCAATGACCCAATACTGTTCTGCTTCTAACACATCAAGTATAATGTCCCGAACATCGGGATCGTCTTCAATAACCAGTATCTTTTTCATAACAGGGTTCCTCACAATGGCCAAAACTGGGTACAATCCTAGGAAACAGAGATGGGGTCAACTCACTTTGAGTATCCCCGATCGCTACCCTGAAAAACAACTGGCCATGACTCGGTGCAGCTCTTATTTCCATGGTATTACTCACCCATACTCCCTCTAAAGGGGTCAAATCTCCGAGCCAAGCTTTGGCGAAACTGCCGACTGCTCGTCCAAGGCTTAAGCCTGCGAAACGGGTTGATCGCAAGGTACGCAGGCAATATAGACGACTGTGGCGCTTCAAAGCATTCTGTTTAGGGATTTCTTTACCTGCGTCTATCCTGGGCACTTATGTATTTGCCACGGAAATTTTGATGCCAGAGGCAGAGGTGGCGCGATCGCTCTATGAGTGGGAAATGGCGGCATCGGAACCGACACCGGAACCAGAAGGCGATCGCTGGCAAGACGTGGAAAAGGCGGTTAATCGGGCGATTTCTTTAACCACAACGGCCGAAACTAAGAGCCAATGGCGGGAAGTAAAATCCTATTGGCAAGAGGCGATCGCCATCCTCGACACCCTCCCCCCCGATCATCCCCGGTTTCCCCAAATTCCCAGCCTGAAAGCAGACTATCAACAGCAACTCGACAGCGTTCTAGAAACCATCTGGGCTGACCCAACCCCCATGACCCTCAACCATGTGATTCGCGGTGACCTCTCCCCCAAATCCATTGTATATTCGGGAAACGGTCTCTTTTTTGCCCAAAATATGATGTACTCCCACACCGTCACCGTCTACGACCGGGAGTATAATCGAGTCGGTACCATTAGCGATCGCGTCGATTTAGAAGCCTTTGGTCATACAGAATATAGCGGACTCTTCCAAGGATCGCCCGTAGAAGCCGCCTTTTCCCACAACGGTAAATATGCCTGGGTTTCCAACTATCAAATGTACGGCCCCGGATTTAACCGTCCTGGGGATGATGTCTGTCATCCCGATGCCAACTTTGACCCCTCCACCCTCTATCGCATCAATACCGAAACCCTGCAAATTGAAAACGTGATTTGGGTGGGATCTGTCCCTAAATATGTGGCCACCACCCCCAATAACCGTCTCGTTTTAGTTTCCAACTGGTGTAGCTGGGACTTAAGCATCATCGACACCCAACAAAATCAAGAAATCAAGCGTATTCCCCTCGATGCCTATCCCAGGGGAATTGAAGTCGATGCCCAATCCCAATTTGCCTATGTTGCCATCATGGGGTCGGATGATATTGCCAAAGTCAACCTGAACAACTATTCCGTGGAATGGTTTAACCAAGTGGGAATCACTCCCCGGCACTTAAATTTAGACCCCTTAGAATCCTATCTCTATGTCAGTTTTAATCTAGATAACGAAGTGGGAAAACTCGACCTCAAGACGGGGGAAATTGTTAGCAAAGTCTCCACCGGAAGCGCTCCCCGCAGCATGGTGTTATCCGAAGATGGACAATTTTTATATGTCGTCAATTACAACTCCGATACCCTGAGCAAGGTTCGCACCAAGGATATGAAAGTATTACAAACCCTGCCTACAGAAGCCGCTCCCATTGGTATCACCTATGACCCCCAAACCCATCAAGTATGGGTGGCGTGTTATACGGGAAGCCTGATGATTTTTCAGGATTAGAGTGCTATCAGTCATTGGCAAGGTTGCACAGCGGAAACATTGCGTAGCTAATCCCGAATGGCGATAATTTCCGTATACTCGAACTCATTATCGCTGGGTTTCACCAGGGGATACTGTTGACCCAATCTAGAGAGGGAGTCAGCTTCACAGTTGGGTTTAGGAGAATGATAGACTAACACATACTCTTGTTGGATGCGATCGCTCATTTCCTCCTCGACTTCCCCTCTCCACTGGGTTTTGCTCACCAATACCACAAGCTGGGAAGCCAGTTGGGGCAGCGCTTTCGCCACTTGACGACGATAAATTTCATCCAAACTGCCAAAGGGAGAATCCATCACCATCGGAAACGTGCTACTATCGGGACCCAGATGCATTTGATCTTGGCTCCATTGCCTCACCCGATCCATAATTGCCCCAATAAAAGATAAACTGAGAATCTGATTTTCTCCCGTAGATGCAGCTACCGGCTGTTCAAATAACGTAGTTTTGTCAATCAAGCTTAACTCGTATTTTTCACTCAGTTGGGGAGCATAGTGAGCAAAAGAAATCTGCTGAAAAATTTCTTGCACCCGTCCTTCTAACTCTAGGCGAAACTCCGTATCTAAACGATTTTTCATTTCTTTAATGCAGGAAATTGTCTCCACCGTTACCTTAATCCGTTTTTGTGCCAACTGCTGTTTCTTCTCATTCAATTGATGCTTAGAAATTTGCTTGTCTTTTTGGGCAATATCAGCATCTAAGATCTTAATTTTCTGCTCATTGGCTCCCGTTTCTCGCTCCAACTCACTCATCCGCAATTCGGTTTGATCCAAACGCTTCTGCAAACTTTGAATATCCAAATCTGGATAATTTCTTAGCTTAGATTTAAGCGTATCAAATTGAGTTTCAATTCCCGATAACTCTTGACGCTTTTGATTCATCTCATCGCGCAACGAGTTCAGAGTCTTCCAAAATGACTCTGCCTTATTTTCCAGTTCGGACACTTCTCCCAACAACTTTAAGGCGCTTTCTTCCACATCTCCCACCCCTGACTTATTCATCCATTGTGCGACTAAAGTATAAGCCTGACTCCCTTGAACCAAATGGGTTCCACAAATACATTCTTGCTGCGCCAGCAAATCTTGGACAAACTGCTGTTTAATGCCCCTAGGTAGCTCTCCCCGATGGCGCAACTGCTCCATTAAACCCCTAAATTTTTCAATCGCTGAGGGTAAAAAAACGGTATAGGCTTGATTAGAAATTTGTTGTTTTAGCTCCGATTTAATCTGCTTGAGTCGCTGCCTTAACTCCTGTTGTTGTTTCTCTAAATCTGCTCGGCGCTGTTGCAGTTCTTCCGCTCCACTGAGGGCGCGTAACTCGTTGTTTAGCTCCTCTTTAATATGGGCATGGGAGGCCAATTCTTGGGTGATTTCGGCTTGGCGATCCCTAAAGGTTTTTCGTTTTTCCTCTAACTCGGCTTTTTGCCGTAAGAACTGTTTAGTTTGCGGATCGCCAA
The DNA here is from genome assembly GCF_030068445.1 of Roseofilum halophilum BLCC-M91. Lineage (GTDB taxonomy): Bacteria > Cyanobacteriota > Cyanobacteriia > Cyanobacteriales > Desertifilaceae > Roseofilum > Roseofilum halophilum. The sequence goes on along the minus strand of NZ_JAQPOK010000159.1, from coordinate 19,068 downwards.
TATTCTCTAATTCACCTTCCAAACTTTTCTGAGATTCCTTCAAATGTCGTAGGGCGCGATCGAACACTTCCACCCCTAACAATTCCTTGGTTGCTTCCGCAATCTCTCCCTTTTTTTCCTCCCGTCCCCACGACTCAATACGCTCCCCATCAAAAAAGAAATATTGATGTAAACTACTGGGCAAAATCCGCCCAATTACCTCATCTAAAGGATGAGTGGTTAACTGCCAACGGCCATCATCTCCAGATACCCACATCGAACATTCAGTTTTACCATATTCTACCGTTTTTCCTCGATTATACGCTCGGCAAAGCCGCTCTACTCGATAGCGCTGGTAATTATGTTCAAACTGCAATTCTACAGAACATTTAACCGCTTTCCCGTCCTTTCCTTCTGAGAGAGCGCGTTTATTCACTAACTGCTCTGGCGCGGCAAATGCTGCCGTAAACCGTTCATACAACACCCAAGTAAAGGCATTGAGTAGCGTTGTTTTCCCCGCGCCGTTGTTTCCATGCACGATCGTGATATTGCGATCGCCACTGGCAAATTGAACCTCTGGTGTTTGCCCATAAAATTGACGGAAGTTACACAATCTGATCGATAATACTTTCATCCTCGCTACCCTGAATCAATTAACAATTAAGAATTAACAACTAAGGCTCTCTCACTTCTTCCTTAATAATCTTCAGAATATCATCATTAATATTGCGAGGACTCGACAAATGTAACTTATCCTTTTCCATTTGCAATACCCGTTTGACTACCTGTTGCACTTCTGGAGAGGCTTGCTTCAGGGGTTCTAAAACTGCATCATGGGTTGAATGGGGGGCATTAGACTCGGTTTTATAGCCCGATTTTTTCGCGGCAAAAATCCGGGAAATGCGCTCCATAAAACCATTGGAATAACTGACACTCATAAGCACTGACCAGATCACTCTTCTCTATTGTACCCAATCTTACAGATCTAGAAGTCCGTATTCCTTCTGAAGTCCTAATAATTGCCCGCGAGCTTCCCCCGCGTTATCGGCTAAGTCTGCAAACTCCACAAATCGCTGTAACTCTTTCCTGAGTAGGTTACGCTCTACGTCCCAGGTTTGTCGATCTAAAGGGGGCGGAACCACAATCATATCAAATAGGGTAGCCCGTTTTTTATGGGGATGGGGGCGTAAAATTCGCCCGCGACGTTGGATAAATTGGCGGGGGTTGCGACTACTGGCTAGAATGACTGCGGTTTGAATGGCGGGAATATCCACACCTTCATCTAAACAGCGCATGGCAATGAGTCCTTGCAGTTCCCCTTGTTCAAACTGGTGACGCAGGGTTTCCCGTTGGGATAGGGAGGTGTTGGCGGTATAGGTATTGACTCGATAACCCAATTCTACACCCAATAATTGGGTAACGGCGGCAATTTGCCGATTTGAAGTGCTGCTTTGGGTTTCGGTTGCTCCATCGCCACAATAGAATAGGGTGTGGCTGGTGTGCAGACGAGGTTGCATAATGGCTCGCAGTTGAGCGAGTTTATGATGGGCATTGGCAATTAATCTAGACCGACGAATCAATAAGGTGGTTAATTTCTCATTTTCTTCTAATTTCTCTCCCGCAGCCAATGCCCAACCGATGCGGGTGGTTAATTTGGCATACTGATAGGCTTCATTTTCCGTTAAATGCACTAACACCGGATAATACAAATAATGGACTAGAGCGCCTTGGTTGATGGCATCTTTTAAGGTTAATTCTGGGGGGATCACGGGGCCAAAATAATTAAAAATGGCATTGGTTCCCGTCCGATCGAAAAATCGTTCTGGTGTGGCAGAAAGGGCTAACCGCAGTCGGACTTGCGCGGGTAAACTGTCTTCTAGTTTGGCTGTTCCTAGGTTATGGGCTTCATCTCCTACAATCAAGGTTTTGACAGGAAAATAGGGTAATTGGGACTGAAACCCATCTCCTAGTAATGTGGAGTTGGTGGTAATGACACAGAGGAAGGGTTGTTTCTGGGCTTGGATGTTATAGAGTTGCGTGGATAGCTTTTGTTGCCAATGGCGTACACTTTCAAAGGCTAAAATTGGTAACAGGCCAAAACCCTCGCATTCTCGCCCCCATTGTGCTACTAAATGACGGTAGGGACAAACGACAATTAGGGCTTGTAAATCAATGCATTGATAGAGTTCTGTTACAATGGCTAAAGCGGTAATGGTTTTACCACTTCCAGTGGCCATTTTCAGGGTTCCCCGTCCTTGATTAGCAAACCAATTCTTTACCGCTTGCTGTTGATAGGGGCGCAGTTGAATAGAATCGGGAAGACGGGGAAACATGAGTGGTAGAAATTTAAATTCGATCTTTGATGATTTTATTGTTTTGAACAATAGGTTAGCCAATTTTATCAGGAAAAGCCATAGTATGAGTAGGATTTCAGTGATTATTCCAGTTCTGAATGAAGTGGAGCAAATTTTGTCTACTGTGGCTAGGGTTCAGCCGGGGAAAGAGGTGGAGATTATTGTGGTGGATGGCGGCTCTACGGATGGGACGGTGGAATGCTTACAACAGGAGGGAATTAAGGTTATCGAAACGACTCCGGGACGGGGACATCAAATGAATGAGGGGGCGAGAAAGGCGGGGGGAGAGTATTTATTATTTTTACATGGAGATACTCAGTTACCTGCTGAGTATGACCGATGGGTAGGGGAGATTTTGCAGCAACCGGGGGTGGTTGCGGGGGCGTTTGAGTTGCGGATAGGGGCAGAAAATTGGGGTTATCGGGTGGTGGAATGGGGGGTGAAGTGGCGATCGCACCTTTGCCAACTTCCTTACGGAGATCAAGCGATTTTTTTATCCTGTGAAGTCTTCGAGCAGGTGGGTGGATTCCCAGAGTCACCGATTTTGGAGGATTGGCGATTAATTCAAGCCCTGAAACCGTTGGGCAAAATTGCGATCGCCCCCCTTCCCGTGGTTACCTCTGCCCGACGTTGGCAACGGTTAGGCATTTGGCGCACGACTGCCATTAATCAAGGGGTGCTAATTGCTGCTTTTTTGGGCGTGGATCTGCATCAAATTGCCCGTTGGTATCGACAGAATCAATTAAAAATTAAAAATTAAAAAACTGAGGAATCCAATGCTAATTCAGCGATCGCCTCTGGGTTTGCCAACTGAGGAGTTAAGTATAACTCACTATCGTTATCTATCGTCATATAAACAGTAAGCCTGGTTGAGTGATGAACTATCGTTGTCAAAAGAAACAGACAATGTGCAATTATTAGGATCGGGATCGGTTGCTTCTGCAAATTGCCACTCATAATGAACCGAGTCTGTCTGCAATGCGGGTTCTCCTAATTCCTGCAAAAGCTGTTCTAAAACCGCTCGATCGTTCATACCTTCTTCAAAACGGGCTGCAATCTCTTTAAACTCAGTCGCAGGAACAGGAGTGGTAATATCAACAGCGACACAGCGAGGATTGTTGTCTTCACAGTCCCTAATCTCATCAACATTCAAATTATCCAACTGGTCGTCAGAAAACCTGGCAGAGAGGAAATTGCCATGCTCATCTCTCCACAAATAGTAGGAATAAAGATCGTTTATTTTCCCCGGACGACCGACAATTGTAGCGACTTCGGCGTAGCTCATTCCGGGATTGATTTGCTCGTTATAGCTTTCTACACGATCGCTCAGAGGCGTTTCTTCCACTTTGGGAATTGATTCGTTAGTACAGTCATAATCTAATTTATGTATCTCGCTTAAACCTGTTTCAGAGAGTTGTTGCAGGCGATCGCGATATTCTGCCAAGGTATTCTGACTGTTAGGATAATCTGAGATTACATCGTCGAGGATCGCGATCGCGCTGTCCCAATCTTCCAGACAAATCGCCTGATTGAGTTGGTCAGTGGTGTCGTCAAATTGACTTGGCGCTTCCTGACAACCCAGGAGTCCTAAGATTAAAATTCCCGTAAGGTACGGTTTCCAGTTCATCATTGCGTTTTTAGTAATTGATAGTTTTTCTAGCTATAATCGCGAAAAAGCTGATCCCGCACATTTTACAGAACTTCGCGCTGGAGTGCGGTGAAGATTTCGGATAGGGGAGCAGTGGAGATCATAACGCTGGGATAGACTGCGGTTCCCCAACGGGGGTGAATAATGGCAGCACAGTCCCCATTTTTTTCCATGGGATATCCTAGAGCAGCATGAACGGCAGGAACATCGCTATGGTGAAGGGTTCCGGGAGAAGATCGGCGAGGATATCCGGTGCGCGGATCGAAGGCATCGGTGACATAACCGCGATCGCCTAATGAGTCTGCCACTAAGTCCGACCATCGGATAAAATTTTCCCAAAGTATTTGTTTTTCGGCTTCGACTTCTGGAGAAATTTCAGTTAAGGACATCTGCGCTTGTTGCAGGAAAATAATTACCGATACAGGATCTTTTTGCCAACTGGGTAATAACTCCTGAAGATGTTCCTGAATATAAGCGCTTGGGGGATGAATGGAGATTTCTACCCCAAAGGTTTGGTTGTTGCGTGTTACCGTTAGGGTGTGAGAAGGGTTCATGGGGAAATGAGTGAATATATTTTTTAGAACTCAATATCAAGTCCGGTGAATTACAATACGTCATTGCGTTAGCGAAGCTTGCGCGAAGCGCAAACGGAACGCAGTGGAGTGAAGCAATCTCTGCAATCTCGCTAGTCTTGGCGTTTCCGCTTCGCGGACATGAAAGCGAAGTTTGCGTGTTTCCGCTTCGCGGACATGAAAGCGAAGCTTGCGTGAAACGCGAAACGCGAAACGTAAAGCGCGAATGCTTCCCGGAGGTCGCAATGACAACTGATTCACCGGACATCATATCAAACAAGGTTTTCCGGTAGAACGACGGGGATCTCGGCACTAAGAAATCCAGAAGCATCACGAGTTACGATAGCATCAAGGTAATACCCTACAGCACACACATACTGAACTGCGTCTTCAAAATCTTCAAAATTCAACTGAAGAGCTTGTTCGAGTGTATCTGAATTGACAGGACAAATATTGAGATCTGATAGAACTTGTGCGATCGCATCTTGAGCCACTTCTCGTCCTGCTTTCTTACGGACAATGTAGTAAATATTTGTTATTGTTGTTGCTGCAATAAAACCCTCAATTTCTCCAGCATCAACGCGCTCAAATAATCTTGCTGCATGTTCCACAAAGGGTTCTCGTCCTTGCAAGAAATCAAGTACAACGTTAGTATCAATAAGAATTCGCATTACTTATATTTTTCAGTTAAATAATCTATGTAATCCTCTTTAGCATTACTTTCTTCTGTAGCTGCTGCAATTCCTCGCAACCGAGACAGGTTGCCCTTTTTTCGTTTGGGATAGGTTTCTCGTTTGAGAGAGTCTAAAAGAGTTTGGACTAACTGCCAGCGATCGCCAGTGGATAGTTGTAGGGCTTGCGTTTGTAATTCTTGTAAAGTCATGTTGGGATTGCTGGTAATACGGTCTAATTTCATGAGAGTACCCAAAAAACGGTGTAAACTTAGGGTGATTATAGCTCAGAGAGCGATCGCCCCATAAGCTATTACCCTGAAGGCGAGCAGAGCAAGCCTTAAAAAGGTAGATTTTCTTACTCATTACTCATTACTCATTACTCAAGACAAGGAATCGGGCTATAAAATACTCTTGAAAAATGCCAAGGTGTCTTTGAGAGCCACAATAAAGCAATCGATTTCTGCAACAGTATTGTAGAAATAGAGGCTGGCTCTGGCGGTGGAATTGACCCCTAAAATTCGGTGTAAGGGTTGGGTGCAATGGTGGCCGGTACGAATGGCTACACCAGCCTGATCCAGCAGGGAAGTAATATCATTGACGTGAATCTCGCCTGTGGTAAAGGTTGCTAGAGCCGATCTAACCTTGTTTTCGCTGGGTTTTGGCCCGTAAATCCTGACTTCAGGAATTTGTAAGAGTTGCTCGAATAAATAACGGGTTAACTCCACTTCATAGGCGTGGATTTTGTCTAATCCAATACCGGTCAAATAATCGACGGCACTGCCCAGGGCGATCGCCTCGGCAATAGCAGGAGTTCCCGCTTCAAATTTGTGGGGCAGTTCGGCATAGGTAGCGCGATCCAGAAAGACTTCCGCAATCATTTCCCCGCCCCCTAAAAACGGCGGCATAGATTCGAGTAACTCCAACTTTCCATACAGAAAACCAATGCCAGTAGGGCCGCACATTTTATGCCCAGAAGCCACTAACCAATCACAATCAATTGCCTGAACATCTAACTTCAAATGGGGGGCACTTTGGCAAGCATCAATTAACACTTTTGCGCCCACTTTATGGGCTTCTTGTGCAATCTCGGCTACGGGATTAATACAGCCCAAAGTATTAGAAGCATGGACAACTGCAACTAATTTGGTTTGGGGACTGAGCAAGGACTTAAACTGCTCAAAATCAAACTCTTCCGTGTCCGTTAACTCCACAAACTTTAAGACTGCGCCGGTTTTCTGGGCAATCATTTGCCAGGGGACTAAATTACTATGATGCTCCATCACCGAAGTAATAATTTCATCCCCTGGCTTTAACGTATTTAAGCCCCAAGCATAGGCAACGAGATTAACCGCTTCACTCGCATTCCGGGTAAAGACGATTTCATTACGCGATCGCGCATTCACAAATCCCGCTACCTTATCCCTAGCGCCTTCATAGGCTTCCGTAGCGCGACAACTGAGTAAATGAACCCCCCGATGCACATTGGCATTATCCCGTTGATAATAGTTTTGTAACGTTTCTAAAACCACTTTCGGTTTTTGGGACGTGGCTGCATTATCAAAATAAACTAATGGTTTTTCATGAACTTGCTGATCCAGAATGGGAAAATCCTCTCGGACAAGGGCAGCTAGGGGTTTGGGCTGGGTAAACGTCATCATAGGGTTATGAATAGGAATAGAGATTGATTGGCGAAGGGTGGGGAGATCTCGATCCCCCTAAATCCCCCTTTTTAAGGGGGACTTTTTTTATTGATTTCCCCCCTTAGAAAGGGGGGATAGGGGGAATCAAAAATCAGTACGGCACGAGAGACACTGAGCCAATTTACCTTGCAAGGAAGTCAGAGGAATGCGAGCTAAAATCTCATTGGCAAACGCATCAATTAAGAGATGGCGACTGGCTTCTTTCGATAATCCTCGACTTTGTAAATAGAAAACCTCTTCCTCTTCCAATTGACTCACCGTTGCCCCATGGGAGCATTTGACATTATCAGCCGTAATTTGGAGTTGGGGTTTGGTGTCTACTTTCGCTTTGTCTGACAAAACCAAACTGCGATTAAGCTGTTGGGCGTTGGTTAACTGAGCGGCTTTGGGTACAAAGACTTTACCATTAAATATCCCATGGGCTTTTTGATCCACAATGCATTTATGCAGTTGATTGCTACTGCCATTGGGATACAAATGATTAACGCTACTATGGGTATCGGAGCATTGTTGACCGGTGATTTCTGTTAAGCCATTGAGAGTGGTTTGGGTTCCTTCTCCCTGGTGAATCACATCAATATTATGACGGGATAAACCGGCTCCTAAACTAATGGTATTGAGGGTATATCGACTGTCGCGGTTTTGAGTTATTGCGGTTTTGCTGATATGGATGGTTTGCTGTCCTTCCTGCTGAATGCGAGTATGGTTAACTTGGGCATTGTCTTCTAACCAAACCTCGCTCACCGCATTACTAAAATAGGGGGTAACTCCGGGAGCGGCGGGACAACTGCTGATGGTAACGTACTGCTCAACTACGGTAACGGAACTATTGGCTCCGGCAACCACTAACGTCCGAGGACTGGCGATCGCCGCTTCCCGATCCTCCACCGACAAAAACAGCACATGAATCGGCGTTTCTACAACTTGATTTTGCGGTATCCACACCAGCGCCCCATCTTGTAAACTGGCGCTATTGAGGGCGGTAAAGACCTCTTGATTACCGGGTTGTTTGCCCAAATAGGGATTAAGTTTTGCTTCTGGAACGGCTGCCGATAACAGATAGGTTACAGTGTCTAAATTCACCCCAGAGAGATCGGAGAGTTCGGGAGAATATACCCCATTCACCAAAACCAGGCGACTGTGTTCTGCTTCTGGCAAGATAAAGGGCGTAATATCTATAAACGCTTCACTCGGAACAGTTGCGGGTTGAAACTCCACACCCAACAGGCGAGAAATATCCGTAAACCGCCATTCCTCATCCTGGGAGCTGGGGAATTGGAGTTCCGAGGCGATCGCCGCCCCATGTTCCCGCACTGCTTGAATTAAAGACACCAGCGCTGGATCGAGTTCCGGTTTATCAAACCCTAGGCGGGTGTTCAGAAGCTGTTGCACCGCTTGAAACCGGGGATTTTCCCGATTCAGTTCGGTAGGGGCTAAAGCCCCAATTGAAAGCGTACTCATCCTACTTCACCCCCTGTAATTCTTCCTCTAGAATCCAGTCATATCCCCTAGATTCGAGTTCTAAAGCTAACTCCTTACCGCCCGTGCGTAAAATCCGGCCATCCGCCATCACATGCACATAATCAGGCACAATATAATTCAACAACCGTTGATAGTGGGTAATCATCAACACCGCATTATCCGGGCGCCTCAACTGATTCACCCCATTGGACACAATTTTCAGGGCATCAATATCCAAACCCGAATCCGTTTCATCTAAAATCGCCAACGTCGGTTCTAGAAGAGCCATTTGCAAAATCTCATTCCGCTTTTTCTCCCCTCCAGAAAACCCTTCATTCACACTGCGGTCTAAAAACGACGCATTCATTTTTACCAGGTCTAACTTCTCTTCCACCAAGTCTTGGAAATCAAACGTATCCAACTCTTCCAAACCTTGTTTTTTGCGCTTGGAATTATAGGCAACGCGCAAAAAGTCTAAATTGCTCACGCCCGGAATTTCCAACGGATACTGGAACGCCAAAAACACCCCAGAAGTCGCCCGGTCTTCCGGCTCCATCTCCAATAAATTCTCACCCTGATACATCACCTCGCCACCCGTGACTTCATAGGCAGGATGGCCGGCAAGAATCTTAGAAAGCGTACTTTTTCCAGAGCCATTGGGCCCCATAATGGCATGGATTTCCCCCGCCTTAATGTCCAGGTTTAACCCTTTCAGAATTGATTGACCCGCCACATTAGCGGTGAGGTTGCGTACTGATAAAATACTCATGCTTAACCGACTGTTCCTTCTAATTTCAAACTCAACAATTTGTCTGCTTCTACTGCAAATTCCATGGGCAACTGATTAAACACATCCTTACAGAAGCCACTAATCATCATCGAAACGGCATCTTCGGCGGAAATTCCCCGTTGAGAAAAGTAAAAAAGTTGGTCTTCCCCAATTTTAGAAGTCGAGGCTTCATGCTCTACTTTTCCGGAATTATTCTGCACTTGGATATAGGGGAAGGTATTGGCTTCCGCATTATCCCCAATCAGCATGGAATCACATTGGGAATAGTTTCTCGCCCCTTCTGCCTTGGCGTTAACTTTGACCAAACCGCGATAACTGTTGGCAGAATTACCGGCAGAAATCCCCTTAGAAATAATCCGGCTGCGGGTGTTTTTGCCCACATGAACCATCTTGGTTCCGGTGTCGGCTTGCTGCTTATTATTCGTCAGAGCAACGGAGTAAAATTCACCGACGGAATTATCGCCGACTAACACACAACTGGGATATTTCCAAGTAATCGCTGAACCGGTTTCTACCTGAGTCCAGGAAATCTTAGAATTGACTCCTTTACACAAGCCGCGCTTAGTCACGAAGTTATAAATTCCGCCTTTGCCGTTTTCGTCGCCAGCGTACCAGTTTTGCACGGTGGAATATTTAATATCGGCGTTGTCTAAAGCGACTAATTCCACGACGGCCGCGTGCAGTTGATTGGTGTCGTACATGGGAGCAGTACAACCTTCCAGGTAGGAGACTTGGGAGCCTTCCTCGGCCACAATTAAGGTGCGCTCAAATTGCCCGGTATCGCCACTGTTAATCCGGAAATAGGTGGACAGTTCCATGGGGCATTGAGTATTTTTGGGGATATACACGAAGGAACCATCACTAAATACGGCGCTGTTGAGAGCGGCAAAGTAGTTATCGCCGACGGGAACGACACTACCGAGGTATTTTTCCACCAGTTCGGGATAGTCATGGACGGCTTCGGAAATGGAGCAGAAAATGACTCCTTCTTCTGCTAGTTTTTCCCGGAAAGTCGTGGCAATAGAAACGCTATCAAATACGGCATCGACGGCAACGTTAGAGAGCCGTTTTTGTTCGGAAAGGGGAATTCCCAGTTTGTCGAAGGTTTCTAGCAGAGCGGGGTCAACTTCATCCAGGCTTTTCTTTTTGTCTTGTTGTTTGGGCGCTGAGTAGTAGCTGATGTTTTGGTAGTCGATGGGGGGATATTGAAGATGGGGCCAGTTGGGTTCTTTCATTTCTAGCCATCGACGGTAGGCTTTGAGACGAAAGTTGAGCATGAATTCCGGTTCGTTTTTCTTGGCGGAAATCAGCCGTACTACGTCTTCGCTTAAGCCGTTGGGGATTTTGTCGGTTTCAATGTCGGTGATGAAACCGTATTTGTAGGGTTGGTTGACTAGGGTTTTAACGCTCGTAGACATGGTTGGTGTTCTCTACTAACTGGTGGGATAAGGCTGGGTATACAGGGCAAAGGGCTGCTATGGGAGAGATTTGTAAATGCTCAAACTGTTGTAAAACTAAGACTTTTGCCTTTTGCCTTTTGCCTAGCGCGTTGATGAGCTTAGGATGTGGTTACGGAGTCGGTCGTACCTCGAATTTGATCGATGCTGATGGCTCTTTCTGTGCCGACGAAGGGGTTATCTTCGGTGAGGAAGAGCATACAGTGGCATTCTTTGCGCTCGCGCATGGGGACGCAAGGGCAGTTCCAGTAGGCGGCTTTGGCTTCGGCTTCTTTGTCTTCGTAGTGACGACAGGGACACAGGGGAGCGCCGAGTTCGTCTTTGTGTTTGGCGAGTCCTTCGATGACAACGGCCGTAATGCTTAAATCGGAACAAAAGTAAGTGCCGGTGTTTTCAGCATATTTTTCGGAAAATTTCCGCATCGCTTCTAGACTGCCTTCTGTGGCTTGCTGGGGTTGGGATGATAGGCTCATGGGCAAATTCTTAATGAATGAACAGAATTAAACGAGTATAATGGGTTTAAACAACTTGCATGTTGCTTTAGTATGATTTTAGCGTAGTTTAGCAACAAGTTTGTTGTCAAATCCCAATTTTGGGATTGTGTATACCCTGTAGTGGTGATTAAGTTTTGTGAAGATCATGGGAACAGCTCACCAAATTTCGACGAAACAGACCATTCTGGAGTACCTACTCAAGGATGGCCGAGCGACAGCTTTGGGGTTAGCTGAGGCTTTGGGGGTGAGTCCCCAGGCGATTCGGCGACACCTGAAGGACTTGGAGGGGGAGGAGTTGATTGAGTATGAGGTTGTGCATGGGGATAAGGATGGACAGACTTCGATGGGACGGCCCCAACATTGGTATTCCCTGAGTCGGAAGGGGCGCGATCGCTTCGGGAATAATCACGGTGAGTTTGCTGTGGCTCTTCTGGATACTTTAGCGGAAACTGTGGGCAAAGACCAAGTGGGGTCGATTTTACAGAAACAATGGCAGCGTAAAGCGCAAGTTTACCGCGATCGCCTCAGAAGTGGCACGATCGCCGAACGGGTGGAAAAGCTGGTGCAACTGCGACAGGAAGAAGGCTATATGGCCCAATGGTATGCCGTAGAACCGGATGCCCAGAACTCGACTGGATCGACCGGATTTATGTTAACCGAACATCATTGTGCGATCGCCGATGTGGCCGAATCGTTTCCGACGGTTTGTGGCCATGAACTGGAGATGTTTTCGGATCTGTTTCCGGATTGTGAGGTGGAACGCACCCATTGGATTATTGATGGAGAACATCGCTGTGGTTATTTAATCGCACCGGTCATGAATCGGGCGGAGTCTGCTTAAGTTTGGGCGATCGCCCCTTTCCATTTTTAATTTTTAATTTTTAATTGATTATGACTTCCCGTTTACCGGTAGAATTTCTCACCGAAGAAGAAGCCATGGTGGTTGATTCAGCCTTATTATCCTCGGCTGATAAGTTTTCCACGCGACTGGCGATTTATGCCTGTCGCGCTCTCAAAGAGATTAGTCTAGAAACCGCTCAACCCCCAGAGACAATTTCTGAGGAGGCGATCGCCCATTGGGTGAAACACGACTCCCACATTCAGCAGGCGATCGATCTCGATGAGAGCTTTATTAATTTTTTTGCCCGTCTGGTGAGTTCAGCGCGGGTTCCCCTAGAGAAAATTACCCAGGAAACCCAAGTGCAGATAACGGATCTGAAGGTGATGGATATTGTGGACTGGTTTGAAAAAGACCGCCGCATTGAAGTTTAATATCAATGAACAATACTCATTACTCATTCCCCAGAGCTAAACCGAGGGTCTTCAAACAGGGCGATCGCCTCTTCTAAGGGAACGGGTCGTGAAAAGAAATACCCCTGACCGTAAGTACAGCCAAAGGATTTGAGCGCTTGTAGATGTTCATCGGTTTCTATGCCTTCAGCAACGACGGTCATTCCCAAGGTTTTGGATAAATTGACAATGGCTTGACAAATACTACAGCTTTTATTGTTGGACTCAACATTCATTCCTTGAACAAAGGACTTATCAATTTTTAGGGTATTGAGATTATATTCATTCAGATACTGTAAACTGGAATATCCTGTACCAAAATCATCCAGAACCAAAGGAAATCCTAAAGCATGGCATTGCTGCACCCAGGCGATCGCTCGTTCGCTGTCAAATAAAGTTCGCTCTAAAATTTCTAGCTTCACTTGCTGATAATCGAGTCTATATTTCTCTGCACAATCGAGTAGAAATTCCAAAAAATTTGGCTCTTCAATTTGGCGACTGGCAATATTAAAACTCATGCTCACGGGGTGGTTAACCCGTTTTTGAATTTTCGTGAGTGCTTCTAATCCGGTTTGGATCACCCATTGGCCAATGGGCACAATTAAAGAGGTCGATTCTGCCAAGGGAATAAACTCATCTGGGCGCACAAACCCCCGTTTGGGACTCTGCCAGCGAATTAAAGCTTCAAACCCGGTGATGCTTTGGGTTTCTAAATCAATGATAGGTTGATAAACCAGTTTGAATTGTTGCTCATCTAAGGCAGTCCGTAGCTCATTTTCCATGCGAATCAAATCCACCGCTTCGGTGAGTCGAAACGAAATATCTTTTTGGGGATTGATGTCAGGATAGAGTTTCTCTAGAAAAAACTTAGGTGCTAAGGCTTTACCCCGCGATCGGAAATTTTGCGTTTCTGAGCGAAAATAGCGCATCACCATTAACAGCAACATTCGCAACAGAGGATCAGCCTCTTGAATGCGGCGATTAACCTGTTCTTTGGTGACCAAGGTTAATCTAACATCGGTTAAAGCAGTAGCAGAAGCCGATCGCGGTTGACCATCAATTAAGGCAATTTCGCCAAACATTGAACCAGGATTGAGGTGATTGAGAATTTGACGTTTGTCTTCTACCTGAGTCCAAATCTCGACCTGCCCTTCTTCAATAATATAGGCGAAGTCTCCGCGATCGCCTTCATAGAAGATCGACTCTCCCGCCTGTACCCGGCGCGTTTGAAGCCGTTCGTAGAGTTTGGACTTCACCCTAAAAATCATGATGCTCCCCAAGTATAGATCTGAGTTTGCTGGCAGCTATCATAATTATAGTTGGCTGTTGACTCAAATGATGAAGCGAAACATTGGGATTGTTCTGGCGACTTATTACCCGAATTTGGAGTATTTGCGAAAACAAATCCAGTCTTTGCAGGGGCAAACTTGGCAAGATTGGGTTGGTTATGTGGTTGATGATGGCTCATCTCAAGATTGCCAAATCCAGATTCAGGAAATGATTGCTGAAGATCCGCGTTTTCAGTTCTATCCGTACTCGGACAATAGGGGATCGTATCGTAACTTTGAGCGGGGATTACAGTTATGCGTAGACGATCCGAGTTTGGGGGCGATCGCCTGTTGCGATCAGGATGATATTTGGTTACCCGATAAATTAGAGCGTCAATGGCAGGCTTTAGAGTCCCAATCAGCCCTCTTAGTCCATTCTGACCTAGAGCTGATCGACGCACAAGACCAAACCCGCCATCGGAGCGCTTGGCAGTTTGAGAAAAGAGCGCCCCAAAACCTCAGCCCCCAACTGCTGCTGCTCCGCAACACTCTTACGGGATGTACGATCATGTTTCGTCCCCAACTGCTCTGGCTGCTGTTGCCTTTTCCTGCCCGAAATGGGGGCGACTGGTATCATGATTGGTGGATTGCGCTGATTGCTTCCCATCAGGGCAAAATCGCCCATATTCCCTATCCCCTGGTGCGATACCGCATCCATGAGACGAATACGGTGGGAGTGGTGGAAAATGCGGGGACTCTTTCCCAGGAAGCGATCGCCGCATGGCAGAACCTGGGAAAAATGACGGGAAGAAGCTACATCACCCATTGTAATTTGAATCAGGCTGTGTGCGATCGCCTCAGCCTCACCCAAGATGTGGCGAATAATCCCTTCGGCGATCGCCCCCTCAATTTCGGCTTGCCCATCCTAAAACTGGGCTGGCGCAGTTGGCAAGCCGGTTATGGTTCCCAGGGAATCGCCCTGCGAGTTTTTGTCCATAAATGCCGCAAAGATGTTAAAAGATTATTAAGCAGGGGCGGGCCTAGCCTTCCAAAGGACTCTCAATAACCGGTTTATGGTGGATTACCTGATTATAGGAGCGCAAAAAAGTGGGACAACATCCCTCTATCATCATCTGATTGAACATCCAGGAATCAGTGCAGCGACGGAAAAGGAACTCCATTTCTTTAGCTTACACTTCGACCGGGGAATTTCCTGGTATGAAGGCCAATTTCCCCAACCGGGAATCAAAGGGGAAGCGAGTCCCTACTATCTCTATCATCCCTCGGTTCCCCAACGGATTCAGCAATGGTATCCGGATGTGAAGCTAATTGTGTTATTGCGCGATCCGGTAAAACGGGCCATTTCCCATTACTATCATGAACGGCGATGGGGATTTGAATCTTTAGACTTAGAAGCGGCGATCGCCAGTGAACCCCAGCGACTGCAAGGAGAAGTGGAAAAAATCCAAGCCAACTCTTTTTACCATAGCTTTAACCATCGCCATTACAGTTATTTAGACCGGGGACTATACCTGGATCAACTCCTCCGTTGGTACGAGTATTTCCCCCCGGAACAGTTCTTAATTTTACTAGCTGAGGACTTTTACCGCCATCCCCAGGCGATCGTCAATCAAGTCTATGAATTCCTGCAATTACCGCCCTACGATCTCAAAGAAACCCCCGTTTATGATGCGGGAGACTACCCCGACGTTTCCCCCCAACTCTATCAACAGCTCGCCGACTACTTTACCCCTCACAACCAGCGTTTATCTGCTTATCTTCGTCAACCCTTACCTTGGACTATGACTAAACCATCCAGCCCCATTGACTATGAAGGCGCTTGGGATCAATACGCCCAAACTTGGACATCTACCGATCCAGACTATCAACATATTGGCGATGAGTGGATCGGCAAACAAGCCGGAGCAGCGTCTTCCCTCTCTGAATACGAACAGCTTATCGAAACCCATTTAATCGCACCTTACATCGAATCCGGCGATCGCGTCCTCGAAATAGGCATAGGTGGGGGTAAAACCGCCGCCCTATTATTGAAATATTGTCAAGAATTAATCTGTGCCGACATTTCCGCCCAAATGCTCAAAGCCACCCAAGAAAGACTAGGCAGCGATCGAACTTCTTATATCAAACTGAATGGACTTACCCTAGAAGGCATTCAACCCGCCAGCATTGATGTCTGTTTCTGTTACGATACCATGGTTCACATCGAACCGCGAGACATTTACAATTATCTCGTCCAAATTCCCCCACTTTTGCGCGGAAGAAGGCTCTGTTTATTCCACCATAGTAACATCCTCTCCCCCCTTGGATGGGAAAAATTCCTCAACGATTATCCCCATAATCTCCTCGGAAAACGAGATGGAACCGCCTTCTCCATCATGACTATTGAAATTATGGAAAAATTCCTCACCACCTTGGGCTATGAAATCTTAGAACAAAATACGGAATTAGTTCCCAGAGATTGTATTTGGATCTGTCGCGCTCCTGAACAAAATGAGAGCAATTTTCGCTCTATATGAAACATACGATCCCCCCTTACCCCCCTTAGACAAGGGGTAAAATAAAGTAGTAGGGTGCGTTAGCGACAGCGTAACGCACCTTACCGTCGTGACTCTATCTGTCTAACCCTTTACTAAAACCCATGAAAATCCTATTTTTACACCCAAACTTTCCCGCCCAATTCCGTCATTTAGCCCATGTCTTTGGCAGCAACCCCAACAATCAAGTCGTGTTCATCACCAAAAATGAACGCCCAGAATGGGTAATTGCCGGAGTGCGAAAAGTTCTCTTTAGTCCCAGTCGAGAACCAAGACCCGAAACCCATCACTATGTTCGCCCTTTTGAGAGCGCCGTTTTATATGGTCAAAGTGTATATCGAGTCGCCGAACAACTGAGAGCAGAAGGGTTTATTCCCGATATCATGTACGGTCATTCCGGATGGGGCCCGACCTTATTCTTAAAAGAAGTTTTCCCTGAAACTCCCCTAATATGTTACTACGAATGGTTTTATCACGCCAGGGGAACCGATGCCGACTTTGATCCCTCAGAACCCCTTTCTGCCGATGATTTATGTCGGATTCGGGTTAAAAACGCTTCGATTTTACAAGACTTATATAACTGTGATTGGGGCGTGTGCCCAACCCAGTGGCAAAAGTCCCAATTTCCCCCAGAATTTCAAAGTAAATTATCCGTTATTTTTGATGGAATTGATACCGATTATTTCCAGCCTAATCCGGGCGCAAAACTAAAATTTACTGGTGAAGGATTTAGCAAAAAAATCGATCCCCTAGATTTATCCGGAGTCGATGAAATTGTCACCTATGCCACCAGGGGAATGGAACCCTATCGCGGCTTTCCCCAGTTCATGGAATCGATTATTTATCTTCAGGAACAGCGCCCCAATTGTCATGTGGTAATTGTGGGAGAAGACCGGGTTTGTTATGGTAAATCTTTGCCCAATGGCAAGACCTATAAACAGGCCATGTTAGAGCGTCTAAACAACTTGGATATGTCACGGGTACATTTTACCGGCCCTTTGCCCTATGGACTCTATTTACAAGTGCTACAAGCCTCTACGGTGCGAGTCTATTTAACCCGACCTTTTGTGCTGTCTTGGTCGATGATGGAATCCTTAGCCACAGGCTGTTTAATCGTTGGTTCCGATACGGCTCCGGTACGGGAGATGATCCAGGATGGCGAGAATGGTTTGTTGGTGGATTTTTTCTCCCCGAAAGAGATTGCTAAACGGGTGGGTGAGGCTTTAGATAATCCGGAGAAAATGGCTCCTTTGCGGCAAAAGGCGAGGGAGTTAATTGTGGAGAAATATGCCCTGAAGGATTTATTACCTAAGCATATTCAAATTGTGGAAAATGTGGCTAAGGGTAATTTGCCCAATGCCAATGGAGATGGATTTACTCCGCAGATGAAGGCGTATATGCAAAATGGCAATCCGAAATCCTCGAAGGGTAAGAAGAAGAAATCTAAGGGGTTTGCTCTGCCGTAGTCAATTCAAAACCCTAATTAAGTAGGGGCGGGTTTACAGATGTTTGTCAACCCGCCCCCTATGAGCGAGAGGCTTTCATTCCTTGATATTAAAGGTTTTAGGAGTGGGAGCATCTTGCTCCCTACGGCACACAACAGCGAGCTGTAATAATCCTTATTTTAACATCGAGGAAACTTACCCTTTTTGTTATATCATTAAGGTTTATGCTGACTGTAGTTTGTCATGAATCATCCTTCTCCTGCTGAATTTTCTACTGCCGATCGCCTGGGCTGTTTGTCTGCTGAAGAAACTGATGCGTTTTTGCAAAGTGTGCAAGGGCAAATGGTGGCTGAAGCGTTTGATAGGGGCGATCGCCAAGTTTTGCAGCAGATGGTCGAATGCTTGGGCGATTCTAGGGGAATGGTGCGCCTCAGTTTTGCGGAAACCATAGGAAAAATTGGCACACCTGCCACCCCGGTATTATTAGAAGCCCTGCGAAATCATGCCGATCCGGTGGTGCGACGAGCAGCCGCCAAAACCTTAACCCTAATTGCCGATCCCACTGCCGTTCCCACCTTGGTGGACGCTCTGCTCAATGATGAGGATATGGTGGTTAAAGGCTCTTCTGTGGGCGCTTTAGCCAGAACCGGAGAAGTAGCGGTTCCGGCTCTGTTGGAGATTTTAGCCGATGCCAACCATCCCGAAAATTATAAGGGATTAGTCGGTTGGGCGTTGGCATTTATTGGCTCGGAAGCCAAGGATCTCATCTATGAGCAAATAGCTTCTGATTCCCCAGAAGTCCGCGCAGCAGTGGTGGAAGTGATGATGCAGGTGGTGCAAGAAAATCGCGATAATTATCGTGACAACGATCGCGAACTCGAATTATTATTACAGTGCTTAAACGATCCCGCTTCCATCGTGCGCTGTGAAGCAGCAACCGCCTTAGGCAATTTGAAATATACCAACGCCATTCCCCAATTATTAGAACTCCTACAACATTCCGACATAGAAAGCCGTAAAAGTGCCGCCCTATCCTTAATGAAAATTGGCGATTTGACCGTGATAGACTCCCTACAAACTGCCTTAACCCAAGAGAGCGAACCCTCTGTTGCCCAAGTCATTAAACTAGCAATGACTAAACTGGAAAATAGCGCCTCAGAAGAGGATGATTGGGACAATTAATAATTATATCAAATCCGCTTGAATACCATAATTAAAAATGTAGGGAGCAAGATGCTCCCACTCCAGTCAGATTAAAGAATTCGAGGAGTGCGGGCATCTTGCCCGCTAGTTTAACTCCAGTAATATCAAATAATTGAGGGAGTGCGGGCATCTTGCCCGCTAGTTTAACTCATTTTCATGTCCGCTTGCGGAAACCGGA
>NZ_JAQPOK010000158.1 GCF_030068445.1 Roseofilum halophilum BLCC-M91 | reverse complement strand
GTAACCATGACCATAGATAAAGTTTTGACGGATTAGATAATTAGCCCCATTGTAGAGATTTTTGGAATGCCATGATAACTCATCTATCTCATTCCAAAACTGATGACCTCTTTTAATAATATGTCTTTCGGCTAATTTCACAAGCGTTCCTTTAATTCGGCAATTATTTTTTCGGTTTTCCGTTTCGAGCGTCTTAATCCATAAAGACGAGAACAGAATGAAGTAATGATAGCAATTAAATCTTCCATTAATTCATCTTGTTTATCCTCGCTATGATTGACAATCTCAACGGTTTTTCCCATCTCTTTTAACAGGATCTCCAAGTAATTTGTCCCAAACCTCGCCAAACGGTCTTTATGCTCCACTACCAATATATCGTAATGGGAATCGGTTAAAACCTTAGCCAATTTTGGACGATTATCATTTAAACCACTGCCAATTTCTTTGACGACTTTATAAATTTGATAGCCTCTGGCAATAGCATAATCTTTTAACCGTTCCGCTTGTCGCTCAAGGTTATCTTTATTTTCGGCACTAGAGACTCTGGCATAAATACAGGCAATTCTCTCGGTTTTTTTCTTCCCTTCTTCGGTAATGATAATTGTCCCCGAAGGCAGTTGATAGCCAGAGAGATGACCTTTTTGCCACCATCTCCACGCCGTTTGATAACTCACCCCGGCTTTTTTGGCATAGTCTGAGAGTTTCATGGTTCTATCTTACCATGAATGACTATACTTGACTGTATTTTAAGTTAAACTTTACAATACAGCGCTTCTACAGCCTGCGATCGCTAAACTTAGCAGTATATCACTTTTACAAGGAGTATAGGCTTATACTCCTTGTTTTTGTCATATTTATTGATTAAAACGTAAATTTTTGTATCAATTTCCTCAAAAATGCATAAAATTGCCCATAAAAAACTGACTAATTTATAGCACCCTCTGAAATTTTTCTCTATGACATGACCTCAAGCGAGAACCTAGATCCCCTAGATCGCCAACTGCGGCAACTTGTACTCAGGGCCCAAGAGTGTCCACGGGGAACACTCGATTATCACCGGGCCCTGAATCAACTCATTAGCGTGCTATTCAATTGTGGTAAGCTTTACCGTCCCCATCCGAATGACCTTCCTGCTGATTATCGACAGGCCCATGCAGAAATTTATAGTGAAGCAAAACAAAATTTGATGCTTTACCTGTGTCAACATATCGATGAGTATCAACCGGAACGAGCAAACGTTTTAGCTTGGGTTAACTTTTTACTCAAGCACCGTTTTTGGTTTGGGGCTATTCAGGAATTTCGCTGTTTTCATCCCTATGGTTCGCAGTTTTCTCAATGGACGTTAGATGATCTGGAGGACAATAAACCCGACACTAATGACGACGAGAAATATCTATCGACTACAGAACTGATCGTTAAACGATTAGAGGATAATCCAGAACATGAGTTCAGTAAAATTCATGTTAAACGTCATCCCAAGGCGAATCTGAGGATTTTGATTTTAATGCGGCTCTATGGTCAGTCTTGGCAAGATATTTCTGCGTCCCTTGGTGTTAGCGTTCCTACCTTGTCGAGCTTTTATCGGCGCAAAATGATTCAATTGAAAAAACTGTTACAGGATTTAACGACCTAAATTATTACTTTTTCTTGGAGTTTATTGTCATGGTTACCCATTCTTCCCCATTGTTCGATTCTCTCGATGCTATTTGTCCTAAAATTTCTCTGGGATTTAGGGACTATCAACAGGCTGAGGCGTTCTTACAGGCACAAAAGAGTGCTAAAAAGCGCAAGCAAGTTTATTTGAATACCCTATCAGTTTTGGCGGTTAAATTCTATCTTCAATGTTTAGGGTTTGCACCCCATACACAGGATTGCGAAAGCTTTGATCCGGTGCTTCAGGCTTGTTTCGATGTGGCGGATTTACACTTACCGAATCGAGGTAAGGTTGAATGCCGTCCGGTTTTGCCGGGTGAGGATTATATGAGCGTTCCTCCTGAAGTTTTTGAGGATCGTCGCGCCTATGTTGCAGTTAGGTTCAATCGGGAATTAACGGAGGCGGAAATTCTCGGCTTTGTGGAGCAAGTGGAGGCGGAAAGGATTCCTTTGAGCGAGTTACGATCGCCCGCAGAACTACTTGATTTTTTGTACGCTGTATGCATACCCAGGATTCATCTCAGTGATTGGCTCAAAAATGGGATTGCCCAAGGTTGGCAAACCCTAGATGAGATCTTGGGCGTTCAACAGCAGCAACTGGCGCTTAATTTTCGTTCAAAAAATAATAATCAGGCGGTTAAGCGGGGTAAGCTGTTTCAACACCAAAACAATCATTTTACCCTGCTGATGGGCGTTCAACCCCTAAATCAACAAATGCAGATTTCCGTGGAGCTGTATCCCACGGGAGAGCAGACTTATCTGCCCCACGATCTGAAAGTGAATATCTTGAATGACACTGGTCGTTCCATTATGGAAGCGATCGCCACCCAGACCAAGAATATTCAAATGGAATTTAAGGGAGAAACGGGAGAACCCTTTAGCGTGCAAATTTCCCTCGGCCAGATGTGCATGATTGAATCTTTTGTGATTTAATAAACATACCCTCATCATCCCTAATCTAGAATCCGCCATGAAAAAATTCGTCGGACTCAAGCTCGAAGGTGACTTGCTCCTATCCGGATGTCGAGTCACCTTAGAAATGGGTCAGGAAGGGGAACCCCGTCAGATTGAACAGGTGGGGAGATTACCCCAGTGTCCTGACCTATGTTTGGCTCTGCAACAGTGGCAAGAGAGTTATGACCAATTAGATGGAAATTCGCGGCTCGAACCGGGTAAGATTGTTTACGATGGCTCCATTAGCGATCGCCTCGAACAGTGTCTTCAGGCAGCAGAGAACCTGAGCCAACAGTTTCAAACCTGGCTCAGATCTCCCTCATTTCAAGACCTCGATCGCCGGTTGCGGGAAGAATTGCAACGAGATGATAAAATTCGGTTTCTGATCCGCACGGAAATCGCCCAATTGCAACAGCTCCCCTGGCATTTGTGGGACTTAATTGACCGCTATTCTCAAGCGGAAGTGGCCTTAAGTCAAGTGTGCTTTGAACCCTGTCAACCCCCCAACCCATCCCCCGAAAAGATGAGAGTGTTGGCGATTTTGGGCAACAGTGATGGGATTAATGTTGAGGGCGATCGCCAAATCCTGGAAAGCTTGCCCTACGCAGAGGTAACTTTTCTCGTAGAACCCCAACGGGATCAAATTACCGATCGCCTCTGGAGCAGCCCTTGGGATATTATCTTTTTTGCCGGCCATAGCCAAACCGAAGGCGATCGCGGACGGATTTATATTAATTCCCAAGAGTCTCTCACCCTGACCGAACTCTGGTATGGCCTGCGTAAAGCAACACAACAGGGCCTGCAAGTGGCCATTTTTAACTCCTGTGATGGCTTAGGACTAGCGCGAGAACTCAAAGATTTAGCCATTCCCCACGCGATCGTCATGCGGGAAAAAGTTCCCGATCGCATCGCCCAAGAATTCCTCAAATCCTTTCTACATAGCTTTTCTAGGGGTCAATCCTTCCATTTATCGGTGCGCGAAGCCAGGGAAAAACTGCAAGCTTGGGAAAATGAATTCCCCTGTGCCACCTGGTTACCGATCATCACCCAACATCCTACGGCTACGCCTCCCACTTGGCCCCAACCCCAAGAGTTAACGCCAGTTATGACCCCAGTGGCAGCACCTGCGGCAAAAGTTTCACGGCGATCGAAAATTAAAGCC
>NZ_JAQPOK010000157.1 GCF_030068445.1 Roseofilum halophilum BLCC-M91 | reverse complement strand
CGATGTTATGAGGTACAGTAATCGAAATGTTCCTTGAGAGTGTTGTCCCATGAAAAGCCTGAAAAATGGGGATTATAGCGTGAAAAATGGTTTTCCCATTACCAATTACCCATTACCCATTACCGCGCGAAGCGCTGTATTATTCAAAGAGACTCGTTGGCTTGTTTTTCTACCCAGTCATAAAAGGGTTTGGCTTGATCGGCAAGTTTTGAAAGTTCGACTAAACGATAGTGGGTGATGTTGACTTGGTGAACAATTAGTTCGTTCATTACGCATCTTGATAGAAGCTAGTTACTTAAAGAGAAAGGGCATGAGTCATAACTGTTTTTGTTGCTTCAAGCAGGAGAAGAACGACGAGGAGCAGCAGCACCGCGTAACAATCCTTCGCTACTGATATCTTCATCGATCAGAACAAGATGCTCTTTCTGGGGAATTTTTATCGTAATTTCCAGAGTTCCTCCTAATGCACCGATCACCTCCTGAAGTGTATTTAAATCCAGACATTCCCGACTTTCTAGTTTTGCTTTTCCGAGATTCGATGCAGTAAAATATTGCTCCAACTCGTCTTCCGACAATCCTAACTTCTCTTGCAGATAATTGAAAGTCAATTCTTCAAGATAAATTTTATCTGCTCTAGCTTTAATCCGTTCCTGTCGTTCTGGAGAAAGTTTGGCTAACTCTGACGATAATGTTGTATAGTCTTTCATGGTTCTTCTTCCTTCAGTTGTTCCAGATAGTTTTCATAACGTCTTTCTGCTATAGCAATATTTTCCTTGTACCATCGCTTGTTACCCGTTTTGTTGCCACCAACGAGTAAAATAGCTTGTCGTTCCGGGTCGAACGCAAATAAAATCCGCCAAGGGTCTCCTTTATATTGAATGCGAAGCTCTTTCAGATTCTTAATTGAAGAGCCTTCAAGAGTATCAACTCTTGGTCTCCCCAAAGATGGGCCAAATTCCATCAACACAGTTAAAACTGAAAAGACTTCATCTTGGAGTTCTTGCTCCTGTTGATAAAACCAGAGCTTAAAATCGGGATCGAATATAACATTCCATTTCATAAACTATAACAATATATCTACCTCTACCCAACCCGTTGATTTGCGAGGTTGCCCACATTATACCAATTGAGGTCATGGATAATTTCAGGGAGATGCGGAGACGATCGCAAGGATTAGGGTATAATCTTTAGGGTGATCATCTAGATCGATCGATTAAACTCTACGTTCTAAGATCGTTGGGTTTAATACGCTCCACGTGAATAAGAAAGGCCTGCCCTATGAGTAGCTCTGTACAAACCAGTGTGCTTGAACTGGCACAACAAGGTAACCCGGATGCGATCGCCCTCATCCTCAATCGGCAATTGCAACCCAAAGGATTTAATACCAAGATCACCTGTAAGGGTGAGACGTTAAATTTAGTGCTAGAAGGCGCTCAAGTGCCGCCTGAAGCGGTTTTTGTTAAGGTTTTGACCAAATTTTTCAAAAAACTGGCGATCGCCTCGGTGAGCCAAATCAAGGTCTATGGCAAGGAAGCAGAGGAAGAGCTTCCGGAATGGCAACAGGTGCTAAAGCTGCCCACAGAGGAGGAAATGGGGACATTAGAAGCAGCGAAACAGGGTAAAGTGGAGGCGATCGCCGAAATCCTTAACCGCAACCTCAATCCCAAAGGCTTCACAGCCCTGGTGATGGCTGAAACTCAAGGATTATGGGTAAGTGTAGAATCCTTAAATGGGCCGCCGCAAGCTAAGTTAGTGGAGATTTTAGAGAAGTTTTTTCTACAACTGGGGGTTAGCTCGATTTACACGGTGACGGTAGTGGGTAAAAAAACGGAGGAAGCGATGCCAGTCTGGGAGCAAACGATTCAGCTTATCGCGGAAACTACCATTATTCCTGCACCAGAAACGGCGATCGCACCCATTCCTAAACCGCAGAAAAAATCCGGTTGGGGTTCCTTCTTTGGAAAAGTCGCCGATGCTGCCACAGGTGCAACGGAAACCATGGGTAAAGCGACACAAGCAGTGAGTACCTTAGCCGAAAATGCGGGCAATACGGTGACGGGAGCAGTGGGTAAGGCAACGGAAACCGCTAACAGTGCGATCGTGCAAGCAACGGGGGCAGTGGGTAAAGCAGCTATGGCAACCGGAAATAGTGTGACTGAAGCGACGGGAACGGTTGCGAATGAGGCTGGGGAAACGGTAGGGGCGATCGCCAAAACCACCCTAGATATCGCCAGTAATCTTGGTAACATAGTTTTTCAAACCCCAGATCGGATCAATGACATCCTCAAAATTGCCCATGAAAATCCCTTGATGCAACCCTTCACCCAATTCCTAAAAACCGATTGGATTTTCCAAATTGTCGATCAAGTCGATGTCGTTCAAGCCAAAGAATCTATCCTGCAACTTCAGAGCCAATTTCCCCAAGAATCCCCCGATCAAATTAGTCATCGCGTCATGGTGCAAAAAGCGCTCTTAGTCGGAGCAACTGAAATCGCCACCAGTCTACCCGGTGCATCAATCCTCATGCTGGCTGTAGACTTAGCCGCCACCACTGCCTTACAAGCCGAAATGGTTTATCAAATTGCCTATGCTTACGGTTTTGACACCGAAGATCCAGCCCGCAAAGGAGAAGTTTTAGCCGTATTTGGATTAGCCTTTGGTGGAGGAAAAGCTGTGCAAGCCGGATTAGGACTCTTAAAAGTAACGTCCATAGCGGGTGCAGCCATTAGCGCCAGTGCCAACGCCGCCCTCCTCTATGCTTTAGGGTATGCCGCTTGTCGATTTTACGAAGCCAAATGCAGCCCCATCGTCATGGAAGCCACCCTAGAAACTCTACAAGAAGAAAGCCAGCACTATCTCGAAGCCGCCATTACCCAAGAAACGATTATGGATCGGATTTTAGTCCATATGATTTTAGCGGGAAATCCTGATAAAACCTGGGAAGATTTACTTCCAGAATTAGAACCGATGAATTTTTCTCCAGCCTCCTTAGAAGCCATTGCCCAGAATATTCATAATCCCACTCCTCTAGAAGAACTAATTCCCCAAATTAACCCAGATTTTGCCCTGCCCTTGATGATGCAATGTCAAAAAATGGCCGAACTCGATGGCATTGTCACCCCAGAAGAAGCCCATGTTCTGGATGTCCTCAGCCAACACTTTGCCGTGGAAGGGGAAGCCCAGCAAGGGTTACTCGAAGATTTAGAGGCTCTATAGCAAACCTAAATGAGTTGTGTAATGGCTTCCCCTCATCCCCCTACCCCCTTCTCCCGCGGGAGAAGGGGAAAAAGTCCCTCTCCCGTGGGAGAGGGATATAGGGAGAGGGCATTTCCCGTTGCACAACTCATTTAGACTAGCTCTATAGCACCACGTCCCGATCGTGGGCAATTAGCTTAAAACTTTAGATTCACTTTATAACTATATAGGTGTCTTGCGTCTAGAATAGGAAGCAACTTTTATCTCTCTAGCCATCATGAATCACCCCAACGCCCCAACCCTCCCTCCCAACCATCTCAACATCATGGGATATGTAGACGAGTCGGAAGTCAACGGCCCGGGATGTCGTGCTGTGGTCTGGGTTCAAGGCTGCACCCGCGCTTGTTCCGGCTGTTTTAATCCGGCTTCTTGGTCGTTTGAGATTAATCAACTGATGTCGATTGATACTCTAGCTGAAAAAATTGCCAGCAATCCTCGCAATCAAGGGGTGACCTTTTCGGGAGGAGAACCCTTTTGGCAGGCTCCAGGGTTGGCGAATTTGGCTCGTCAGCTTAAGGCTAAGGGATTGAATGTGATGTCGTTTACGGGTTTTACTATTGAACAGTTAAGGGCGAAAGGTGCGCCGGAAGGGGCACAAGAGTTACTCGATGAGCTGGATATTTTGATTGATGGCCCCTATATGGAGTCTTTAGCGATTCATTCTCCTACCTCTGCGGTGTCTTCAAGTAATCAGCGCGTCCATATCCTGAACCCCAATTTTGAAAATGCGATTAGTTGGGCCAGCGATCAAATGGAGATCCATATTCTCAAAGATGGAACGCGGTTAGTGACGGGTTATCGCGGCCAGATGGCTCTGGCTGAATTGTAGACTTTAAGGGTTGCCAATGAGGGTAAAGCCTGACCAATAATAGGGATGAATGAGATTGGGTTGAATGCTGGTGTTGAGTTCGGGGGGTAAATTGATTTGGCCAAAATTGCCGATTAATTTACCGTCTTGAATCTGGACTTCTTGCCGCAATAGGGCAATCTGCGCTCTACGCAAAGCGCCAGCTTTGGTAGGTTCGGTTTGTAGGTGATGGTAAAATTCGGCCATTAAGCCTAATGCGCCTAAATCGCTGGCATACCATAAACTGGCTAGGGCTGATTGTGCCCCAGATTGTACGGCTAAACCGGCAAAACCGAATTCGGCTTGGCGATCGCCTAATGCAGTACGACAGGCGCTTAATACCAGTAATTGTATGGGAGGATCGGTTAAGTTTAAATCGGTGATTTGATCGAGTCCTATTTTACGATCCCAAAATTGGATATAGGACTCTTCAATTTTACCGGGTTTGAATTGACCATGGGTGGCTAAATGAATAATGCCATAGTCCGATTGTGCCCGTTGTTGATTGAAGTTTTCAACGGTTAATTCTTGATTGAGAAAAGCTTGTCCTTGCCAAAGTTGTTCAGAAATAGCATTGAGTTCAACGGGAACCGCAGGTAAGGGAGATTGATCGCTAAATTCAGATGCTCCCATGGCTAAGACGGGAGTCTTTTGCAGGTTTTGATAGCGAGTATCGGTTAAGCTCAAACTGGGAACTAAACTAAATTGATATTTTTCGACTAAAAATTGTTCGCCATCATGCAAGGCGGCTATGGGAAGGCTGCGAAGTCCACTATCTAAACTGAATAATAAGGTGGTAATGCCTTGGGCTTCTAATTCAGCTTCGATGGGTGCAATTAACCATTGGTAAAGCTGTTGAGATGAATCTAAATAACTGGTGCTGCGGCGGCGAATGGGATTGGCAATTTCAGATTGAAATGCTTTAATTTTGGCAATTAATGCCGCATTTGAGGCTTCAGGAATGGAGTGATAAATGGGTTCTCCTGTGGGGGGCACTAAGACTAAATCTAGTTGCTCCGAACGAGAAATCATATAGAGTAAGGCTGAAGGGTTCTGAGTTTGGGCGCTGAGTGTTTCTAGTTGCGCCTGGATCTGGGTAAAGGAGGGCTGCTGGTGGGGTAAGGGTTGATTGAGATAATCGGCAAATTCTTCGCTTAATAGGCGATCGCCCACTTCAACGGCTTGCTGTAATTGTCCTCGATCGAGTAACCGCCGTAAACCGCTCCGACTGATGAGAGCGGTTGCCGCTTGTTGGGCATCAATGGTTACTGAAGCGGGAGAGGAATCATCGGAGGATTCACGGGGTGTAGCGGCGATCGCCTGATTAATCTCATTAATCGTATTACTCTGATTCTGGAGAAGATTAATCTCACTATTGCCGCCATTAACTGTTTCCCCACTCCCTGATACTGAGTTAGGAGTTGGTACTGGTACAGGCATTGGTGCAGGTGTCGGCGCTGGGTTAGGTGTTGGTACTGGGGCAGGTGTTGGCGCTGGTGTCGGCGCAGGTGTTGGTGCTGGGTTAGGAGTTGGTACTGGCGCAGGTGTTGGCGCTGGTGTCGGCGCTGGGTTAGGAGTTGGTACTGGTGCTGGTGTGGGTGCTGGTGTCGGCGCTGGTGTCGGCGCTGGGTTAGGAGTTGGTACTGGTGCAGGTGTTGGTGCAGGCGTTGGCGCTGGTGTGGGTGCAGGTGTGGGTGCAGGTGTTGGTGCAGGTGTTGGTGCAGGTGTTGGTGCTGGGTTAGGAGTTGGTACTGGTGCAGGTGTTGGTGCAGGTGTTGGCGCAGGTGTGGGTGCAGGTGTGGGTGCAGGTGTTGGTGCTGGTGTTGGTGCAGGCGTTGGTGCTGGTGATGGTGCAGGTGTTGGTGCTGGTGATGGTGCAGGTGTTGGCGTTGGTGATGGTGCAGGTGTTGGCGTTGGTGATGGTTCAAGGGTAATTGTGCCAGGTACGCCATTTTTGGCACTCGCATCTAAGGTTCCATGAGTAATTTCCCCATTTCCAGATGTAATTCTCAACGTAATATCACCCGCCTGACCATTATTTGTGCTTGAATCAATATCTTGAGCGGTAATATTTCCTTCTTGAGTTGCTAAAGTAGCATCTCCTGAATTGCCATTTTGCGTACTTGAATCGATAAGGCCACGGGTTGTAATATTCCCTTGTTGAGTCTTAAAAGTAATATCTCCTGAATCGCCATTTTCCGTACTCGCATCAATAAGACTACTGGTGGTAATGTTCCCCAGAGTTTGAATGGTTAGCTGAATATCCCCTCCATTACCCCCTCCTAAACTGGCGCTTGAATTCAGCTCTCCGGTGGTGATATTGCCTCGATCTGTAATCAATTCAATTGCACCAGCATTACCGGTTGTAGTCGAAGTCTGCAAATTTCCCGTCGTCATATTTCCGGCAGAAGCAGTTAGGGAAATATTTCCGCCTTGCTTATTATCGCTGGTATCCAAGTTACCGAGGCTAATACTAGATCCAGAGATATTAATGTCTCGACCGGGAGCGATAATGGTTGAAGACAAGCTCATCCTAAATGAACCCTTGTCATCCCTATCTGCATCTGCTGTAAAGGTAATCGATCCCCCTTTGACAAAATTAAGTGAAACTCCCCTGGAGATGGTAATATTATTGGTGGCTTGGAGTTCTATATTGCCCGTTTGTTGCTCTAAAACTTCGGCCGCAATGGTAATATCATCTCCCGGAAAATCGTTAAAGCCAATGGTGGGTAATTCATCCTCGACTTCTGAAGGGACAGAGAAAGAGCTATTAGCAATGGTAATATTTTCTGGATCGAGTAAGAGGGTTCCCCATGCTCCACTGGGGGCGCTGACATCTACTGTGCCGGAAAACGTGAGGGTTTCTTTACCGGAAATTTCTACAAATCCGCCATTTCCTCCTGTTTCTCCGCCTCGTGCTTCTACTGTGCCGTAAAATTGGGTGGTTCCGTCTGACCAAATGATGATTTCTCCCCCATTTCCTTGCTCTAGACTATTGGCGCGAATTTGGGAATGGGGATTAATGAGGGTGTTTTGGGCATTGGGTAGGGGGCCTTTGCCTTGAAATGAGCCACCGATATAAATTTGACCGCCATTTTGGGGACTCGATGCATCAAGGATTGCGTCAATTACGCCGACTTGAGTGCCAATTACGTTGATGGTTCCGGGGGTGAGGGTGGGTTGGGTATGGGAGACATGGAGGGTTCCGGAGGCGATCGCCACTCCCGGATGGTCTGGTACTCTGATTCTAGAACCGGATAACACCACCTGTCCCCGATCGTTCACCTCGATTTCGGAAGCGTGGTTTACCGCTCCCCCCGCAAGTAGTTCGGGAACGGAGAGGGGGTTAAAGGGCATGGACTGGCGATCGCCAACCGGAATTTCTAAACTGAGTAAATGACCATCTTGGGAAATCCTGAGCGTATGATGACCCGGCACTGCCCAAAGAGTGATTGTACCGCCTGGTGCATTCAGGGTTCCGAGGTTGATGACTGTGCCACCGGTTAAGCTCAAAGCTTCACCCATATCAACGGTTAAGTTTCCCCAATTCAGAATTACACCCGGAGTCGCTCCATCAAACCTAAATTCATTGGGTGTACCGGTCAAAATTTGCCAATTATTGTCCCCAAACGCATCCAACCATTGATTTTGACCAAAACCAATTCCCGTGGCGGTTGTAGCGTGAAATGCGGCGGGAACATTCAGTTGGGCATTGGGGCCAAAAATAATCCCCGCAGGATTAATCAGGTAGAGATTTGAGGTTCCCCCCAAAACTTGGATTAAGCCATTAATGGTGGATGGACTACCCCCATTAATGCGGCTGAAAATATTTTCAATTCCCGGTGTCGATAAAAAATTGGCCGCCTGATTCGGAGTGAGGCCAAACTGGATAAAACTATGAAAGAGGTTCGCGCCATCAGCCGAGGTACTCCCCCCTTGAATATAAAATTGATTCCCCTGGGGAATGACCGTGGTTCCTGTACCATCGGGAGCGGGTACAATCGTTTGGGCTTGGGCAATCTGGAAATAGCTGCCGCACAACCACAGAGAAAGAGTAATCAGGGGTTTCAATCCGTTTATCCGTAAGGACATGGGTAATTATTTGGGTTCACTCGGTGAAAGGATTGGGGTTTGGGCAAATGCATCGAGTTGAACAGAGCGCAGGAGGGTTTCCCATTGGCTGGCGATCGCCCCATCCTGGAGATTTTCATTATACAACTTAGCCATTGCGGATAGGGCATCATGCCAAATTCCCGACTCCGCATAGATTTTGGGAAGTGTTTCTGGATCGGAGTGTTGAATTTGGGCTTTTAGATCGGCATTGGCTTCCATCCGTTCTATCCAACCGTCTACGATAATATCACCGGTACGATCTTGAGGGTCGCAGACGATGGACAAATACCAGTGGTAGAGTTCATTGGTTTTCAGCCCTTCTGTTTCTTCTGTAGATAACTCAATACTGACAATTCCCGATTCAGAAGGAGCAGGTACTTCTTTTTCATAAATAATCGTTTCGTCATTTTTGTCCAGTAAGGTAAATACCAGGGTTTTACCTTCAGCTTGGGGCACATACCAGAACAGAGTGGGATGGCTCTTTAAAGTTAAAGCTAAATCTTTGACCGGAACTAAAGCAGTTAAAGGTTTGGTATTCCCTTCAGAAACGCTACAGCCACGGGTTCCCGCATCTGCGGTTCTGGGGGGCGCTCCTCTCCCTGGAGGATTAAAGGCTTGGGCAATTTCAAAACTGGGTTTAGGCAGAGCATTGGCAGCACTTGGCCAACCCAAAGTTGCTATGACCGTTAAGCAGGCCAGTTTGCGGGTAATCTTTGACAAGTTAGTGTTTCTTTTCACTTTTGATGACCTGGGTTATAGGATGGACACAAGGGAGGCGATCGGGATATAAGGATATCAGTCCTCATATAATCAGTTTAGTTTTATTCGTTTCTATTTCTAACCGAACAAGTACGGATTTTTCTTTGAAGTTTTGATTAAGGTATCTCCAAGAATTTTGGAGTGAGGATAAAAAACTTAAACCCAGTATTTTGGCTTTAGGTTTCAAAAATGTTCCGGAATAAATCGAATGATTGAGGTAGATTGTAGGTTGATATTAACTGACGTTTGGGTGACAAAAAAGGGGGTGAGACCCCCCGATCCCTTACGGTAATGCTTCAATATGA
Source organism: Roseofilum halophilum BLCC-M91 (assembly GCF_030068445.1). Lineage (GTDB taxonomy): Bacteria > Cyanobacteriota > Cyanobacteriia > Cyanobacteriales > Desertifilaceae > Roseofilum > Roseofilum halophilum. The sequence goes on along the minus strand of NZ_JAQPOK010000157.1, from coordinate 1,603 downwards.
GCCTCGAAACCCTTGGTCTTGGAGGGAAAAGGACTAACGCATGGTGACAAATTCTTCGGCGGAACTGGGGTGGATGCCAACGGTGGCATCAAAGTTGGCTTTGGTGGCTCCCATTTTGAGGGCGATCGCCACCCCTTGGATAATTTCTCCCGCATGTTCGCCCACCATATGCGCTCCTAGAACTTTATCCGTCTCTTCATGCACCACTAATTTCATTAAGGTGCGGTCTTCTCGGCCGCTCACCGTATGATAAAGGGGCTTAAATTTGGCGCGATAAATCTTGATTTTATCCCCATATTGGGCGCACGCTTCTTCTTCCGTTAAGCCCACCGTTCCCGCTTCGGGATGGGAAAAGACGGCCGTAGGAATATTATCATAAGCCATCTGCCGAGATTTGCCGCCAAAATGGGTATCGGCAAAGGCTCTACCTTCTCCAATGGCAACAGGGGTTAAATTCACCCGATCCGTACAGTCTCCCACGGCGTAAATATGCTCGATATTGGTGCGACTATTGGCATCAACGGCGATCGCCCCATTCTCCACTTTAACACCCGCCTTATCTAACCCTAATTTCTCTATATTGGGTATGCGTCCCGTTGCCGAAATTCCCACCGCATCTACAATCACCATATCCTCCTCATTTTCCCGCTTAATGGTCACCGCTAGACCTTCATCGGTTTTTTCCACTTGAGTAATCACACTTTTATTCAAAACCCGAACCCCATGGCGCTCCATTTCCGATTGAATATGGGTACGAAGATCCCCATCGAAGCCACGGAGAATATGCTCGCGACGGATCACTTCCGTCACTTCCGTTCCCAGTCCATGGAAAATACAGGCAAACTCCACGCCAATATATCCCCCGCCTAAAATCACCACCCGTTTCGGTTGCTCCGGGAGATGGAACAGTTGATCGGAAATTAAGGTATGTTCAATTCCCGGAATATCCGGTTTAACCGGTTTCCCTCCCACCGCAACCAGGATTTTATCCGCCGTTACCGTATCTTCACCAATTTTCAGGGTATGAGGATCGACAAACTCAGCATAGTCCCGGTATACCTTTACCTCAGACTTCTCTAACATTCTCTGATACACCCCATTCAGGCGATCGACTTCCCCATTCACCGCGCCAATCATTTTTGTCCAGTCCAGGTGACTTTCCACCGCACTCCAGCCGTAGCCTTGGCTATCTGCAAACCAACTGGGAAAATGGGAAGCATGTACCATTAGCTTTTTGGGAATACAGCCTCGGTTCACGCAGGTTCCTCCCAGGCGATCGAATTCGGCAACGCCCACCTTAGCGCCATATTCTGCGGCACGTCTGGCGCTGGCAATGCCCCCGGAACCTGCACCAATCACAAATAAATCAAAATCGTAACTCATAAGTTGTTTTTCTCCCAATTTTCCCCTATTGTAGTAGACCAAGTAAAATGAATGGGTTTTGTAGGGGCGGGTTTCAAATATCTGTAGGGGCGGGTTTCAGATATCTGTAGGGGCGGGTTTCAAACATCTGTAGGGGCGGGTTTCAAACATCTGTAGGGGCGGGTTTCAAACATCTGTAGGGGCGGGTTTCAAACATCTGTAGGGGCGGGTTTCAAACATC
>NZ_JAQPOK010000156.1 GCF_030068445.1 Roseofilum halophilum BLCC-M91 | reverse complement strand
CGCGGTAATGGGTAATGGGTAATGGGTAATGGGAAAACCATTTTTTACGCTAGAGTGCCCATTCTTCAGGCTTTTCATGGGACAACACTCTCAAGGAACATTTCGATTACTGTACCTCATAACATCGAAAAACGCTGTATAGAGCGCAGCGCTATAAGGGCCTTTCAACATCAAAATATTTTTAGTATACCTTCTAATACCGGTAAGTTTCAATCCCTACTAGGGATTTAGGGTGGTTTCAACTCGAAAACAACGAAGCCATCTATATACATTATATAATGTTTCAATCCCTAATAGGGATTTAGGGTGGTTTCAACGCAATGTCTTCCATGTCTACATTCTGGTATGCAATGTTTCAATCCCTAATAGGGATTTAGGGTGGTTTCAACCCAACAGATATTTCGACGCGGTCAGTTTTGCTCTTCGGGGTTTCAATCCCTAATAGGGATTTAGGGTGGTTTCAACTTTATATCAAGCGGATTGCCCGGAATTTACCGAAGTTTCAATCCCTAATAGGGATTTAGGGTGGTTTCAACTTGCTACCACCAGAGGTAAAAAGCAACCATGGACGTTTCAATCCCTAATAGGGATTTAGGGTGGTTTCAACTTGTTTTCTTGGGATTGCTCTTGTTAGCTTGTTGGCGTTTCAATCCCTAATAGGGATTTAGGGTGGTTTCAACCTCAATAATACGTTCTTGCAAAGGAGTTGAAATTTCTGTTTCAATCCCTAATAGGGATTTAGGGTGGTTTCAACTTCAGGAGGGCGCGGAAAACTACCAGAAAAGCGTTGTTTCAATCCCTAATAGGGATTTAGGGTGGTTTCAACTTTTGATGATTATCTTTGCGGATATCTTGGGGGTAGTTTTGTTTCAATCCCTAATAGGGATTTAGGGTGGTTTCAACAACGGATCGCCCGACCAATGGTACATCCAAAATACCCCGTTTCAATCCCTAATAGGGATTTAGGGTGGTTTCAACCCAGGTTTACAAAAGTGGACGATATTCTTACATCAGTTTCAATCCCTAATAGGGATTTAGGGTGGTTTCAACTGCTGGCTCCTGAGACCCTTACTGTATTCAGTTTTCAAGGTGCATTTCCGACGCTCCCCCCTAATCATAGATCGTCCGGAGGAAAAAAGCAAGTCAAAATCCCTGAAACCCTTGCCCTGTCTAGTCCGCCGCACCCTCGAAAAACAAAAACGCTCTAAGGCAGACTGGGTAAGCGATCCAGCGATTTTGCACCCAGCAGTGATTTTCACACCCCCCTAGCGTCGGATTTTAGGCCGAAAAGGCAATAGGCAATCCTCCCCATCTCCCTATCCCCCTATCCCCCCATTCCCCCATCTCCTGCTCACCACTGAGGCCAACTTTCAACGGGTTGGGTAGACTCGACTCGATGCATCCCCGCAGCCGCAAAGCGATCGAAGGCAGCATTAGCTTGTTCAGTAAAATCCACGGCTCCAGGGACAACCACGGGAGAGGTACAATCTTCTAAGAGATAGACCCTTTGGGCCCATTGGCGATCGCACTCTAAAATTTCCGTCAGTAGGTCAGAAACCGTCCAAGCCACACAATGACTTTTAGCTTGACCGGCAATAATCAGGCGATCGAAACTGAGTAAGGTATTGAGAAATGGCTCATTTTTAGAAGCGATTTTCTCTCCATTGGCTCCCGTTAACACCTCCGCACGCAACGCCGAATAATTCTCGGTTAACGGATGAGAGCCTTTAATATCAAACAAAGTTTGGCTATAGCGGGCCAAATTATGGAAAAATACCGCCTCTTCCACGGAGGAAACCAAGGCATGGCCGATGCCGCCTAACATAGAATGATAGGGCCAAACTGTGAGCGGATATTTCCCTTCATCGCTGAGAGTTTGCACATAATGCAAGGCATAGGCTTGTAGGGCCTGTTGATCGCCGCCCATGATAGACTGGGCTACAGCAGGATTCGCTCTCCATAAACCCTCCTGAACCGCCTCTAAGGTAATGTTGGTCACCGCCGGGGTAGGATGTTCTCCAGCCTCATTGATCCAAAACAGAGGATGGAAAATTTGCATCGCGGTGTGGGTATCGAGGGTAGGGGCGATCGCCGTCAGGATTCCTAAATTGCGATAAATAAACTCACACAAGCGTTGGTTATCTTCCACCGCTCCCCGTCCCGATGCACCGCCGACAAATAACTCAAACCCTGGTAAACAAAAGGTATTCTGCACATCGATCGCCAAGAGGCAAACCCGCAGGCGATCGTCCGAAGCTGGCACAATGCCCTGCTCTTGCGCCCAATTTCGAGCCTGATCGGCCCGTTCCTGATAAGGCACGCGCCAAACTTCAGACACTTTATCAGGGTTAAAAAAAGTTGGAAGAGGATATTCAACCATAATTAAAATTCCTAAAAATCAACATCAATTCGATTAAAAATTTGCCACAGATTCCCAAATCCTCCTAAAATTCATCTACGGCCCCAACAGATCCCCATACCAGAATCCTCCTATGACCGATTTCAGTTTCACTGGATTATTCAGACTTCAAAATTTGCCCCACCTCATGGCCACCGTTCCCCTGGAACTGGGGATGATTAGCCTAGTGGCCAGCTTAGGATTTGTTCTCTCTGCACTCATGTACTTTAAAGCCTATCGCATCGGTCAAGTCCCGGTACTGATTAAACCTCAAGGTCGTTCCCAAAAGCCCATCGATTTTTTTTGGCATCCGTATAAGGGGACACCTAGATATCGTCAAGCCTATCAACAGATCTACTGGGGGTCGTTTTGTTTGGTTTCTTCTTTAATGTTACTGGTGGCAGCCGTTTCGCCGACGGCCTATGTGGGGGTGGCGATCCTGGTGATGATCGGTTGTATCATTACCTTTGTGAGTTTTGTGCTTTTAAGTTCGGATTTAGCAGAAGTGGTGCTGTGGTGTACCACCCTGGTGGCTCTGCCCTTGGTGTTTATTTTGGTACAATCAATAACCGGGCCCTCCGGGTTAGCCACCTTAGCGGCCTTTATTTCCGGTGCATTAATCAGCATTCCCTTTTCCACCGTCGTCATGAAACGGTTGCGATCGCATCCTCGATTTTGGTGTAGTGGGTGTAAACGTCCCCTTCAACACCTCCCCCCTCAAGACTTATTTACCTATTTGACGGGATCGGAAAAACTGGCTCAAAAACAGGGTCGAGTGATATTTGAAGGTCTCGAATGTCCCCGTTGTAGCGATCCGAGTGTTTATTCAGGCATTCATATTCGCGCCTATATCAAACCCCATCAACCCTCTTTACCCCTACTTCCTCCCGCTTCCTCTACCGATCCAGCGTGGAAAGTGCTACTCACTCGCTTTCAGTATCAGATTAAGACTTGGGTGCTAGAGCAACTGCCTCCCCCTTCCGCTCCTGTTAAAGGAAGAGCGATCGCCGCTTCCTCTCGCAAGATCAATTCTTAGGGAATTTACAGCGCAACAGCCATCAATCCCCCTCCTAGTGCCGTGACACAGCTAAAAATGTGCATTAGCGTAGGGTGGGTTAGGCGGCTAAAACCTAGACTCTGACAGCAATCTATCAATCCGCCGTAACCCACCATTTTAGGGTTGTCACGGCAGTAGGGTGGGCAATGCCCACCTACAAAATAATCTCTATATGTTTCAGAAAATCAACAACAGGTACAGACCTTTAGGGCAGAGCCGAGAGATTAAACAGAGCATCTAGATACACTCGTGCTGCTTTCCGATAGCTCGATTGATGGCTCTCCGCAGTTTGACCATTTCCATTTTGCAGCAAAAATAGGGACAAGGCCGCAGAAAATACCCGCTCTTGATCCCAATCGGGATGATTTTCTAAATAGCATTGGATAGATTCGTGGAGGTCTTCAGGTATTTCTGCCAGAATACTCACGGTCGTAGTATGCATATGCAGCCCTCAAGGATTGGGTTTAGTGAATGTTGGCATAATGCCTCGTGGCTCTATTGTGTGCTAGGGATAGGCGGTGTTGTCAATGTTGCGAATTATTAAAAAAGTTGATTGTTTTTTGTTACATCAACGAAGGAATAATACTTTCAACCCCTTTTTTGTTACATAACTTCATGCTTTGACTCAAGGTTGTTGCCATCTCCGTCAAGATCGAGAAATCCCCAAGGGAGACTCAATGATAGGGCTAGATGGGAGTTTGCTCAGGTTAAGGTTGTGTAAAATTCTGGAGAAGTTGTGGAAAAGCTCAGAATAACTTGTGGAAACTCTGTGGAAGTTCTGGGGAAAAGGACAGGAAATGATAAGAATTACGAATTTGTGCCCCATGGGGAATGGGGATGTTAATACTGCTTGACAACCAAATAGTTATATACTATTGTTAAGATAACAGGGAGAAACAAACTAACCGCCCTGACCATTGCCATAGAAGACAGAGGATTATGAGCTATCACTTTAGTATTGTTCTCAATACGACCCTGGATGAGGCGATCGCCCAAGTCACCGATGCCCTGAAACAAGAGGGATTTGGGATTCTGACCGAAATCAACGTTCAAAACGCTTTCGCCAAGCATGGAATAGAGTTCCATACCTATCGAATTCTCGGTGCATGTCATCCCCAACTTGCCCATCGCGCTCTCCAAGCCGATGACAAAGCCGGAACCCTCTTCCCTTGCAACGTCGTGGTGCAAGACAAGGGACAAGGAGCGGTAGAAGTCTCTGCGGTTAACCCTTTGGGAATGCTTAAAGCCGTTGAACATCCCGATGTCCAAGCCATGGCTGAAGAAGCCAGCCAGAAAATGCAAGCCGTCATCGCCCACCTGAAAGCCCCAGCCTTAACCTCATAGCAGACGAGCAAAAGGGTGGCTGCCGAATAGAAACAACTTGCACGCATCAAAACCACCCACCTCTCTAAGACTAATCTTTCCTCCAATTTAGGTCACCGTCTCCCCAATTGCATGAAATAAAAATTGGGGAGAATTCTTCACTCCTTAGCGTCACTGTTGTTTGAATCAATTATGTGGAAAATTTTATCTTTTTTACAAAAAAACTTAACCTGGTCAATTCCTATTTTTATGATCTTAGGGGTTGTCTTTGGACTCCTAGCCGATCCATCGGGACTCAAATCATTAATTATTCCCCTCACTTTCTTGATGGTTTATCCCATGATGATCAACTTACAAATCAAGAAAGTAATCGCTGGCGGAGATTATAAAGTTCAAGTCGTTACCCAAATCATTAACTTTGCGATTATTCCCTTTTTTGCCTTTGGGGTAGGGAAACTCTTCTTTAACGATCAACCCCTAATTCTCTTAGGCTTACTCCTGACCTCCCTGTTACCCACCAGTGGCATGACCATTTCCTGGACAGGATTTGCTAAGGGAAATATTAATGCTGCCATTAAAATGACAGTGATTGGATTAATCGCTGGCTCCATTGCTACACCCTTTTATGCCAAATTTTTGATGGGTACAGTGATTGAGATTCCCTTGGCCAATATTTTTAAGCAAATTATCATTATTGTCTTCTTGCCAATGATTTTAGGTCAAGTCACTCAATTTCTGTTGATCAAACAGGTGGGGATGGACAAATATCAGAAAAACTTAAAGAAAAAATTCCCCGTTTTTTCGACCTTGGGTGTTTTAGGGATTGTGTTTGTGGCCATGTCCTTGAAAGCCCAAGCAATTTTAGACAATCCCATGATGCTGCTCTCCTTGTTAGTTCCCTTGGTGACGATTTATGGATTTAACTTTCTGTTAAGTACGTTGATTGGTAAAGCCTTATTCGATCGCGACAATGCGATCGCCCTAGTCTATGGTACAGTCATGCGTAACCTGTCCATTGCCCTGGCGATCGCCATGACCGTCTTTGGTCAAGAAGGCTCAGAAATTGCCCTGATCATTACCATGGCTTACATTATCCAAGTCCAAGCGGGCGCATGGTACGTCAAATTTACAGACCGCATCTTTGGCAAAGTCCCCACCTCAGAAGCCATTTAGACCGAGGCTTGGCCAAGGAAAAAATTCACATCAGAGTCCTTCCCCATCCTCCATCAGCCCATCTTCCCCTTGCTCCCTCCTGTGGAACAGAGTAAAATCGAAGATGGGCTATTCTTAGTTCAACCGCAAAATATAAGCTGACGGAAACCCGACCGGTAAGGAAGATGTCAGCTCAATTACAATAGAGAATCAATATTTCGCCAGAGAAGAGGACTCGTCCCCTAATAATGATATCGGAAAAAATTAGCCAACGCTCTGACTTTCTTGGAACCCAAGTGATCACCCGAAGTAGTGGTAAACGCTTGGGAGTCATCAGCCAACTATGGGTTGATATTGACCGGCGGGAAGTTGTGGCCTTAAGTTTGCGAGATAATCTGCTCTCAGGTGTTCTCGCCGGAATTCCCCGCTATATGTACTTGAGCAATATTCGCCAAGTCGGTGATGTGATTCTTGTTGATGATGATGACGTAATCGAAGATGTCAACGTAGAAGTCTACAGTAGCCTCATTGGTAGTGAAGTGATTACCGAAGCTGGAGAAATGCTCGGCCGGGTCAGAGGATATCGGTTTGATACCGAAGATTATCGGGTCACTTCCCTCATTATTGCCTCAATTGGCCTACCCCTAATTCCCGAACAAGTCGTCAGTACCTATGAACTCACCATTGACCAAATTGTCAGTAGCGGGCCCAACCGCCTGATTGTATTTGAAGGCGCAGAAGAACAAATGATGCAATTGAGCGTAGGGGTACTCGAACGGTTAGGAATTTCTCAAGCGCCATGGGAAAGAGAAGGAGCCGAACCCTACGTTATGCCAACGATTAAAACTGAAAATCAGTTAGGGACAGGTACTCCCCTACGCACAGAAGAACCCATCCGCGAGATGGAGCCAGTGATGGAAGAGGCATGGGATGCGGATCAGTGGGAAGAACCCCAACCGGCTCCCATGCGCCAGTTCCAGCAACCGGAACCCCGGTATGAGGCCAGTTATGAGGAAGATAACTGGGGAGATAATGGGGATGAAGATGTTCCCTACCGAGAACCGAGCTATCGCGTCGATCCTCCGGAAGTAGAGGAGGAAGACATTTCAAGCGCTTCTTATGAACCCCCTTATACAGAAATAGAACCGGATGCTTGGGCTGATGAGGAGCAGGGTGAACCCTACGATCGCCCTAAAGTCAATATCCCAGAAACTCTGAAAAAGCCAGAGTATGAAGGATAACGATTGATGCGACAAAAATATCCTAGCCTTGGGCAATTCCAGCCTTGGGCAAGGGGCATCCAGCCCCTTGTTAGCTCCTTTTTCTTCTAATGAGTATCCAAAAACTTCCCCTGGCATCAATCCAAAAAATCCGTAGCTATCTCACCAGCCTACTGGTGGTTCCAGAATCTGAAAGCCGTTCTCGTTCCCTATCGTTTAATGAATCGGACGATCTCCCAGAACCTGAATCTCTGGATGAGTTGGGGGGATTATTTAGTTTAGGGGGAGCAGAGGAAGATGAGGACATTATAGAACGATCGCCTTCTAGCCCCTGGTTGATTAGTGCCGTGAATCCGGCTACGCCCTTACGAAAACTTCCCGGATTGCGCTTAAAACCGGGTATACGATGGGTGAGCTATATCTATCGTGACCCCAACCAACCGAAACAGGGAACGGGGATTACCTGGGCTGTACCGGAAGAATATTGTACAACTGCTACCCTAGAAGAAGCCTTAGCCCATAGCTCAGATCGGGAAAATCCTCCCTGTCCCCAAGGAGCATTAGATGATTTTATGGCTGCGGTTGAGGGCGATCGCTCTCCCCCCTCTTTTATGGTTGCTGCTTTAGTGCGGCGAGAAATTAATGAATTTGTCTGTGCAGAAGAAAATCGAGATTGGAGCTACCATCGCCTGATTGATGCTCCTCCCAAGCAAGTCCAATGGCAATGGAAAACCCAGTTAAAAGACTTATCTCCCAAAATCCGTAAGCTCGATGATGGCAAAGTTGCCGTAGAGTTTTTTACTTGCCGTACCCGATCGCCGATCGCCATTGTCCGCCACATAGAACAATATCCCCCATCGAGTTATCAGAGTAAAGCGATCGACCAACCCGTAGCCATTCCCATCCGCACGAAATCAAGTCAGTAATTGGTGATGGGCCGAGAAAGGATAAAATAGTATTCTGTGATACAATTTTGTGATAATTTGTGAAAAAAATCCTCAAATCCATAGAAATTAAAGGTTTGACCGATCCATATTGGGATGACAGCGATTAGAATAATCCAGTGAAACTCTGAATTAATGGGAGTTTCAGCAGGTTAACCCTCAAAGGAGATTCAAAATGAATAAAGGTGAATTGGTCGATAAGGTGGCTGAAAAGGCTACGGTGACCAAAAAACAAGCGGATGCGGTTTTGACGGCCGCTCTCGAAGCGATTATGGAAGCAGTTTCTGAAGGAGACAAAGTGACCTTAGTTGGCTTTGGATCGTTTGAGTCGCGGGAGCGCAAAGCACGGGAAGGACGTAATCCCAAAACGGGAGATAAGATGGAAATCCCGGCCACGAAAGTGCCTGCGTTTTCGGCGGGTAAGCTGTTTAAGGAAAAAGTGGCTCCTCCGAAAGACGAGTAAGACCTTAGTGGATGTAACTTGAAAGAGTGTCTTTAAACCGTCCGGTTCATGGAGGAAATGTTGTTTGGGCAGCCTCAGTCGCAGGCTGTTCACCCGATCGCCTGCTGGATTTTTCCGCGAGTATTAATCCCTTGGGCCCTCCACAATCGGCGATCGCCGCGATTACGACTCACCTGAATCGGATTACTCTGTACCCCGATCCCCGGTACTCCGAGTTACGCAAACATCTGGGGCGGTTTCATCAGCTTCCCCCAGAGGTAATTTGGCCGGGGAATGGGGCCGCAGAATTATTGACTTGGATCGCTCGTCAGTTGCGAAAATGTCAGAGTGTGTATGTACTGACTCCCGCGTTTCGCGACTATGCACGAGCGCTGCAAGCTTTCGGGGTTCCCATCCAACCCTATGCCCTAGATCTGTTGGATCTCTCTAAGTTAGCCTCTCCCCTTCCCCTCTCTCCTAATCCTGGATCGGGCTTGTTGCTCAATAATCCCCATAATCCGACGGGTAAATTATGGCGGCGGGAGGAGATTTTACCGATTTTGGATCGATTTGAGTTTGTGGTCATTGATGAGGCGTTTATGGACTTCCTAGACCCCTCAGAAGACCAAAGTTTAATCCCCCTGATCCAAGATTATCCCCATCTGGTGATTGTGCGATCGCTCACTAAGTTTTATAGTTTGCCGGGTCTGCGTCTGGGTTATGCGATCGCCGATCCAGCCTTAATTGAGCAGTGGCAACACTGGCGCGATCCTTGGCCGGTGAATATCCTGGCCGAAGTCGCCGGAATTGCGGCGATTCAGGATGATGATTTTCAACGGCAAACGTGGGATTGGTTACCCCCCACCCGCCACCATCTTTTAGAAGGGTTGCGATCGCTCTCAGGGTTCGATCCTTACCCAGGAGCGGCGAATTTCTTATTGGTGAAAACCCAGCAATCAGTCACGGAGCTACAGGAGTGGTTATTAAAAGAATACCAGATCCTGATTCGAGACTGTGTGAGTTTTCCTGAATTAGGCGATCGCTATTTCCGTGTTGCTGTTCGTTCCCAAGCTGAGAATCAACGGTTACTCGATGCCCTCGGCGATCGTTGACTCTTGTATTAGACATAACAATAAACCCTTCACCGTCCACTCTCAACTGATTAACTATACTGATTGACTATGGTTAGCCCATCCCCCCCCCAAACCGATCCCACCTGGCTCAGTATCATTAAACTCTTGCGTTGGCATAAACCCGCCGGTCGATTGATTCTCATGGTTCCCGCCCTGTGGGCCGTATTCCTGGCCGCCCAAGGGACTCCACCCCTACCCCTAGTGGGTGTAATCGTTGTCGGCACATTCGTCACCAGTGCCGCCGGTTGTGTGATTAATGACTTGTGGGATCGCAATATTGACCCAGAAGTGGAACGCACCCAAACCCGCCCCCTGGCTTCTCGCGCTCTCTCAGTTCAGGTGGGAGTGGCGATCGCCATTTTAGCCCTCTTCTGTGCCGCCCTCTTAGCCCTCTATCTCAACCGGTTTAGTTTTCTTCTCTGCGTTGCTGCCGTTCCCGTCATTGTCCTGTATCCCACCGCTAAACGAGTCTTTCGAGTGCCCCAACTCGTCCTCTCCATCGCCTGGGGCTTTGCCGTACTCATTTGCTGGAGCGCCATTACCGCCAACCTGGAACCTGCTACCTGGGTACTCTGGGGTGCAGTTATCCTCTGGACTCTCGGTTTTGATACCGTCTATGCCCTCCCCGATCGCCAAGATGACCAACGCATCGGAGTGAACTCCAGCGCCCTATTTTTCGGCGATAAGACCCCCATCGCTGTCGGAGTCTTTTTTGCCGGAACTGCCCTTTTATTAGCCCTAGAGAGCCAAATCATGGCGCTCCACTGGACATTTTGGTTAGGGTGGAGCCTCGCCGTTATTTTCTGGACAAAACAGGTTTACCACCTCCTGCAACCGGAAGCCCCCCCCACCCTCTACGGTCAAATTTTTGGTCAAAATGTAATCATTGGCTTTATCCTCTTAGGGGCCATGATTTCCGGCACACTGTTTCAATAAAACCAGACTTTTGCCTAGGGCAAAGCGCTATATGACCATGTTTTTTATATCGCAACGGATGAATATCACGGCATTCCCCGTTTACGTCTCAAATGAAAATGCTACATATAGATATTAAACGCATTCTCCAGTTAAATAAGTCACTCTTGGGCGGGACGGCGCTCTTGGGGTTAGGCTCCATCGCGGCCGGTATTTTAGCGGGGCCGTTTTTTGGAGCTGTGGCCAACTTCACGGCGGGGATGGTGGGAAACAACTTAGGGGCATTGGTCGATAGGTTACGCAATAATCGGGATGTTTTACGCAATCAAGATTTAGCAAAGGCGGCAGCGCGGGCAATTAGCTTGGCTTTGGGAAAAATAAGTTATCAGTTTCCAGAAATTCAAGGTCAATTACAACACTTAGCCAGTCAGACCGAAGCCTATTGGCTCCAGTGGGAAGAACAAGCGCAAACAGAACAAGCCCAAAACCTGACCCTGTTTGAGTCCGTGCGAGAAGAACAACTCGTTAACATTTTTGCCCAGAGTCCGGAGCAGTTTAGCCAGTATCAAGTCTTGCGGGCGGAGGAGTGGCGCGAGTTGGCCACTTGGCTCTTCCGGCAAGGTTGCCAGCAGGGGGCGCTGTTGGGGGAGTTGGCGGACTATAAAGATGTTATTGATGCTTTAGCTCAGGAGTTGAACGAAAAGTTTAATAAGAATCTGCGGGAAGTCCTCAAAGACGATGCAGCCAATGGGGGAGAAGCCTTTGCGGGCATGTTGCTCGATTTGCATGGCGCGACATTAGCCAAACTGGACACCCTTGACAAGGAGATTAAGCAAGAGTTTCAGAAACTGGCTACCCGTGAGGATATCTGTCAGGCTTTAGAGCGGGTAGAGTCCGGCATTCATCAGGAATTGCAAGAGATTAAGGCCATGTTAGGGGTAGTGCTAGAGTTGCTGCATCAACGGGGGCATGAGCAGGAAGGGGAACAACTGCCCAATTTGCAGTCTTTTGATGTTTTGCCCATGCAGCCGCCCCTGTCCTTACTTTGTCCCTATCTGGGCTTATCGGCGTTTCGGCAAGAGGACAAACATTTATTCTTTGGTCGAGATGACTTGATTGAGGAATTGGTAAAAGTTGTACAGGCTCAGGCCATTGTACCGGTGATTGGGCCGTCGGGGAGTGGAAAATCTTCCGTGGTGTTTGCCGGGTTGATGCCTGAGTTAGAGAAAAAGTCCGGTTGGTTGATAGAGTCCTTGCGGCCGAAAAAAGATCCCTTGTATGAACTGGCACGGGCACTGTTGCGGTTGACTGCTCCAGAGACGGAACTGCAAGAAGAGAACATCAACGCGCCTATCGTGGCTCAACGGTTGCGAGATGACCCCTTGACTCTAGAAAAGTGGCTCGGTTCCCTGTTGGAGAGGGAACCGCAGAAGCGGATATTACTGATAATTGACCAGTTTGAGGAAGTCTTTCCAACTGGGGAGCGGGCTTTGTTTGTGCAACGGGTGCTGGCAGGGGTGAAAGCGCTGAACCAGAGGAGTCTGCGGGTAACGCTGCTGTTGACGATGCGGGCAGATTTTATGGAAGAGGCTTTATCTGAATCTAGATTAGCAGAGGTTTTGGAGCGGGATGTGAAGGTGAAGCCCATGAATGCCGAGCAATTGCGGGCGGTGATTGAACAACCGGCTCAGGGGTTGGTGCAGATAGAGGAGGGGTTAACGGCGCGGATATTAGGGGATTTGTTGACGGAGAAGGAGTCATCCTCGGTGGAGCAGAGGAGCGAGGCGGCGGGATGTTTGCCGTTAGTGGAGTTTGCCCTAGAGAAACTGTGGCAAGAACACGAGCGGGGATGGCTCACCCATGAAGCCTATGACAAGATTGGCGGCGTAAAGGGAGCCATTGCCCAACATGCGGAGTCGGTTTTTCGGAAGCTGGAGCCAGGGGAACAGGAGACGGTGCGGCAACTGTTGATTCAACTGGTGTATCCGGGCGTGGAAAATCGCCATACTCGGAAAATTGTAACGCGATCGGAGTTGGGAGAGCAGCAGTGGTCTATGGCTCAGGAGTTGGCGCGGGCAGAGTATCGCCTAGTGGTGACCAAACGCAATCAGGGGACAGAAACGGTTGAATTAATCCATGAGGCGTTGATTCGCGAATGGGGACGGTTGCAAGGGTGGATTGCAGAGAACCGAGAGTTTCGCCGTTGGCAAGAGCAGTTAGAAGTAGAGCGGAAATTGGGGGACTGGCTGCAAGGGAAGCGGTTGACTCAGGGGGAGTATTGGTTGCAGTCACGGGGAGGAGAACTGAGTGGGGCGCAAGAAAGGTTTATTCGGCAGAGTATCGAGGAGCGAGAGAAGCGACGGCGACGGGTGGTACAAGGGGCAGTGGCTGTGGGAGGAGTGATGACCCTTTTGGCAGCCGCCGCAGGGTTGTTTGGATGGCAGGCAGAGCGACGGAGGGTGGAGGCGGAAGTGCGAGCCGATGCCTTGTCTGCCCAGAGGCTGGTGGAAGTCAGACCTGTACCCGCCCTAACTCGTGCCATTGCCGCAACGGGGAGAAGTGAGCAGAAACTGGGTCAGGTCTTGCCCTTAGTGCAATCCAGTTTAGCGGAAACCGTGCAAGTCAGCCGCGAACGCCACCAGTTCCAGGGTCATCAGGGTAGGGTCAGCTCCATCACCATTACCCCCGATGGCTCCAAGGTCATTTCTGGCAGTGAGGACAATACCCTGCGGGTGTGGGACATCGCTACAGGAGAGTCCTTAGCCGTCCTGGAAGGTCATCAGGGTGGGGTCTACTCTATTGCCATCACCCCCGATGGCTCTAAGATTATTGCTGGCAGTGGGGACAATACTCTGCGGGTGTGGGATATAGCGACAGGAGAGTCCTTAGCCATCCTGGAGGGTCATCAAGGTTCCATCGCCATCACCCCCGATGGCTCCAAGGTCATTTCTGGCAGTCGGGACAATACCCTGCGGGTGTGGGACATCGCTACAGGAGAATCCTTAGCTGTCCTGGAGGGTCATCAGGATGAGGTCTGGTCTCTCGCCATTACCCCCGATGGCTCGAAGGTCATTTCTGGCAGTGATGACAATACCCTGCGGGTGTGGGACATCGCTACAGGAGAGTCCTTAGCTGTCCTGGAGGGCCATCAGGATAGGGTCAGCTCCATCGCCATCACCCCCGATGGCTCGAAGGTCATTTCTGGCAGTGGGGATAATACCCTGCGGGTGTGGGACATCGCGACGGGAGAGTCCTTAGCCGTCCTGGAGGGTCATCAGGGTGGGGTCTGGTCTCTCGCCATTACCCCCGATGGCTCGAAGGTCATTTCTGGCAGTGGGGATAATACCCTGCGGGTGTGGGATATCAATACGGGAGAGTCTTTAGCTGTCCTGAAAGGTCATCAGCATAGGGTCTGGTCTCTCGCCATCACCCCCGATGGCTCTAAGGTGATTTCTAACACTGCTAGTAGCGTGCGGGTATGGGATGTGTCTACGGGAAAGTCATTGGCCGTCCTGAAGGGTGATCAGGATGTGTTTTTGTCTATCGCCATCACCCCCGATG
>NZ_JAQPOK010000155.1 GCF_030068445.1 Roseofilum halophilum BLCC-M91 | reverse complement strand
TCGATGTTATGAGGTACAGTAATCGAAATGTTCCTTGAGAGTGTTGTCCCATGAAAAGCCTGAAGAATGGGCACTCTAGCGTAAAAAATGGTTTTCCCATTACCCATTACCCATTACCCATTACCGCGCGAAGCGCTGTATTGCTCCGTGCCTTTCTCTAGCGCTGTATTGCTCCGTACCTTTCTCTAGCGAGCATATTGCTCCGTACCTTTCTCTAGCGAGCAAGATGCTCGCATTACCCAAAATACAAAGTTCCCAATTGCCTGTATCACGGCACTAGAATCTTAACCTCTGTACCTTTTTCCATCTCATCATAACTATCTTAACAGGAGAGTGAACCATGGAGTATTTGACCCAAGCCCGGTTTTATTTTGAATTGAAGGGCATTACCACCCTACAATTACAAAAAGTCAGTGGCATTTCCATGAGCATTGAACCCGCAGCCGAAGGACAAGCCATTTATGCCGGGAAAAATGTGGCGGCTGGAACCCAAATTACCCCTTCTCATGTCAGCTATGAGAATATGACCTTAGAGTTTGTGACAACCGTCGAAAATGATGCTCTAATTAACTGGTATACCAGCTCTCATCCCTCATCCATGACTGGGGGAACAACAAATGCTGTGGCAGATTCTGGAGATGCTTCTTTAGTGATCTATAAGCAGGATGGAACGGAAGGGGCGAGGTACAATATAATACAAGCTATCCCCGCAAAATATACCACAACTCAGGCGGGCGCAGATAGCGCAGATTTATTCAAGGAAACCATAGAAATTAGCCATACGGGGATTAGAAAAGTGCCAACGGAAGGAACCAGCATAGCACCAGCACCAGCCGTATAATTCAGGAAGATGATGAAATACAGGGTAGGGGCGGGTTTGAAACCCGCCCCTACCAGTAGATTTGATCTTAATTATGCCTATGTTTTCTCGTTTTCCCAATCTGAATCGATCCCAACGCCAACCGAGTAGACAACGCTCTAATATCTCTTCTCGATTTTCGAGTCGGGGCAAAGATGCCTTTGCAATTCAACGGGACTTGGCGGAAATTTTAACGGCTTGTCGGTTTTATGTGGAGTTATATTTAGATGGCTCTAAGGATGGGGTGGATGGGTTATTTATGGAGTGTAAAGGCTTCAAAGTTTCTCAAGAAGTCGTTGAATTTACGGAAGTTTTCCCGGAACCTTGGGGCAAAGCCAAGCGGGGAATGCTCTATACCTCTAAACTTCCTGGGGCTAAAACAACGATTGATAATATTAGTCTTAGACGGGGGTTAAGTGGTTCGGAAACCCTCTGGAATTGGTTGAATGCGGTGCAAGAGGGGGATTGGGCTAAACAGCGCCGTAATGGATCGATCGCCGTTTATCGTCAGAATGGGGATATTGGCGCTCTGTTTCAGTTTGAAAATGCTTGGCCGATCAGCTATAGTGTCACGGATAATACGGCTTCGAGTTCCGAACTTGCTTGTGAAGAGTTGGAAATGGCTTGTGAGGTGTTTAAGCGAATTTCGCCGCCGTAAACAATTAAAAATTTTCAGTAAAGGCGACAGCCGAAAAAATTAAAAATGATATGCTGCAAACTGAGTTTGATTTTACGTTGCCGAAAGGCTATTTAGACTCCGATGGAAATCTGCACCGTCAGGGACGGATGCGCTTATCTCGCGCTATGGATGAAATTATCCCCATGCGCGATCCGAGGGTGATGGATAATCCGGCTTATGCGACGGTGATTATTTTGGCGCGGGTGATTGTGCAGTTGGGAACCCTACAGGAAATTTCCCCGGCAGTGGTAGAAAATATGTTTGCTGTAGATTTAGGTTATCTTCAGGATTTTTATCGTCAGATTAATGAGTTGGAACCGGTAGAGAATGAGTGATGATTCCATGGGGTTTGGGTTTGTCTTACCGAAAGGGCTGGTGGATGAGGAAGGAACTGTACATCGAGAAGGAGCGATCCGTTTGGCAACGGGGAATGATGAGATAATTGGCGATCGCCACCCGAACCTCTCCGAATACCCCGATTATCGCCCTCTCGTCATGCTCTCGCGCACCATAGTCGAACTGGGTACACTCCCCTTAGTCACCCCAGAAGCCTTAGAAAACTTGTTTCTGATCGATTTAGACTACCTCCTCGATCTCTACAACAGCATTAACCCTGGGGAGGCAGAATTAGGGATGTCGGGGGAGCAACCGGCTACCCCCTACCCCAGTTGTATCGGGAGGTAGCCTTTATCGCCTTTCATTTTCACTGGTCGAGGGCCGAAATTTTAGCCTTAGACCATCAGGAGCGTCAGCAATGGGTCGTACAAATTGCCGAGATGCTAAATCCTGAATAAAATTGCGATCCTCGCTTTTGACCTTGCCACGGTCAACGATTCACTCCGATCACATGCCCATAATTTCATATCCAGCATCCACATAGATGACTTGCCCCGTAATCCCACTAGCTAAGTCACTACAAAGAAACGCAGCCGTATTTCCCACTTCCGTTTGCGTCACTGTCCGTCGTAGGGGAGCAATTTCTTCCACATGCTTAATCATATCCAAAATCCCCCCCACGGCTGAAGAAGCCAACGTGCGAATGGGCCCAGAAGAAATAGCATTCACGCGAATATTTTTCGGCCCCAATTCAGCAGCCAAATAGCGCACACTCATTTCCAAACCTGATTTGGCTATACCCATGACATTGTAATTGGGAATGACCTTTACGCCACCCAAATAGCTCAGGGTAACAATCGAACCCCCTTCAGCCATGCAGGTTTTGGCTTGAGCGCACAACTGAGTTAAAGAATAGGTGCTAATTTCCATGGCCTTGAGAAACCCGGAGCGCGTGGTCTCGCTAAAGTCTCCCGTGAGTTCATCTTTACCAGCAAAGGCCAAAGAATGAATCAGAATATCGATATGGCCCCATTCTTTTTTCACCGTCTCGAACATCTCGGCCACCTGATCGTCGTTTTGCACATCACAGGGCATAAATAGGCTGGGATTGAGGGGAGAGACTAAATCTTGGACTTTTTTGCGGTAGCGGTCTTTTTCGTCAGGTAAATAGGTAATTCCTAAGTTAGCTCCCGCTTGATGGAGTTGTTGGGTAATTCCCCAAGCGATGGAGCGGTTATTGGCAACTCCTAAAATGAGCGCGTTTTTTCCAGTTAAATTGAGCATGATGGTTTGATCGTCAATAGAATCTAGCTAAGATATCCCAAAAGAGCGCATCATGCACTCTTTTAGGTCTATTGGCATCATCTCATACAGACTGACTGCCCGATCTGGGTGGGCAGAGATTTTTTAGGGTCGAGTTTTCCACAAATGGGTCTAGATTAGTTAAACTCATACCAATCCATCCGGGATGAAGATAACACTTTTATTTAAAAACTCCGTTAAATTTGTTTTAAGGTCAGTGGTGGAAGGTGATACACTGCTCACCAGATCACTTGGTTGGAGAGCGAGATTGCTCCGCAACGCTATCGCGATCGCACAGTCACACATTACGAAGTAAAGCAATATGGTACTCAGTGATGACAAATCCCTAGCGGCTATGTTTCGCCAAATGAGTGGCGGTGGTTTTCCTCCAGTGGTGGAAAGCTTTGAGCGTGGTAAAACCATCTTTTTTCCGGGCGATCCAGCCGAGCGGGTTTATTTCCTGCTCAAAGGAGCGGTGAAGCTCTCTAGAGTTTATGAGGCTGGAGAGGAAATTACCGTAGCCCTACTGCGGGAAAATAGTGTCTTTGGGGTGTTGTCCTTAATTACGGGCCATCGTTCCGACCGATTCTATCATGCTGTGGCGTTTACTCCGGTGGAATTGCTTTCTCTGCCGATCGATCGGGTAGAGAAGACGATTAAACAAAATCCAGAGCTGTCGATGGTGATGCTGCAAGGTCTTTCTTCTCGGATCTTACAAACGGAGATGATGATTGAGACTTTGGCTCATCGGGATATGGGATCGCGACTGGTGAGTTTTTTGTTGATTTTGTGTCGAGATTTTGGAGTTCCTTCCGAGGATGGCATTACCATCGATCTCAAACTCTCTCATCAGGCGATCGCCGAGGCGATCGGTTCGACACGAGTGACGGTTACCCGTTTGCTCGGTGATTTACGCGCCGAAAAAATGATTTCTATCCATAAGAAGAAGATTACGGTACATAATCCAGTGGTTCTGAGTCAACAGTTTGCTTAACTTGAACAGTGATGTGAATTCTGACGCTTTAGGCGATCGCCTTTACTCTGATGGGCTAGGCTATATCTGGATCTTGGATTGTCTCTAGCTACCCATGACTATTGGCATTATTCTGATTGTCTCGATTTTGTTTTTAGGGGGTTTACTCGCTACCCTGGGCGATCGCCTGGGGACAAAGGTGGGTAAAGCCAGGTTAAGTTTATTTAATCTTCGCCCCCGACAAACCGCCGTTTTAGTAACCATTGTTACGGGTACTTTGATTTCTGGGTCAACCCTAGGCATTCTCTTTGCCATGAGTCAGCCTTTGCGCCGAGGGATTTTTGAATACGATGAAACCCAGCGTAAACTGCGTCAAGCTCGTCGAGAACTCCAATCTACCCAAGCGCAAAAGGCACAGATTGAAATTGACCTCGCTCAGGCACGAGCAGAACGGGAACTGGTACAAGAAAATTTAGATAATCTCAATGCCAGTTTGCAGACGGTGATTGCCCAAAAATCGGCCACCGAGGAAAACTTGGAAAAAACTCAAGCCCAGTTAAGGGACATTCAAGCCAATTTTGAGAACACCCAAGTTCAATTACGGGAGGTGATGGGGAAATTTCAACAAGCCCAAGATCAACTGCAAAGAGTCAACGTTCAAACCGAAACGCTACGGTCAGAATTAGAGCAACTGAGATCCGAGCGGGAAGAGTTGATTCGTCAGCAAAATGAGGTCAAGTCCCAAATTGCACAACGAGATGAGGAAATTGCTGAACGCAATGAGTTGATTGCCCAGCGTGATGAGGAGATCGAAAACCGCGATCGGGAAATTGAGGATCGCAATCAAGTCATTGAAGAGCGAGAGGAGCGATTAAAAGAACTCGAAAATCAACAGAAATTTTTAGAGCGCCAAGTCAGAATTTTTGAGCGATATTATCAAGATTATCAAGATTTACGGCAAGGAAACTTGGCTTTATTGCGGGGACAAATCTTGGCTTCTGCGGTGGTAGAAATTCTCGATCCTCAAGGATCTGTACAAGTGGTTAATCGGTTATTAGACATTGCTAATCAATATGCTAGAGAACAGGTCAAACCAGGCACGGGAGAACTGAATGAGCAAGTGATTGAAGTGACGACAGACCAGGTGGAACGGTTAAAAGAACGAATTGCTGATGGTCAAGAATATGTGGTTCGTCTGCTCTCAGCAGGAAACTATATTCGTGGCGAATCGAATGTGGAAATTTTTGCCGATGTCGCCTTAAATCAAGTCGTGTTTGAATCCGGAGAAGTGATCGCCACTGGGATAACCAATGGCGCGACCATGAGTGAAGAGGAATTAATCGAACAAATTGGAATTTTGATTGAATCTTGTCGCTTTCGGGCCCGTCGAGGTGGGATTTTAGAAAGCCGTTTACAAGTGGGCGATGGGTCGCCAGAAACCTTGATGAATTTTGTGCAGAAAATTCAAGCTAATCCCACCCGAATCACTATTCAAGCCATCGCCTCGGAAACTACCTATACAGCCGGCCCACTGCGGATTGATTTGGTCGCTTTTGAAGAGAATGAGGAAGTCTTTCGCACTTCATCCCAAATCATCAGGGAGAGTGTTCAAGATCCCTAGAAAATCGTAGGGTGGAATGGGATCGCTCAAGTTTAAATCCCAATCTGGGCAAAGTTCTTGCCAAGTGAAGAGGTGTTTTTCTAACAGCGATCGCCCATTCTTGTCTCCTAACCAAAACAGTTCTCGTTTTTCGTCTTGGGATTCAGGAATAACAGCCTCCGGATACAGGGCTAACACTTGCTCTGTCAGCGTTTCCCATTGTAAATCTTGTTGGTTTTGATACTCTTGCTGCTGCTGATACCGGCGTTTTTTGGCCAGAAAATAGGCTTTACCCTTTTGTTCCTTGTCTAAAGGGGGAAGCTCTAAGGGTTTGGGAAAGGCTTTTAAGATATATTCCCCTTTCCCGTCTAAAGTATTGAGGGTTGTCAGATATTGGTCTTGATGGGCAGTGAGATGCTCTTCTAGGGCCGGGCGATCGCGAAAACAATGGTAGAATTTCAGAGGTAAAATCGTAGTCTTGGCAAATAAATCACAGACCACGACCCCATAATGAATATAGGCTTGCTCTAAAAGGCGATCGTCTTGCACCAGCGCCTCCATTTTAGTCGGCGAGATTCGTGGCTCAGTAATTGCCGCTAACTGCCCAGTACCCACCAGCTCTAAATCACCAACCAATCCTGGAGGCAGTTCTAGAGCCGTTTCCGGTCTTTTCATCAAGGCGTAAGTATACATGATCGTCCCTAACCCATCCCCGCGATCATACCCTTACATGGATAGACTCCAATTACCCATTACCCATTACCCATTACCCATTACCCATTACTAGCGCTATCATTTTTAATTGACCCCACACTTGGCCCGGAAAGAAGGAAAGGTTACCGTATAACAAAGCCAAGTCCTTACCCCACAACTCTCATCATTATGTCTAAATTAGTTGAACGGATTAATCTCACCGCCCATACACAGTTAGAAAAATCCCTTGGTTATACGGGCGATCGCCGTTGGGTTGCCTGGCACTGGGATAGCGATATTGGGCAACTGATGTATACCGATGGCGATGATGTGGGCGCAGGCCATGCCATCGCCTGGCAAGTCTTTCTCCAGCATGGGGAAGTTCACTCCATCATCGAACCCTACCATCTGGAAGAAGAAGAAAATTGGCTCCTACTCGATCGCACGTCCCGCCAGTTTTATGTCGGTGAAGGTACAGCCATTCAAAGCCTACTCGATAACCCCGAAAGCTTGCGCCTACTCGCCCAACTTGATGGCAATACCAACCCCATTCAAGATACCGCAGAAACCCTAAAACAAACCTTCAATCAATGGGGTCAGTCTGACGCAGCACGTTTACTGAAAACCGTTCTCCCCGTGGGTGTAGGGGTGGTGTTAGTCGCTGGACTTGGGTTTGCCGCTTGGACATGGCTCAAACCCAGACTACAAGAGCAAACCCCCACCACCTTTAGTCCCGGTTATAGCTGCGGTATTGGAGGAACAGGCGATTTTTCCGGATATGTAGCTCGTGGAGTTGGCGAGGAAGAATTACACTTGATTAGCGTCTATGAAGCTCGCTGGGATCACAGTGGTGCTTATCATCCCACCGGACAAATTGATATTCGGGTTGAAAGACGCGATCGGCCCATCACCCTCGCCCTCTCCGCCTACGAACCCGTACAATGGAACATTAGCATCGCTCCAGGTGTGAAAATCGAGAAAATTATCATTAATGGCTATTATGACCAAACCATTACCGGTGTAAAAGGCATTCCCGTAGAAGAATACAGCTATTACCAAACCGGCAATATGTTGGGCATGATTGATTACAATTGGGGCGAAGCATCCGCCACCGCTAATAGTCAATCCTTAGTGGCTCAATTACAACACCGGACGCAAATTCCCCTAACCTCTTTTCAAGGATGTTATCGCGGAACTAGCTTTGAACTGAAATAAATAGGTAATGGGTAATGGGTAATAGAGTCTTTTCCCTATCCCCCCATTCCCCCATCTCCCTAAGCCGATCGCCTCAACTGAGTCGCTTGCAGGCGATGCATATGGTTAAATAAATCCCAACAATACTGTTCCGGTAAGCCACAAGTAATTGCACCCCGCATTACCACATTAAAATACCAATCATTGGGAGCCAATTCTTCCGGTAACTTGTCCACTACCACATAGGTACGAACATTTTTGTACAGCTTTCCCTGACAGGATACTTCCACCGTTTCATGACGATAGCCATTGCGGGGAATTTCTTCCCGAATATCCAGCAACTCACTTAACCGCCAAGGCAGTCGATAAAGCACCCCCTCTACCGATCTTTGTGCATCGGGAACCACATCTAAAGCGCCACAATTACGTTTTAAGGAACGACGATAAAATCCAAGCCGATATCCGCGCAACGTCGCTTGTCCAACAATATAAGGATAAGTTGGCTCTTTTAGGGTGCGCTGAAGATCTACAGGACACATGCACGACCCATAGGCAAAGTAATCAAAATACCCCGATTCTGAAGTTGATTCTGACTTTTGAGAGGGTATAGAACGGACTAAATGGAGTTTATCACCTGCTGAAAATCTAAATTGTTCGCCTTGAACAGTCATAGTTGTTTACAGTTTATATAACCTAAATGTTGCTAGGGAGTATAGCAAAGAAGGTTATAGAGGGCAATCCTATAAAGTATCTTTGGGTACGAATTAACATTAGGAAATCATTAATTTTTCCAAGGAAACTTGCAAATCCTGAGTTAAGCTAGAAACCGCTTGACGGCGGCTGTTTTGGTAATCTTCCCATCGATCGTTAACCCATAATGGCTCTCCCACAGTCAGGGTGGTTTCTAGTTCTCCTAAATTGGGGCGAGTATCGGCTTTTCCAGTTTTAATCCAGGCGATCGTTTTCCACAAAATTAATAAAGTTTCGGCAAATCGTTCTGCGGTCGGTTTTTCCCGCACATATTTCCCGGTCACTGCACAAACCCGCTCCACCATTCGCATATGTCCCATGCGTAAACTGGCTTCTTCGGCAACCCAATTGCCTAGCCCTGATTCTACGGGAGATAAACGTTCAATATCTGAGCGATAAATCCGTTCCCAACCTGCTTGTTCTAAGCGGCGACACCGGTCAAGAAACGATCCTTTGGGTTGGGTTTTAAAGTAGCTTTCAGAGACTTGAAGGGCGTTTTCGAGCAACCGGTTTAGCCGTTGAGAGAAGTTTTGATTCGGGTCTTCTACGTCTGGCAGTTCTTCAAATTTGACATCATAAAATTGGCGGTAAAAGGATTCCATTAAGGAGAGTAAGCTTTCGCCAATTCTCAGGAGTCGAGTATACCGAGCTTGGGTGATATTGTCTGGGGAATTGCTGCTCAAGGGCGGTAAGCTTAAATCCTGTTCCAGGTCATTTAAGAGCCGATCGAGTTGTTCCCATGGGGGTTGGGGGAAAGAGTAGCGAATGCCGATGGGAAGAATGGCGACTTTTTGGGAACGGTTGGCTTTTTGCAGATCTTCTACACACCAAAATCCGAGTTGAGCCACTCCGGGTTCTAAGGGACTCATGAGTTCGCTATGGTCGTTAACTCCTCCTTCGGGAGCTAAGGTGAGGGGAAAACGACCGTCAAGGAGTAAAGATCGGGCGCATTTTAGACCCTCTCGGTCGAGTTTTCCGCGCTGGATGGATGTACCCCCCAGTTGGGAAAAGATGGTGCTGGCAAGTTTTCCGGCCCAAATGGCAATCCCGCGATCGTACATAAAATGGGTATGAACGGGGGATTTTAGGGGGATTTTATGCTGTTTGGCGGCTTGCGGTACGGCCTTCCAGAGTAAATGAGCCATGGAATAGGGGTCATAGGTGCTGGGATGGCGAAAGGCGAGAATGAGGCGGATTTGCTGTTGCTGAAATTGATGATAGAGTTGGGCGAGGGTGAGGGTGTTGTGGGTATGAATTTGGGTGATTTGACACTGGGTGCGTAACCAAAAGGGGAGAATGAGTTGTACGCCTTTGAGAGCAAGGGGATTGAATTGGGGGGGGATGTGTTCTAGGGGGGGTTGAATGCGATCGATGATGGATTCAGACATGGTGCTGGGATAGAGTTGGCTTGGGGTTTTTGGGGTTCTGAGGGCGGCGATCGCCCCCTATAGGGTAGCCAGATTGAAGATATTAAAGCTATAGTTGACGATTATTTTAGCCACTTCTATGGCATGGCGTAGACCTGAGTCTCCTGAAAGCGATCGCGATCGGGGTAATTCAGGAATAACTTGTAACTCTTCTGTAGACTAACCTTGAGGAGCGGTAGATTGTGCTACTACTTCCCCCAAACCTGGGATACCCGTACAGTTCCACCCCTTGTGATACACTAACCTAAACTTAAAACTCAATCCCCATCCCGTTTCCATCCCTAACCCAAATCACCTTACCTTTATGTCCTACTCAGAGCGTCTTCTAGAAAAAGGAAATACCCTCACTCGCGTCGCCCATAAATCTCGATTTCAAGCCGTTCTTAATGCCCTAGGAAACCAAAAGTATCCCTGTGCCTTGGATTATGGATGCGGCGATGGGTGGTTGCTGCGATCGGCCTATGAACAAGGCTTCATTCAATCCGGTTTTGGTATTGATATTTCCCCCGATATGCTCGCCGCATCTCAAGAAACCTTAAGAGATATTCCCGGATTTAAATTCGGTCTGCCCTCAGAAACCCAGACCCTAATTACTCCCCAAAGTCTAGACCTGGTTTTTTGCACCGAAACCCTAGAGCATGTCCCCGATCCTGCCCCTATTCTCGACACCATTTTACCCCTCTGTAAACCCAACGCCAAAATCGTAATTTCCGTCCCCATTGAAGTTGGCCCCTCCCTATTCGTTAAACAAACGGGACGCTATCTGGCGAACCTAAAAGGCGGATATGGCTATGAGCGCTACACCCCGAAAGAACTCTTTTCGGCCGCCATTCTTTGGGATTGCAAAAGCTTCCCCTCATCCCACGCCCAAAAATCATCCTATCGCGCCCACAAAGGGTTTGACTATCGAGGCTTAGAAACCTTATTGAATAACAAACTAAACATTCAGAAAAAAATGTTTTCTCCCTTCCCTCTTTTGGGAAACTTATTTAATAGTACCGTAATTTGGGTTTGCACAAACAATATCTAGAAAAAACAGGGTATCCTGAATTAATTAGATTAAAAAGTAATCTTTAATTTATGAAATTTTCCCATCTTTTTCCAAAAAGATCTCTCTATCGAATTCCTCTGGCAATTTTAGCATTTTTTCTAATGACCGAAACCATTTTAAGACTCGGTTTTGGCTTAGGAAATCCAGCCCTGGTACAAGCTGATACCGAAACAGGATACCGTTTTCAACCCAACCAAGACCTATGGCGGTTTGGCAGAACTATTATTTATAACCAATATTCTCAACGCTCCGATCCCATTACTCCGGAAAAACCTCCAGGAACTTTACGAATTTTGATGATTGGGGATTCAGTTTTAAATGGTGGAAATCCCATCGATCAATCGGATATTATTTCTGAAAAACTTGAAATTAAACTTCAAAATTCGGGTTTTCAACTAGAAATTCTCAATGCTTCATCTGGATCTTGGGGACTAGGAAATCAATGGGGATATCTCCGAAAATTTGGTGTTTTTGACAGCGATTTAGTAATTTTACAAATCGGAGTTCATGACTTAGTTCAACCGACCAGTACCAGTGATGCCGTAGGATCAATTCACTTTCCCGATCGTCCCCCAATGTTGGCAATTTCAGAAGCTTGGAGTCGTTATGCTTGGCCCAGAATTCAAGGTTATCTCCCCTTAAATGCCCCCAGCTCAGAAATTCCTCAATCACAAGTTAAACCCGAAGAACAGTTTACCGAAAACATGAACACTCTTCAGGTAATGATTCGTTTTATTCGCGCTCAAGATATTCCAGTTATGGTGGTATTTACCCCCAATCGATTTGATCTGATTCCCGATGCTCAAACACCACCCTATTACCCAGAATTTTTAGCATTGTTAAAATCAGAAACAATCCCGGTTGTTGATGTTTACCAAGCTTGGTCTACTTTAAGTCCATCGGTCATCGATAGCTTCTTTCGGGATAGCGTACACCTCAATGAACAAGGCAATCAAGCGGTAGCTACTCTGATCTGTCAAAATCTGCAACTGGGAGATCGGTTGCCATCCTGTGTTAAATAAATTATCCTAAATCGAGCGCTTTTAACTGGAATTGGGAACAGACCCTGTGAAGTCTATTATAGCCAAAACGAAGCAACCCAAGCAAAGAGAATATAATCATTATCCTTGTTGAGGAGGACTTTAAATTGCATCGCTCTTTTACTCAGAATCTAAGCGTAATCAATACGAGCCAAAATGGTAAAAAGGCATCCTATTCAACAAGGTTGTCCATATTAACTCAATATTATCCTCCTGATTATGCAGCCACGGGGCAACTGATTGAAGAACTCGCCCATCAACTGGGTCGTCAGGGGATGAAAGTTCATATTTTTACTGGACAGCCAGGATACGCCTTTGGGCAAGAAGATGCTCCTACCTCAGAAGAAAATGAGCATTTATCTGTTCGGCGATCGCGCACCACCCGAATCCTATCACAACGCATCCGAGGCAAAGCGATCAATGGCCTCATTTTCTGCCTACGCGCTGGACTCCACTTGCTAAAAACAGCCAGTCGCGGAGATGTCTTATTAGTGACAACTGCCCCGCCCTTCCTACCCCTATTGGGCTATTTAGCCAACCTCTGTTTTGGCGTTCCCTATGTTTGCCTCATTTACGATCTATATCCAGATGTAGCTGTAGAACTCAAAGTTATTTCCAGAAAGCATAAATTAGTCGAGCTTTGGAATAAAGTCAATCGCTTAGTTTGGCGCAGAGCCAAATCAGTGATTGTTCTCAGTTCAAGCATGAAAAACCGAGTGCTTGCCCAATGTCCCGATATTGCCGAGCGAGTCGCTGTGATTCACAGTTGGGCAGATCCCCATCATATTGTCCCCATTCCTAAATCCGAAAACTGGTTTGCCCATCAACATAATCTAGTCGAAAAATTCTGTGTTCTCTACTCAGGCAATATGGGACGCTGCCATGATATGGACACCATTCTCAGTGCAGCCCAACACCTGAAAAATGAACCCATCCACTTTGTCTTTATTGGCAATGGAGCTAAATATCAAGCCTGTCAAGAACAAGCCAGAGTTTTGGGCTTAAATCAGATTACTTTTTTACCCTATCAAGACAAAGAATGCTTACCCTACTCCCTCACAGCCTGTGACCTGTCCTTAGTCAGCATTAGCCCCGGTATGGAGGGTTTGGTTGCTCCGAGTAAGCTCTATGGAATTCTAGCTGCGGGTCGCGCAGTTGCTGCTATTTGTGAACCCCATTCCTATCTCCGGCAAATGTTATCAGAAGTCAATTTTGGCAAAGCATTTGATAATGGAGACTCCGAAGGGTTAGCCCAATTCATAAAAGATCTAGCAGCTAATCGGGAAAAAACTGAATTGATGGGCCGTCAAGGCCGTCGTTATCTCGAAACCCACTTCACCCCAGAACGGATTGCCCAACAATACGGAGAAGTCTTAACGGTTGCTCCGGAATGGAACATAAAACTCAACATGGGAAGGCTAGTGAAGTTCAAAGAGTTTTAGGTTTCCCTCGACAGTCCAACCTCCCCAAACATCAACCAACAAGTTTATTGAGGGTTGATGTCTTGCTGATTTGAATCCATGTTAAACCCCTTAGTCTTTATTGGGGGTATAGCTTCGGTAATAGTAATCTACACCGGAAGCAAACCCTTTAACTCCATTAGCAATAATGCCCAGAACCGATACATAGGACATTTTGAGGTTATCTAAGACTTGATTGAGTTCAGAACGCCCGGTTTTTCCTAGGGCAACGACTAGAAGAATGCCATCGGAACGCTTCGCCAGCAGACTACCATCCGCTAATCCTAAACTGGGAGGAGTATCGTAAATGACGAGATCGTATTCTGTTTGGAATTGTTCGATCAGATGCTGCATTTTTCGAGAGGATAATAGCTTAATCGGATCGGGAGGCACTTGACCGGAGGTGAGCATATAAAAATGATCTTCAACAGCGTGAATGACTTCATGGGGGTCAATTTCACTGGTAATGATATTGCTTAATCCCCGCAAATTGGGTAGTCCTAACCGACTATGGAGAATGGGATGACGTAAGTCGGCATCAACCAATAGAACCCGTTGACCCATGGCGGCGGCCGATCGCGCTAAATTAATCGATACAGTCGATTTCCCTTCCATGGGCAAACAGGAGCTAATCACCAGGGAACGGATGGGCGTATCGGAACTGAGAAAGCGAATATTGGTGTATAGAGAGCGGAAGGATTCTAGGAAGGGGGAAGAGTTATAGTAAGTGCCCTTAGAGCCTAAACTGAGATTAAGAGGACGTTTTGGCGTTTGTTCGGGAGTGGGTTCATGATCCGAACCGGCCGCTACTTTAGCTCTAACGGTTTCTGGGGCACTAATGGGTTTTAAGCCCCGCTTAAAGGGAATAATCCCTAATAGGGGTAAACCCGTCATATCTTTGAGGTCGTTGGTGGAGTGGAAAGCGTTATCGAGTTGTTCAGACAGTAAGGCTGCACCTAATCCCATTAAGGTTCCGGCAAAGAGACCTAAGACTATATTACGGGGGACATTGGGAGAGATGGGCGCTCCGGGTTGGAAAGGTTCAGAAAGAACTTCCCAAGATACGGATTTTTGGGCGGCTTCGAGTTGTAAGGTTTGCCGAGTTTCTAGGAGTCGGGCCAGACTTTGGGTGGCGACTTCTAGTTTCAGTTGAATATCCGTATATTCTCTGGCTAAACCCGGAATAATGGAAAATTCTTCTTTGAGGCGAGTTTCAACTTGGGCTAAGGCAGAGAGGCGAACTTGTAGGACTTGGATCTGATTGGTTGTGTCTACGAGTTGTTTACTCAAGCCTACGGAAATGGGAGCAAGCTGGCCGCCATTGCTAGGGATACCCTTATCGCCAACAACCCGTTGAGCTTCTCGGTCAATCAGGGGTAATAGATTTTGCCGTCGCTCTAGGAGGGCTTTAATGTTGGGGCTATCGGGTTGAAACCGAACGGATTCTTCGGCTATCTTGGTTTCTATTTCTAGGAGTTGATTGAGCAGTTGTTGATATCGAGTGGATTCACTGAGGGCAGCTCCCGCTAAGGCTTGTTCTGGAGAGGCTCCTAGTTGTCTTTGCAGGACGACATAGAGCGATTGTAGTTCTGCTAGTTTTGCTTGTGCTTCTTTTTGTTGTTTGTTAATGTCCGTGAGCAAGCGAGTAATATCGTTGCCTCTAAATTCTGGATCGATGACGCTATGTTGTTCTCGAAAGGTTTCTAGTTCGGCTTGGTATGAGTTGACTTGCTCGCGGATGACGGGTAGTTGTTCTTCTACAAATTGCACCACCCGTTGAATACTCAATTGCCTGAGTTGAATTCCATACAAGGAATATCCTGTGAGTAAGGTATCTAAAACGTCTTTAATTTTTTGAGGATCGTCTCCTTGGAAGGAGATATTTAAGATCTTGGTGTATCGTTCTTGGTCACCCAGGGCCTGTTGAATCGTTAAATTACCCACCAATTCCCCATAACTCATATCGGGATAGGTTTGTTGGAGTTCTCGCACTAGGGGTTCTAGCAGAGTGGGCGATCGCAACACTTCAATTTGAGTAGCATAATCAAAGCTTGGCCCCAAGCCTAACCGTAATAATTCTTTAGACCCATCATCTTCGGAAATGGGTTCGACCAACATGCGGAAATTAGATTGGTAAACCGGGGGACGGGTGAGCGTCCAGGCCCAGATTGCTCCGGTAACGGCGATCGCCACTCCTGCCAGTGGCAGCCAACGTCTGCGAATAATCGCCAATAACTGCTTCGGATCAAATTCCTCCGTCTCCGATGCATTAGGAAGAGCAGGCATGACAACCGGATAGGGCTTATACCCGTTGTGGCCATTTCCGTTGTGGCCATTTCCATTTGGGTTATGTCCGTTTTGATTCGATTTAGGGGGAGTACCAGCTTGCATGGATTCAGAACCTCTCAATTGACAGCAGTGTAGCAATAAAACTGATGGCTGAGGAGCATTATTTTATCAATTCAATTAAAAAAGTGATTAGAAACCATCGAATAAACCATCAAATAAACGATACACTGTTCTGGGAATCGAAAAGATTCCGCCTACAGTGCTTATGACTCTAAACACTGGATTTAAGGCATTGCCAAACTCAGCGACCCGCGATGGAGATACAATAATTGTATCGTTATTACGCAAAGCGGGGTTATTCTCTTCATCCAGCGCTCGACTAAAGTCAATAGAAACTTGTCGCTTCGTCACTGTCCCATTCGGATTCAGACGGACTAATTCCACGGAACGTTCTTTGGCATTGTTATTAAAGCCTCCTGCCACTAATAGGGCCTGGGCTAAAGGGGTATTAGGGGGGATTTCTACTCTACCCGGTTGGATGACTTCTCCGACAATATTAACGTTAATCAATTCTGGCGAAAAGCTGGTTGAGGCTAGTTCCGTGGCTTCATCTGGACTCAGTTCAGTTGCCGTACCAATGACAATGGTATCTCCTTCTTGTAGGGGCAGATCCTGGCGCACATCCCCTTCTTGAAGCAGTTTCCACAAATCGATATCAATCGTTTGCTCTCTTCCCGATTTCGTTAACCGGCGCACTTGAATATTGCGAATATCGGCTTGTTCTGTGATCCCACCGGCTGATTGAATGGCGGCAGTAACGGTTACATCATTCTCTTCTGAGTTATTATCGATCGTATAGGGGCCCGGTCGTTTGACTTCACCCACTACTGCCACTTTTAAGGGCCCTGAGTCTGCACCAGCAAAGCTGGCATTGGCTAAAAGACTACTTTCTTGTAGATTTACATCGGTGGCGGTGGGAATAAAAATACTATCGCCATCTCTGAGTAAGATGTCTTGACTGAGATCGGCAGTTTGTAATAATTTCCACAGATCGACGGTAATAATCTGATCGCTGCCCGGTTGACTGGGACGGGTGCGCCGTACTTGAATTCGGCGGATATCTGCGGCTTGGGTAATTCCTCCAGCTAAATCAATTACACGGGTAACAGTGGGTAAGGCCACTTCTTCATTGCCGCTTAAGGACATGGAGTATACGCCAGGACTATAGACTTCTCCGGCAATCCCGACTTTAACAGGGCGCACCCCGATCAGGCTGAGGGTGACAATTGGGTTCCGCAGATAACGAGACATGACTGTAGCTATTTTATCAGAGGCTTGGGGAAAAGTTAAGCCCTGAACTTGAACGGCTCCGACGAGGGGTAAATTGAGAGAGCCATCGGATAAGACTAAAAATTCGCCGCTATATTCGGGGACGTTAAAGATATCGACTTTAAGCCGATCGCCTGCTCCCAAGGTATATCCCTCATCCACTGCCAAGGGCGTAGATACCGGGGCGTTTGGGCTTTGAGCCAAGACTAGGGAGGGGAAACTACTCCAGGTGAGACAACCAGCCAAGGCGATCGCTCCCGCCGATCGTATGGCTTGTGCCCATGTAGTTTTTCTTCTCTTCGTTTTTAAGGGGCCTAACTTTTTCTTTTCCTGGGCGATCGCCTGTGTCATCATCGACTTAGCCATATATGCTTTTTTAAAGATTCAACCCTATACTATGGGCATATAGTGTAACACTCAACCCGCCAAGGGTGTTGACGATTACTACATCACCTTTAGCGACTGAAATTCCGGAGGTTTCTTACCTTCCCTTGATTATACTCATGATCTAAAACTTATCGATTATCGTGATTTCATTCTGGAAAAAACTAATCCAAAAGTCCCCAGGGCAACCTTTAAACCGTAAAGATCGATTTTGTTGTCATTGGGTTTTACCGGGAAAATTGGCGATCGGCCCCCTGCCGATCCATAAAAATCATTATGCCCGTCTACAAGAAGAACAGATTCAAGCTATTTTATCCCTCTGTCCAGAAACGGAGGGATCGATCCTGCCCGAATTTAGGGATCAATTCCATTGTCTGTGCTATCCCCTACCCGATAGCCACTATCAAGAGCCATTGACACCCGAAGACTTAGGCGAAGCCGTTAAGCGAGTTCAAGAAACCCTAGAGCAAGGAGAATCTTTGTACATCCATTGCTTTGCCGCTATAGAGCGATCGCCCACCGTCTGTCTTGCCTATCTCTGTCGCCACCAAGGTCTAGAACTCTGGGAGGGACTACGCTTTCTCAAAGAAGTCCATCGCCGTACCGCTCTTACCGAGACTGAACTTCAGGCGATCCAAGCCTATCTCAAGTCCGAAACTTAGCCCTGACTAAGGTCAATTAAACTACGCAATCTTCCGGAGTTTCCACGTAATCAAACAACACCTTATTCATATAATTGTCTGCCCATTCCCGGCCAAATGCCTTTTCTAACACTCGGCGGGTCTTATCATTCTGTTGTTGTTGGGTGCAGTAATAGCGTTGACCGGCTAAAATCGTCTTCTGTTCTCCGGCTGAAACCGGTTGGGCGGCTGTGGCTTGGGCGCAATGAATCTTCATCAACACCTCTACCCGTTGAAGAAACTGAGTCTCTTCGGCTTCATTTGCCGGTCGAATAAATACACAAAACTCAGAAAAGATCTCTGCCCAAGGGGGAAGTTGGCGAGGTTGGGCAAACTCCGGTTTAGGTAAAGATTGCAGGGCCTGATAATAGGAATCTGGCAAAGTTCGGTTCGGACTCACCGGAGACAAATCGGCGATCGCCGCACTAATCTGGCCCTTACCCCC
Organism: Roseofilum halophilum BLCC-M91; assembly: GCF_030068445.1. Taxonomy (GTDB): domain Bacteria; phylum Cyanobacteriota; class Cyanobacteriia; order Cyanobacteriales; family Desertifilaceae; genus Roseofilum; species Roseofilum halophilum. The sequence continues at coordinate 31,489 of NZ_JAQPOK010000155.1, read as the reverse complement.
CACCAAATCGCAACCAAACATGGGCAAATTATAATTCGGTCGCGGAAACATCACGCAATGGAGAATATCCAAACCCTGGCCCAACTTCGCCAACTCCAAATGAATTTTGCGAAACTGAGGCGTTTGATAACATTGATTTTCAATCGTTAGCTTTTCCCCTTCGAGTCGTCCCTCCACATAGCCCAACTCTCCAGGCAAATCATAGGGTTCAAGATCCAGATGGGTTTTCCAAACCCGCTCTAGGGTATCGGCCAACTGCCGAATCAGGGGATGTTGTTGTTCTCTCAATACCACTTTTTCCATAACCAGACTTTCACCCATTCAAGACATCAGCAAGGGACTTCCAAAGGATGCTAACCTTTAAGCATATCAGTATACCAGGTTGCTCGATCTGCCAAAAGCCATCACCTAGAATTGGCAGCAGTAACCCCTCACTCTATCGCTCAGGAAACCCCTATGTTTGGTCTCGGATTACCAGAAATCGGCGTTATTGCTGTAGTCGCCCTGCTCATTTTTGGGCCCAAAAAAATCCCCGAAATGGGTAGAGCCATGGGCAAAACCATTCGTGGATTTAAGGCAGAAATGAACAATGAACCCGAATCAGAGGGTGACTCCACGGCTGAAGCCAACCCCTCAGACTCTCCACCCTCCTAGTCTTTAGACGGTAAGCGGCTCTCAATTAAGCCAATTGCCCGTGAGACGCTTTCGGGCAAAATCACCACTAAGCTCTCCTTGGGAGCGGAATCTAGGGCTGTATTAATGGCATCGGTTTCATCGAGAATAATCTCGTACTTGCACTGGCGATCGCCATTTTCAATCCCCTTAGCAATTAAATCCGCCGCATCTGAGCGAGGCCGGCCACGGGTATCATCATCCTCTTTGATAATCACCCGGTCAAATATCTCCGCCGACAGCTCGCCGAGGAGAATAAAATCCTCATCCCTGCGGTCTCCAGGGCCACCGACCACACCGATGCGCTCTCCCGGCCAATTTTTCACAAATTCCCCTAACGCTTTATAACTATGGGCATTATGGGCGTAATCGATCAAAGCACTATAGTCTTTAATCTCGAATAAATTCATCCGTCCTGGGGTTTGACTCGATGAAGCCTCAAACGTATCTAAAGCAGCCCGAATCCGATCCAGACTCACCCCCTGAACAAACGCGGCCAAACTAGCAGCTAAGGCATTAGCGATCATAAACGGAGCCATCCCCTTCATAGTCATGGGGATATCCACCGCCTTAGCGATCCTCATTTTCCATTCTCCTTTGAGGATCAGTAAATCGCCATCATCATAAATTGCCGCGATACCGCCTTTTTCCGTATGTCGTTTCACCACCTGGTTATCCGATTCCATGGCAAAATAGGCAATCTTGCATTTTAACCGGTCTGCCATGGCACAAACCAGGGGATCGTCAGCATTCAGCACCGCATAGCCATCCGGTTTAACCGTTTCAGCCACCACCGCTTTGACTTGGGCCATTTGTTCAATGGTATTGATATCTCCCAGCCCTAAATGATCGGCTGCAACATTTAGGACTACCCCCACATCCGAGCGATCGAACGCCAGTCCACTCCGCAGGATGCCCCCGCGAGCGGTTTCTAAAACCGCAATTTCTACCGTGGGGTCTTTAAGGATCAATTCCGCACTTTGCGGCCCCGTATTATCCCCCGGCTCCACCAAATAATCACCGATATACGTGCCATCAGTAGTCGTATATCCCACCACTTTGCCCGTTTGTTTCATAATATGGGCCGTCAAACGGGTAGTTGTCGTCTTCCCATTCGTCCCCGTCAGAGCAAAAATCGGCACACGGGATGGAGCATCGGCGGGAAAGAGCATATCCATCACCGGAGCCGCAATATTCCGAGGTAGCCCATAACTTGGCGCTGCGTGCATTCTAAAGCCGGGAGCCGCGTTCACTTCTACAATCACGCTATCGGTTTCCCGCAGGGGCCGGCTAATATCAGAGGTCACGATATCAATACCCGCGATATCCAGACCAATACTTTTCACCACCCGTTCCGCTAACCATATATTTTCCGGATGAATTTCATCCGTGCGGTCAATGGCCACACCCCCTGTGCTAAGGTTAGCAGTTGCCCGGAGCATACACATTTCATCTTTTCTGGGCACACTGTCAAGGGTATAACCTTGCCGCTCTAGCAAGTTCATGCTGTTGCGGTCAATTTCAATCCGAGTCAGGACATTATCATGGCCTTGGCCTCGGTTCGGGTCTCGGTTGGTTTCTTCGATTAATTCACCAATGGTTGATTTTCCATCACCCACCACATGGGCCGGCACTCGTTCAGCTACTGCCACGACTTTACCATTAACCACCAGAACCCGATGGTCATTGCCTTCATAATATCGTTCTACAATCACCCGACGGGTTTTAGAGGCAGAACTGGCATCATCGTAGGCAAGTTCTGCTTCTTCGTAGGATTTAACATTGATGGTAATGCCACGACCATGGTTACCATCGAGGGGTTTAATCACCAGGGGATAACCACCGACTTCATCAATGGCATCTTCTAGCTCATCGAGGTATTCAATCACCGTTCCTCTGGGGACGGGAATCCCAGCATCCCGGAGAATTTTTTTGGTTCCTTCTTTATCACAAGCGAGTTCTACACCCAAAATTCCGGTGAGATTACTCAGGGTCGCTTGAATCCGTTTTTGATAAGCTCCATAGCCCAATTGAATCATGAATCGGGCATTGAGTTTCATCCAAGGAATGTTACGGGCTTCGGCTTCTTTAACCAGGACATCGGTAGATGGCCCCAGGGCCGCATCTGCCCACAGTTCTCGTAAGTCTTGTAAATCTTGTTCTAATTCCGACAGGGGATAACGCCCGGTTTCCACAATGCTTTGGCACAAACGGACGGCAGCTCTACCGGCATATCGACCCGCTTTTTCATCCAGGTATTCAAAAACGACTTGATAAATACCTGAATCGGCGGTTTCACGGGTACGACCAAAGCCAACACTCATTCCGGCCAGGGTTTGCAGTTCTAGGGCTACATGCTCGACAATATGGCCCATGTATGTGCCTTCTTGAACTCGTTTGAGGAATCCTCCCCGACATCCTGGGGAACAATAATGTTCGACTAAACTGGGTAGGGCTTGGGTGAGTCCTTCATAGAAACCGGAAATCGTGTTTGAGGGTCTTTCAGCGAGGTCTTCTAAATCTAGGCGTAGGATCACCAATTGAGTTCGGCGAATACTCCAGTAATTAGGGCCACGTAAGGTTAGGGTTCTGAGGATTTTCATGGGGCAGATCGATCGCGCAATGCTAGGGATGCTAAGGAAGGCAGGCTGCTATGGCAGACAGGTTGATACAGGCTGTTAGTTAAGGATTTTGACATCCTGATTCTACCCTCTGGTAAGCATGAAGGGTAAAGTGGATAGGAAACTGTTCACATTGGACAGTTCTGGGGATTTAACTCGATATTTGTAGGTTTCCGGTTTGACCTGGATCGATAATAATTTCTCTTGAGTGCATATTGTAGCGTCCTCCATGACAAAGAATGTGAACTTTGAGGTTACAGACGCTTAGGGGATCGGTTGCGCCAACGGTGTGTTCGTTGTTAAAGAGGAGATCGCCGGGATCGACAATGGTGACGGTTCCTTTGCCAATCACGGATAGGAGTCCATCACCTTCGACGATGACGCAGGTATCTTCATCTATACCGATGCCGATGCGGTCTGAGTAGGCAGATATGGCGCTGATTAGGCGGGCCATACGATTGCGGTTATGGAAGTGTTGATCGACGAGCAGTTGGGGCACGATCGCCAATCCGGTGGTCACATCCACCAGGGAACGATTGGGTGATTCACCACTACCGCCGCCAGCAATCATATATTCTCCCATAACAGCGGCCCCGGCGCTGGTTCCGGCCAGAGTAATTTCACCGGCTAAGGCTTTTTGGCGCACGGTTTCCATGACGGGGGTATCAGCCAATAGTCCACATAGACGCAGTTGATCCCCTCCAGTCATGAACACTCCGGTACACTCTTCGAGAAAGGTTTGCCATTGGGAGGCGCTGGCACTTTCCCGGTCTCGAATGTCAAAGACCATGATATCTTTAGCGCCCATGTCGCTAAAGATGCTGCGGTAGCGATCGCCCACCAGTAAGGGTTCGCGAGAGGCTGAGGGGATAATCCCTAGTTTGGCCTCTTTCGCCCCAGAGCGATTAAAAAAGGTTTGCAAAATTTCTCGACCATGAATTTTGTCTTCTGCTCCGCCAATGATCATAATCGAGGTTTTGGTCGATCGAGGAGCCTGTGGCGATTGGGGTTGGGATTGAAACTTTAACATGGAACTGACTTTACACATCATGGTGACTTATGGGCTTAGAAGAGAGGGTTTAAAAAACAATTCTCTTCTGAAACGGTCAACAAGGGACTAGCAAATGGGTTGAGGAGTTCAACCCTTTAGACCTTCAACCTCTGGGATTTCGGGTATCTTCTATGCTATAGCTTAATGGCCAATACATAATCTAATCACGGGGAAATCTGCTCTCTGTGATGCTAGTTCAGTTGAATAGGAGTCACTCTTGCGATTCGATCTCATTACACTGTTTCCTGATTTTTTCACGTCCCCCCTGAGTTCAGGATTGTTGGGCAAGGCCCTTGCCAAAAACATTGCTCAGGTTTATTTGACCAATCCCCGCGATTTTACCACTGATAAGCACCATAAGGTAGATGATGAACCTTATGGGGGTGGGGTGGGGATGGTGATTAAGCCGGAACCGATTTTTGCGGCAGTAGAATCTTTGCCGGTGTTGGCTCGCCGGGAGGTGCTATTGATGACTCCCCAGGGAGAGCCTCTGGAACAGGGATTATTTAAGCTCTGGGCGAGGGAGTATGAGCAGTTGGTGATGATTTGCGGCCATTATGAGGGCATAGATGAGCGGGTATTAAGTCTGGTGACTCGCGAGGTGTCTTTGGGGGATTTTGTGCTGACGGGGGGTGAAATTCCGGCTCTGGCGCTGCTCAATGGGGTGATGCGGCTGTTACCGGGGACGGTGGGAAAGCAGGAGTCTTTGAAGGCGGAGAGTTTTGAGCAGGGGTTGTTGGATTATCCCCACTATACGCGACCGGCTGAGTTTCGGGGCCAGAGGGTTCCGGATGTGTTGCTTTCTGGGGATCATGGCCAAATTGCCCAATGGCGCTATGAGCAGCAGGTGGAGCGGACGAAAGAACGACGGCCGGATTTGTATGAGGCGTGGTTGGAGCAAGGAAAAACTCAAAAACGATAGGTCATCCCAGGTTGAAGACATCTTCGTAGATTTGTGCCATGGTCAGGGTTAGTCCCACTGATTCTAAGGTTAATTCACTTTCTGCTTCTAAAATTTGTACTGTCCAATTGCCAGGAGTGTCTTGGCGATAGATTTCAACTTGGATTTTATCTTGGGAGACGAGAATGTATTCTTTTAGGCTTTCTAGTTTTTGATAGTTGGTGAGTTTTTCTCGTCGGTCAAGGCTTTCTGTGCTTTGGGAAAGGATTTCAACGATCGGGTTGGGCTGAGTTTTGAAGTACCGATGGTTGTCTTTCCGGTTGCAGGTTACGAGCAAGTCGGGATAGTAAAAAATATGGTCTTGAATTTGAACTTTCATGTCGGACATAAATACCCGACAGTCAGTTCCTCGCAGATGGGGACGCAATAGGGCAAGAAGATTTCCCGCAATGAGATTGTGTTCTTCACTTGCACCTGCCATAGCAAAGATGTGCCCGCCCAGGTATTCATGGCGAACGGGGCTATCTGCTTCGCCGTGCAGATACTCTTCAATGGTGAGTAGAGGTAGTGGCGATCGCATCTTCTGGTTATCCTGGGTATGATTCTATTCCTCTACTGTAGCGTTTCCAGAGGGGAGAGAGGTAAAAGGGCGATCGCCCTTCATTACACAAACGCTACCATTTTTAGACCGGGGAGTGTTCATCAAGAACAGGCTAAAACCCAGTTTTTTGCCTTCCTATGGCGTACTAGCGGCGATCGCCTTTTTCTTCATGGTCTCAAAGATGTTGTAAAATCCATTGGCCCTTGATGGCGTTAGGTTTACCTCTAGTCCGGTATCTTTGATAAAGTCGGCGGAGAGATGGGTCACTTCTTCCGGGGTTAACCCCTCTAATCCTCTCACGAGCAAGGCCACTAAGCCCTTGGTTAGTTGGGCATCTGAGTCGGCTTGATAGTGCAGTTTTCCCTCTTCTAGGGTTGCGGTGACATACACTTGGGAGACACAACCGGGGACTTTATTTTCATCCACCTTATCCGCGTCTGGAAAGGGGGGTAATTTCTTGGCGTAGTCGATTAATTGCTCAATTCGACGCTTCGGGTCTTGACAGCGTTGGAAGCGTTTAACGATTTTCTCTAAGTTAGGGGGTAGGGTTTGGGTTGGTTCGGTCATAGGGCGATCGCCACAAAAACTATTTATCCATTATCCTCATACTGGATTCTAATGGATTGCTTTCACTTACCCACCTGGACTTAAGATATTTTTTGTATAGTTAAAATCTTGAAGAAAAAGGAAAAGCGCCTGGGAGTCTGGCCGTGTTTCGACCCCAAGCGCGTTTTCCTTTCACTTTACTCCTCACCACCAACCACAGTTTATCACATCTCGATCGCTTGTCAAGGGGTTAAGAGGATTTTTCTAATAAATCCACCCGAACACAACCGACTTCAAAGACCGCGTACCAGTGGCCGGCACTTTCATAAAAGTGGCTAATCTCGACACTTCTACCACTGTAGGGCAAGACAATCCGATCGCCAGCTTTCCGTTCTCCATATTCAGGCACTGGCTCCGGTTGCTCTATTTTCGGCAGTTTGGGAGCATCATGGGATTTACGGGGTTTAGGGGTTCGAGACCCTCGTTCTGGTTTAGCCGAGGACTGGGGTCTTTGGGGTCTTTGCACAATTTCCGGGCGCTTGGGCCGTTGAACCCTAGGGGGGTTTAAGGAAAGTTCCGGTTTGGAGTCAGGTTGGGACTCGGAGGGCTGGCGATCGCTAGAATTAGATTGGGTCATTTTTAAACGGAGAAAACGCAACACAAGCAGACTTGTGATCTATCCTATAGCGCTGGGCGCTGGTCATGGATAATGTTTGGTTCACCCAACTTAAACATTAAACCGGAATAACATCACATCCCCTTCTTGCACCACATACTCTTTCCCCTCACTGCGTACCCATCCTTTTTCCTTGGCCGCATTCATAGAACCGCTACTGACCAAATCCGGATAAGCAATGGTTTCTGAGCGAATAAAGCCCCGCTCAAAATCGGAATGAATCACTCCCGCCGCTTGGGGAGCTGTCATCCCTGCTTTAATTGTCCAAGCGCGGGTTTCCTTGGGGCCGGTAGTCAAGTAAGTCCGTAACCCTAACAGGCTATAGGTGGCGCGAATCAAGGACTTCAGGCCGCCCTCTTCTACACCCAAACTGGCAAGAAAATCATCCCGGTCTTCTGGGGGCAGTTCGATTAACTCCGATTCCACTTGGGCTGAAATCCTCACCACCTCGGCGGTTTCTTGGGCAGCAATTTTTTTGACCTGTTCTACCCATGCATTCCCCTCAGCTAAATCATCTTCAGACACATTGGCCGCGTAAATAATCGGTTTGGCACTCAACAGCCCTAGGCCTTTAACGCTGTCGAATTCCTCCTCGCTTAAGGGCGCTAAACGGGCAGATTGCCCCTCATTTAAGACTTCCATCAGCTTTTCTAGGGCGCTCACTTCTACCAAAGCGTCCTTGTTTCCCCTCGCTTGCTTACGAGCGCGGTCTAAGCGCCGTTCTACTTGAGCGAGATCGGCTAGGGCCAATTCTAGATTAATTACCTCAATATCCCGACTGGGATCAACAGAACCGGAAACATGAATGATATCATCATTTTCAAAGCATCGAACGACATGCACAATGGCATCTACTTCGCGAATATTGGCTAAAAACTGGTTACCGAGGCCTTCACCTTGACTGGCTCCTTGGACTAACCCTGCAATATCAACAAATTCCATTCGCGTGGGAACGATTTGTTCAGATTGGGAAAGTTTAGCCAACACCGAAAGGCGTTCATCGGGGACGGCAACCACCCCGACATTGGGTTCGATCGTACAAAATGGAAAATTAGCCGCCTGTGCTTTAGCATTGGCGACTAAGGCGTTAAATAACGTAGATTTGCCCACATTGGGCAGTCCAACAATTCCAGCTCTGAGCATTAGTGGAGTTTGTTAATGAAGTTTCAGGTTGTCAAGTTGATTTAAGTGTGTACCCAATCGCCAACTGGGTTGATTGAAAGTTATAGGATTTACCAAAGTGTCTCAAGCCAAAACCCCAATTTTAGATGCACTCCGGCACTATGCGACTCACGCTCATGCTCCGTTTTATACGCCCGGCCATAAACGGGGAGTGGGTATTTCTCGCCCTTTGGCGGATTTATTCGGGAGTTTGGTGTTTCAAGCGGATTTACCGGAATTGCCCGATCTGGATAATTTGTATGCTCCAGAGGGGGCGATCCGAGAAGCGCAAGATTTGGCTGCCCAAGCGTTTGGTGCAGATCGAACCTGGTTTTTGGTCAATGGTTCGACTGCCGGTGCGATCGCTGCAATTTTGGCGACTTGTACCAGTGGCGAGAAGATTATTCTACCCCGAAATATTCATAGTTCGGCGATTTCTGGGTTAATTCTCTCTGGAGCGATGCCAATTTTTGTTAATCCGGAGTACGACCCGGATTGGGATATGGTCAATAGTGTTACGCCGATGTCCATTGAGAAGGCGTTGACCCAACATCCGGATGCGAAGGCGGTGATGATGGTTTATCCGACTTATCAGGGGGTTTGTGGGGATGTGGGGGCGATCGCCAAGTTATGTCATGAATATAATATTCCCTTGATTGTGGATGAGGCCCATGGCCCCCATTTTCACTTCCATGAAGATTTACCGCCTTCAGCCCTATCCTGTGGGGCAGATGTGAGTATTCAATCGATTCATAAGGTTCTCGGAGCCATGACCCAAGCCTCGATGCTCCATCTGAAGGGGTCGCGGATCGATCCCCAAGCCATTCGGCGATCGCTTCAACTCGTCCAGTCTACCAGCCCCAGTTATTTACTGCTCGCTTCTTTAGATGCTGCTCGTCAGCAAATGGCTGTGCAAGGAGAAGTGCTGATTTCCCAAACTTTAGACTTAGCACAACGGGCTAAACAAAACCTGAAAACCCTTCCCCAATTAGCCATTTTAGAAGCCAAAATCAGTCGGGGATTTATGGCCTTAGATCCCACTCGCTTAAGTGTGAAAGTGAGTGGTTGTGGCTTGACTGGCTACGAAGTAGACAAGCTTTTGCACGATCGCCATGGCGTAATTGCTGAATTGCCCTCTGCCCAATATTTAACCTTTATTATTAGTTTGGGTAATACTCAGAACGATATCGAGCAATTGGTGCAAGGGTTATCCCAGGTTTGCCACACCCCAGGAACTCATCAATTTGACTCCCATCCTACGGTCTTACAACGATGGCAAGAAGAATGTTTATTTGTCCATCCTTCCTCCTTTTTAATTACTCCTTCCCTTTCTCCCCGTCAAGCCTTTTTCTCCCAGACCGAAACCTTACCCCTCGAACAAACCGATGAGCGCATTTGTGCGGAAATCATTTGTCCCTATCCTCCGGGAATTCCCGCCATCATGCCCGGTGAAATGATTAATATGTCTGCTTTAGACTATCTGCAACAGGTGTTATCCCTGGGAGGGACAATCACCGGGTGTAGCGATCCCACCCTGAAAACCTTAAAAGTTGTGAGACAATAGAAAATTGGGTGAAATGGGCAATGGTGACCCCAAGCCAGACCCATTTTTAATTTTTAATTTTTAATTGATCTTATGTCTCTTTGGCCCTTTGTTTCTCCCGGTATCCCTGACGATCTGTTTGAGCGGTTGCCTGGTATTCCCTTAAGTAAACGGGAGATCCGGTTATTGTTGATTTCGGCTATGCGGTTACGCAAAGATTCCGTGTTGTGGGACATTGGCGCAGGAACGGGGACAATTCCTGTGGAAACTGGGTTATTGTGTCCGGAAGGACGAATTTTTGCCGTCGAGCGCGATCATGAGGTAGCCAGCTTAATTCGTCGAAATTGCGATCGCTTTGAAGTCCAGAATGTAGACATTATTGAAGGCAGCGCCCCCGACTGTTTACAGGAAATTACCCTGCCTCCCCATCGGGTTTGTATGGAAGGGGGACGCTCCGTTAGACCGATTTTAGAAGCGGTCTGGAATTTGTTACTCCCAGAAGGGCGAATTGTTGCCACTGCCGCATCCTTAGAAAGTTTATATGCCCTCTCCGAAGGCTTTGCCCAGCTCCAAGTCCGCAACATCGAAGTCGTTCAGTCTGGGGTCAATCGTTTGGAAAAACGGGGCATGTATCAGGTTTTTGCCGCCGTCAATCCCATGTTTATTATTAGCGGCGAAAAGCTCGACTAACAAGCGCTTGATTGAAACGCCTGATTTATGGGCGATCGCTCTTTTTTTCTTTCAGACATTGAATCGCCCATTGAGTACGTGCGCGAACGCTTGGCTCTTCTTCCGGGTCTTGAAGTTGCTGTAGGTGATGAATAATTTTTGGGTAGAGACTCGGATCGATGCTTTCCCCTAGAGACCCTAAACCCACAACAGCAGCATAGCGCACCACCCATTCAGGATCTTCGGTGACTTGAAATAAGGTTTTCATCACGCGCTCTTGGGCCGCAGGAACCTCATTAGCGGGCAATTTTGACCATTGGATCGTACCGAGTCCCCTGGCAGCCCCCCGACGGACACTCATGGAAAAGTCCGTGGTGGCAGCGTCGAGCAAGGTTTCTAAAGCGTGAGGGTGACCAATTCCGGCTAGGGCGCGAATGGCCCAAGCTCGTCCCCCGTAGTTGTAATTATCAAGCAGTTGGAGTAAGTCATTGACGGCTAAATCTCCTAGGGCAATTAAGCCATCAACCGCAGCAACGGCGGCTCCAGGGTTGTTATAACTGAGGACTTGAATGAGGGTGGGGGCAGATTCGGGAATTTGGGCGGCGGCTAAGTCTTCTACTGCATTGATGAGGCGATCGGAGGAGTCGGCTTTTTCGATCGCCTCAAGAAGACTGGATAAGGAGGAAACAGAGGTTGTCATAGCAATTTCAAGTGATGGGCAAAAGTTAAATCAAATCCGATCGCCGGGGAACTTCGACCCAACGGTTTGTCTTATGGGATTGATGGGTTAAATCCATCAACAGTTGGGAGTATACCCCTTCTCGCAGGGTGGGAACAGTGGGTTGAGCAGAAGGGTTTTCTATCGTTTCTACCCAAGCATCCACCACGCGCATCAATGCGGTAATGCGTCCATCGGGGTGAGTTTGGGGAAACTCTAGGCGTTGGGGAATTTCTAGTTGGCTCAAAGGTTCGCCAAATTTGGCTCCTTGCAGGGTAAAGCCATAGATATAATCTTTTTGATTGGAACTGCCTAAAATTAGGGTTGCGCGATCGCCATACACTTCTACCCAATGCCCCCGTCCTTGATAGGCGATCGAACTGAGGGAGACTTGACAAAGTGTACCATCAGCGAGTTCGAGCATCAATAACCCCGTATCATCTGCGTCTACCAGTTTGAGTTCTCCCGTCGTCGGATCTCGGCGCTGGCTAATGGCGGTACTCAAGCGAGCCGATAGCCGCTTGATGTCTCCAAATAGCCAGGAAATATAGTCAAATGTATGGGAACCAATCGCCCCTAATGCTCCGCCTCCTTTCTCTTTTTGGGAATACCAATTCCAAGGACGATTCGGATCGGAGCGAGAGGGAGCCAACCAATCAATTTTAATGAACCGTTTTTCCCCCACATAATTATCAGCAAGCAGTTCTTTAACTCTTTGCCATGGGGGGACAAAGCGGAATTCAAAATCCATCGCTGCCACAACGCCTTGAGCTTGTGCCAATTGATAAAGGTCTTGGGCCGACTCAACAGATAGGGTGGTCGGTTTTTCCAGCAATAGATGTTTTTTCGCCTTCAGAACCGTTTTCGCCATTTCGTAGTGTAAAAAGGGCGGGGTAGAAATACTAACCGCTTCTACCTCTGGTAATTGGGCGATCGCCTCTACGGTATCTACAGCATGGGGAATTTGATGTTCGGCGGCGATCTTCTCAGCAGTCCCTAGATCCCGATGATACACTGCTACCACTTGAGTACGATGGTGATGCTTAAAAGCAGGGATATGGACTTTTTGACCAAATCCTGTGCCCACAATACCGATACCAATAGAAGACTGACTCATAGATTAGTTTTCCTCAGTAAATTTTCCAAACCCTAAAAACTGTATTAAACTAAAAAATTGCTCCTAATTTAATCCGTAACTGCATGTCTGAACTATTGCAATCCTTCCTCGATGGCGAAAAACCCAAGCATAAATCCTTTGCACTTCCCGGCTCCTATCCCCACTATACCCCCGATCGCCCCGGACAAGTCGAACATATTTTCCTAGATTTAGTCTTAGATATTCCCAAATCTCGATATAGCGGTTCCTGTACTCTCCATCTCAAACCCATTCGTAACGGTATTGAAACCCTCACTCTAGATGCAGTAGATCTAATCATAGAGAGTGTCAAAATCAACCACAAAACCCAAAATTTTGACTACAATGGTCAACAACTTCACATCCATCTAGACCCCCCTACCCAAGCCGAACAAACCCTAGAAATCCAAATTACCTATCGCGTCGAACATCCCCAAAGAGGACTCTATTTCATTCATCCCGATGCTCACTATCCCGACAAACCCATCCAAGTTTGGACTCAGGGAGAAGATGAAGACTCCCGTTACTGGTTCCCCTGTCTCGACTATCCCGGACAACTCTCGACTTCCGAAATTCGCGTACAAGTCCCGGCTAAATTTATGGCTATTTCCAATGGGGAACTGATCGACACCCAAACTCAAGGCAAAACCAAGATCTATCACTGGTTTCAAAAAGAAGTTCATCCCACCTATTTAATCACTCTAGCTGTGGGGGAATTCGTAGAAATCAAAGATCGATGGCAAGATAAACCCGTCACTTATTACGTGGAGAAAAGCCGCAAAGATGATGGTCAGAGAAGCATGGGCAAAACGCCCCGAATGATCGACTTTTTTAGTAACATCTTTGATTATCCCTATCCCTATCCCAAATATGCCCAAGTTTGTGTCGCTGATTTTATCTTTGGGGGCATGGAAAATACCTCAACAACCCTGTTAACCGATCGCTGTTTACTTGATAAACGCTCCTTACTCGATCATCCCTTCACCGAAAGTTTAGTCGCCCATGAACTGGCTCACCAATGGTTTGGGGACTTAGTGGTAATTAAACATTGGTCTCATGCTTGGATCAAGGAAGGGATGGCTTCCTATTGTGAGGTGCTGTGGACAGAACACGAATATGGCGCAGAGGATGCTGCCTATTATTACTTGAGAGAAGCCCGCAATTATATACAAGAGGATAAAACCCGCTACCGTCGCCCCATCGTCACCCATGTCTATCGGGAGCCAATCGAACTCTATGACCGCCATTTGTACGAAAAAGGAGCCTGTGTCTATCATATGATGCGGGCAGAATTGGGGGATGATTTATTTTTGAAGGCGATGCAAACCTTTGTCCGCAATCATGCTCACAGTACCGTAGAAACTGTGGATTTATTGCGAGCGGTTGAAGAAGCGACGGGGCGCAATCTGCTGTTTTTATTCGATCAATATGTCTATCGCGGGGGGCATCCCGATTTTAAGGTCAGTTACAGTTGGGATCGCGACCATAAGCTGGCGAAGGTGACGGTGGTGCAGACCCAAGCCAAAGATGATGAAAAAGCTTTATTTGATTTGAACATTCCCATCGGTTTTGGCTCGGTTGTGCCATCAGAGAAAGAAGGTCAAAAGCCGGAGGTGGCGATCGACTCCCATACGGTGAGAATTCATCAACGGGAAGAAAGTTTTTATTTTCCGTTAGAGGAGAAGCCCAGTTTTATCAGTTTTGATGTGGGCAATTGCTATCTGAAAACTGTGGTTTTAGAGTATCCTGTGCCTGAATTAAAGGCTCAGTTGTGTTACGATCCTGACCCCATTTCTCGGATTTACGCCATTAGCGCTTTAGTTAAGAAAGCCACGTTACCGGTGGTGAAGGCTTTGGCTGAAGCGCTGAAAACCGAAGCCTTTTGGGGGGTACGGGTGGAAATTGCCAAGGGTTTGGGTAAAATTCGCCTAGATCAGGGGTTTGAGGCTTTGTTGCCGGGTTTGAAAGATGGGGATGCGAGGGTTCGCAAGACGGTGATTGAGGCGTTAGGGAAGATCAAAACTAAGGCGAGTTATAAGGTGCTGAAGTCGGTTTTGGTCAATGGCGATCCGTCTTATCAGGTAGAAGCGGCTGCTGCTAGGGCAGTGGGGGCGATCGCCGCAATTAAGGATGAGCATACCCCGAAACCTCGTAAGGCGGTTAAACTGCTCAAGAAGGTGTTGGAAACCAAGGCCGGTTGGAATGAGGTGGTTCGCAGTGGGGCGATCGCCGGATTAAGTCAAATGCATCGTTCTCAAGGGGCCCTAGAGGTCATCCTCGACTATACTCAGGCTGGTATTCCTCAAGCTCTGCGTTTAAGTGCTATTCGTGCTTTAGGTACGGCCTCCTCTGGTCAAGATGAAGCCCAGGTGGAACAGGTGTTAGCGCGGTTAGAGAGTCTATCGGCCGAATCCTTTTTCCTGACGCAAATGGCGACGATCCAGGCTTTGGGAGGGATGAAAACGGCAAAAGCGATGGAGATTTTACAGGCGATCGCCGCTTCAACCCCAGATGGCCGGGTGCAACGTCGAGCAGAAGAAGCTGTGCAAAAGGTGCAGAAGGCGATCGGCTCTGATAGCGCTATAGAGACCCTACGACAAGAGATGGAGCAGTTGAAGAAAACCAATCAAACCTTAAAAAGTCGGGTCGAAGCCTTAGAAGCCAAAGAATCCTAGCTCCTTAATTAGATTCAATGATTTGTAGGTTGGGTTTCGTTTCTCAACCCAACCTACGAGAAAAGGGTGAAGGTATGGGTTGAAGAACTCGGTTTCTTGCATCCGGCGATCGCCAAAACCAACCGATTTAGTGCTATTTCAATAGACTATAAATATCGATCCCGATACTCTGGAGTCCCCTTAATTCACCAAACTCCCATAAGCAGCATCATTACCCTGTTTAATCACCTCATCATAAAGCTGTTCCACCTGAGAAATATTCCGATTCAGGGTATAGCGCTCTAGTACCCGTTGCCGCGCCTTTTGTCCCAGCATAATACTTAATTCCGGATGGTCTCGAAACAAGGGAAGCAAGGTTTGTAACTCAGTGGTAACTCGATTGGCATTCAAAATCACCCCGGCTCCCTTTTCCAACACCTCACCATCTGCGCCCACATCCGTTGCCATACAAGCCGTTCCGCAGGCCATGGACTCCAACAGAGACAGGGATAACCCCTCCACAAAAGAAGGAAGAATAAACACATCTGTTCCCCGTAATATCTCGATCCGTCGCTGCTCATCGCCAATAAAGCCCAACCAAATCACCCCCTGTTCTGTACCATAGGAGGCTTTTAAGGAACTCTTCAGGGGGCCCGTGCCGACGATCGCCAATTTGCACCCCGGCCCCAAGTCTGCCATCCTCCAAGCCTTGAGCAAAGATTCTACATTTTTCTCGATCGCAATCCGTCCTTGATACAAAAATAACCGCTCCGCCTGCAAATCCTGCTTAATCAAAGAGGGGCCGGGGGAATATTTCAGCGCATCCACCCCATTCGGAATCACCACCACCTTCGATTTGGGAACCCCCAGTTTAATCAGAATCTCGCGCTGAATCTGGGAAAACACAATCGTTTTATCATAATTAGCCAAACAAGGGGCATAGAGTTGATAGGTCAGTTGTTGAGTTCCCGAAGAAAAATTGCGTAATTTGCGGTCAAAGGCCGGATGAAACGTAGCCACCAAAGGTAAATCCAAATCTTGGCAGATTTCCGGCAACAAAAAATCCAGAGGAGACAGAGTTAACGACGCATGAACCAGATCCGGTTGCAAAGAATGGAGCGATCGCGCTAAAACCTTAGACGAACTGAACGTCGGAATCGTATAAATCGTCGATTTATACAAACAAGGAATCGGCACTTCCGGACAATCGGGCCATCCTTCCGGAGACCCGCGATCGCCATTCGATAGCAGTTCTGCCACCCCATCCTCCGAGGCAAAATGAAAAAAGCTCACCTGATGTCCCCGGTCAAGCAACGCATTGGTCACCTCACGGGAATAAGTGACATTACCACAGAACGGAGATTTTTTACCAAGCCAAGCGATATGCATTCAAGTGCCAAAAAGGGGATAGGGAGATGGGGAGATAGAGGGTCTTGTGCAGCCCAAACTGCCATATCGCACCAAGGATGCCCAAAATTATCGGGTAGGAGACGATGGCCATTGATCCCGACCTCCTGTACGGGAAATATACCAGGTTGAGACTCCCCCTGCGAAGACCAAAGCCGCTAAAGCCAGTAAAACCGACTGAATTCCTAGCCATGCTTCTGCCACACTCACCAAAGCCAGAGGAAAACTCAAAGCAATATTAATGGCGTTATTTTGCAAGCCAAAAACCTTACCCCGCATTGCTTCGGGCGTTTGCGATTGGATCGTAGTTTGCATGGGAATGCCAATGAACGCGGCCGATGCACCTAACAGACCAATCCAAAATAGAGACCATCCCAAAGATTGAACTGTAAATGACAAACCTAACAGGGAGCCAGCCATACCCATCGATCCGATCAGACTCAATTGGGCATTCGAGGCCCAACGATGGCCAAATTCTCCCACGACAGCAGCACTAATGCCCAGGCCGAGACCGCCAATGGCTAATAAAAAGCCAAATTGCGACGCTTCGAGATTGGGAATCAGTTCCGCAATACGAACGGCTAACACGGCTAAAGCGGCAAAAATGCAGGAGAGAATAATCAGTTGTAAAATCGCATTGCGAACCCGATGGCGATCGCGCAAAACGTTCAATCCATCCCGCAGATCCTGGAAAACATGGGGATGTTCGTGGTCGGGAGGATAAGTATTTTCCTTGGTATTCACCACCAATAAAATCACACCGGCCAGCAGATAACCGCCTCCCACCAAGAATTCTTTACCCAGTTCGCCATTGCCTAAAATCGGGCTAATCAGGTGGCTGGCCAGGTCTAGAAGCGGGTCTCCCAGGGCAAATCCCAAGATAATGGAGGCCATCATGGTGGAAGTATAGAGGGAATTGGCCGGCAGGAGCAGATGGCGCTTGACAATTAGGGGGATAATGGATTGTTCAGCCGGGGCAAAGAATTGGGTTAGGGTAGAGACGACAAAGGTAATCCCTAAGAGCAAAGCAAACCCTAGGGGAATATCGATCGCCAAATCTATTCCTGTAGAGAGGCTCAGACATAGGGGAATGGTGAGGACAAAGGCTCCCCGGAGCAAGTTTGTCAGCACCAAGACGGATTTTTTCGGCCAGCGATCTACAAATACACCGGCTAAGGAGCCAAACAGAACCGCCGGAATGGTAAAGGCAATCATGATCGCCGAAACCCAACCGCTAATGGTTTGTCCCTGTTGTTCAAAGCGGCTGGTAATAATGGCAATCATTAACACCAGATAGACCTTATCGGCTAACTGGGAAAATACTTGACCACTCCACAGGGTGAGAAAATTGCGGTTCTTTAGCACTGCACCCAGGCTAGGGGAGGGTGGAGCAGAATTAGGGGTAGGGGTTTGGGGGGTTACTTTTATATCAGTTTTGGATAAGGACATAGGCAATGGCGAACTGGGTAATGGTCGCTAGTTAAAATGTATAAAAATGCTGTAAACTTCAGGGATCTTTGGGCAAGTTGGCCAGGCAAGGTTCCATGAGCGTTGCTGCTCGGATCGGGCGATCGAAATGATATTGGGCATAGGCACGCAGGAGATGTTCTAGGGAAGGCCAGAGATTTTCTGTTCCTTGTTCTAGTTTAGGGAGTTCTGGCCCCGCTAGATGCTGGAGCGTCCATAATTGGCTGGCGTTGAGGGAAAATGCTTGGGTTTGGGGGGATTTTTTGGCTAAATTTCGCACCTGATAGGAACCGCCAGATTCCTTAACCTGAAAGGCTTGTGGCTCTTTTTCCTGGCTGACAAGACCACCGGAGGCGATGTTAAATTGGATTTGCCACTGGGGATCTTGGAAATTAGGCGCGATCGCCTTTCCGGTGCGGCAACAATGCTGCACTTGGGGCGCAATCCCCGCCAGAGCCAGCAGGTGAAAGGTTCCTTGGATCAGATGGGGTAAAGTAAGATTGAGACTGCTGGCTTCCAGGCGATCGAGGTGGAGAAGCAGTAGATCGTAGAGGTCACTTTGGGAGCCATTACTCAAGGCTTGACAGAGGGCTAATTCGGCTAAATATTGGCTGGCTGTGAGTTTGAGTAAATGTTGACTTAATTTAGGATAGGATTTAATCGTTTGCGCTTGAATAATTTTATCGAGCGATCGCCCCTTCACCACCAACAACTCATTCACCACAAACAGCCCACTGCGTCCCCCCAAACTCGATTTCGCTTTTCTCGCTCCGGGGGCGATCGCCCGAATGAGGCCAAATTCAAAAGTTAACACCGTTAATAGGCGATCGGATTCCCCCATCGGCATTCCCTTCAAATTAATACCCGTCGCCTTATAGGTTTGACTCATAAATCTTAAGAGAGTCCGAGAGAACAAAGATGATTCTAGGTTTACAGCACTTTGGGCGGTTGAGGTACAGGCACAAGATCCCCCTAAATCCCCCTTGAAAAGGGGGACTTTATACTGCCCCCCTTTTTAAGGGGGGTTGGGGGGATCGAAATGCAGGGCACAGAGAAAGAAAACTGCTGTATATTCTTTCTTAGGTCGGCGATCGCCCTAGATTAGGCTATCATGAAGATTACGGATTGATAAAGTAAATGATGAACAATTGGCAAGAACACCTTGAGATTAACCCCAATATTTGTCATGGGAAGCCTTGTATAAAAGGAACTCGGATTATGGTTTCTGTAATCTTAGATAACTTGGCAGAGGGAGTCACAGTAGAACAAATTGTAGCCGATTATCCACCCTTGAGTCAGGAGCAGGTGCGATCGATTCTAAACCATTCAGGAGGTAACTAAACATGGCTGTCCTCATTCCAGATGATATTCTCAAAGCTGCCGAAATGTCCGAAGCACAGTTGAAGCTGGAGATTGCAATTCTGCTCTTCCAACAAGACAGAATTAGTATAGGCAAAGCGCGTCATTTAGCCGGGATGCACTTGTTAGAGTTTCAGAAAGAAATTGCTAGTCGCGGTATTTGCATTCATTATGATGTTGAAGAATTTGAAGAGGATATGAAAACCTTGCAAGCTCTCGGTCGTCTATGATTGTTATCAGCGATACTTCGCCCATTACTAATTTAGCGGCTGTTGAACTTTTAAATTTTTTACCTATAAGGATTGAATTTAGGCCACGTTGTTGAAACCAGATCTGGATCGACGAGTGCCATTCTTCTCTTCATATCATCTGAATAGAACTTTTGTCCAACTTCATCTGCAAATAGTTTGCCTAGGTAAGTTAAGTTAATATATTTGTGGTTAATATCAATAAGTTCTAGCGATGAAAGCTCTTCCCAAGTCTGGGTACATATTTCTAAAACGTCAGTTTCATAAGTTGTATAGAACAACTCTCGATCAATGCCCATCTTGAGTCCAAGCATAACTGTTCTTCTCATGCGTTCCTCATTACTGAGAAACTCTCCCTTCCAAATTGGCAAAGTTTTTTTTGCGATAAATTCTTGATAAAGTTTTACGTCATTAATATTGTAATACTGCCAGCCATTTACATAGGAGTAAGATGATGCTCCAATTCCTAAAAGTTCTACCTCATCACTTCTTCGCCAATTGAAGTCTTGATATGTATGGAAGTAAAAGTCATCTTTTATAAACCAGTCAACAGGATTTTGTATATAACCTAACTCACCCTCCATTTTTTCAAAGCTCATCGCGTGCATCAACAACAAGTCTTCATCAGAAGGGAAGGTTTCAGGACTTTTTTTCCAAAGCTTAAATTCGGGAGTCCCCCGCTTTAGCCTTAAATAATACATTGTTGTTGATGCCGGAAGCAGTTGAGCAACTTTACTTAAACTTTCTTCCCACATGAAAACCTTTTGATCTTTAAGTCCATAGATAAGATCGAGATTAATATTTTCAAAACCTAGCGCTCTTGCCCTTTCAAAAGTCTCTACTGCTTCTGAAGCAGTGTGCCTTCTATTTTCTGAAACCAAAAGAGTATCATTAAAGCTTTCAACTCCAATATTAATTCGATTAACACCTTGTTCTCCTAGAATCCTGAGTTTTTCTAGAGTTCCGTTTTCAGGATGAATTTCAAAAGAAACTTCTGCTTTGGGAAGCAAGGTGATATAATTATTGACAACCTGAAATAGCCGATCTACTTGATATGCAGTCATGTAACTAGGTGTACCACCACCAACATATACAGACGCAGCATATATCTTACCGAAACGCTCTTTGTGTATGATGAGTTCTTGCTCAATAGCATCTAAGTATGTATCTACTTGCTCAGGAGATCTGCCAAATTGCTTGTAGTAATGGCAGTAGTAACATTCTGAAGTGCAAAATGGTATATGGATGTATAGAGCAACAGTTTTTTGGTCACACTTATTCACTTCGTATGGATAGACATCAGCACAAGAAATTGTTTCCATCGCTTGCATTGAAGGATAAGCAATATTCAGGAAATATGAAGAGCGATCTCGCCATATACCAGCTTCTCTAATTTGCTTCAGGGGAAGCGAGGCAAGCCTTCTTGCTGCCTTAGTCGCAAGACTAGAATTTGACATTATCCTTACCTCCCATGAAAAGTCTAAAAAATTATTCGGTTACTTTTTCAAGAGGGTTCTACTTCCTCATTGCTAGTATTCTGTATGGAAGAGCTTTTAGCTCGGCAGCAGGCCCACAAATACGCTGATCGAATCCTCTACTTTGTAAAGCTCTAATCTCTGGTTTGTAAAGAGAATATTTTGAGGTACATTCAATTACACGAATACTTCCCTTGTAAATCATCAGCCTTACTTTTCCAGTTATAGCTTCTTGAGATTTATCAATAAACGCATCTAAGTCTGCTTTTAATGGGTGAAACCAATCACCATTGAAAACTAACCGTGCCCATTCAGAGTCTACCGTTTCTTTAAATCTTAATTCATCTTTTGGAAAACAAACACGCTCTAGATTTTTATGTGCTTCTAATATAATCACTGCTCCTGGAGCCTCGTAAAATTCGCGAGATTTTACATCAATAACGTCTTGCTCCCAAGTATCAATAAACCCAATTCCATTTTGGCCGCCTACAGTATTCAAGTGGTTAAGAATTTCCTTGAGTGACATTTCTTTATTGTCAACAGCAATAGGAATACCGTTTGAAAATTCTATATCAAGATAGGTTGATTCATCTTTTGCCTGTTCAATCGGAACATACCAAATCCACACATCAGGTGGTATTTGATCTAGGCTGGTAATAGCTCCACTAGCAATTGATCGACACCAAATTGTTTTATCATCTCCACCAAACATAGCCTCGTAGTAGGCTATTCCAAAGTATTCTGCTAGTTGTTTTTCATCGACACGAGATAAATCAAATTCTCTGATTGGTTGAATTGTTCTGATTCCAGATCCAAATAGCTCAAAGGTGTTTCTCATTCTAAATTGGTCATTGCTCTTCCCCGTCGTTCCTTCTGAAACTGCATCACACTTGTGTTCTAAGGCAATTTCAGTCACTTTTTTGGCAATTAAATGGCGTGTCATTGCAGTAGCAAGTGGATAACCTCCATAGCTAGAGTTGGCTTTGATAGCTTTGCTAACCCACTCAGACAGAAATTCCTCCTCCGCGTCAAGGTGTATTACATCTAGATCTAGCGATGAAGCTTGAGTGCGAGCTTTTTCTATTTCAACTGCACCTTGCCCAACATTTACATTAATTAATAAAACTTGTTCTGTATGATAAAAATTTTGAAGTAGCTTGATACAAAGGGTTGAATCTAAACCTCCAGAATATGCTAGGGCAACTTTCTTAGCTGGTTGAAGCTGAATAGTTTTAATTTGTTCTATTAATTGTTGACTCATTTTTTTCTCCTGATAGTCAGATGGAAGCGACTTACTTTAAGAATAAACATTTATAATGAACTTGTAAAGCAAAAAAAAGTATAACCAAGTGCAGAGTTAAACGTTTTTAAAAAGTCTTCATTAGTAACCAAAAGTCTAATTTAGCTGCAAAAGGTTGCAAAAGGGTTAAAAAAGTAGTAAAATTGCAAAACTCATATATGTATCTCTGATGAATGTCAAGGAAGTCCTCGCCTGGGCTGATAAATTAGTGCTTGCTAAAACTGGCTCCCACCTAAATAGCCTGCAACAAGCTGTGTTAATTGGGGTTTGGAATGGTCAAAAATATAAACAAATTGCGGATAATTATCACTGTACTGAAGTAAATGTGAAAAGGGTGGCGGGTGAGTTGTACAAGTTTTTATCGGAAGAGTTGGAGGAAAAAGTTAATAAGTCAAATTTGCGTGCTGCAATGCAAAGATACTATATTGCTAACCATGCACATATTAGTAATAGTAATCATGTTTCATACAATATCAATGTTTGTGGAGAACAATTGAATTGTGGTGAAACTGGAAAAAAGGAATTAAATTCTATAATCAATCAACCAAATAAAATTCACGATCGCACCCACATCCCCAAATACGATCGCCTCTATCCCCACCGCACAGAGGAACTCAACACGCTCAAACACTGGATACTCAACGAAAATAGCGCCATTATCACCATCTATGGGTTATCAGGAATGGGAAAAACAGCCCTCGCAACCCAACTCGTAGACGATATCGCAGAGCATTTCGATCGCCTAATCTGGTATAGTCACCGCACCTTCCCCAATCTTAACGCCCTCACCACCGACTTGATCCAATTCCTCTCCCAAGGAGACGCAACCGAACATCGCGCACTACTCGACTACTTGCGATCGCACCGTTGCTTCATTATCCTCGACGACTTCCAGGAAACCCTCACCCCTGGAGAACTCGTTGGGCGCTACTTACCCGAATACCAGAATTTTGGTAAACTGCTGCAAGATATTGGGCGATCGCCCCACAACAGTTGCTTACTGATTCTCAGTTGGGAACAACCCCCAGAAATAGCTACCCTCGAAGCAGAAAACCGTCCTTGTCATAGCCTATTATTATCCGGTTCTGTCCAACTCGCGCAAGAACTCTTAAAAAACAAAGGATTAAGCGATCCAGAGCAATGGTTAGAACTCATCAACCGCTACAGTCAAAACCCCTCATGGCTTAACATTATTGCTGCGACGATCCAAGACCTATTTAACGGTAGCGTCGCCCAATTCTTATCCTATCCAAACCTATTTTTAGGCGATATAGAACTCATCATCATAGAACATTACCAGCGCTTATCTCCCTCAGAAAAATCTTTGTTATCCTACTTAGCTCATCAAGAGGACATCAGCGATCTGTCTAATATTCCTTCAGAACCATTCCCCTCAGAATTCAATCTGTTAGCCAACATTTACTCTTTAAGAAAACGGGGCTTAATTCAAACATCTCTAGACTCTAAACACTTCCAGTTGATTCTAGAACCCATCATTCAACACTATAGCGCTTCGCACGACAATGACGAACAGTTGGAACGATCCCCCTAAATCCCCCTTAAAAAGGGGGACTTTTACTGCCCCCCTTTTTTAAGGGGGGTTGGGGGGATCGATAAGTGTTATCATTAGACTAATTACAGGGTTCAAATCAAAGATGAGAAAAGAAACTCTTAACACCATATTAAACGAAACCTGTCAAGGACTGAAAACCCTGTATGGCCAGCAAATTGACCAAATCATTCTCTATGGTTCTCAAGCAAGAGGTGATGCAGAACCTGACTCAGATATCGATCTTTTAATTATCCTGAAACAAGACTTCCAATACTCTAAAGAGAGCAACAGAATTAGCCAAACAATTGCCGATTTATGCTTAGAACATAATACGTTGATAAGCTGCGCTTTGGTCAGCAGTCGCCAATTCCAAGAGTATAACAATAGCTTCTTTCGTAACATCCGCAAAGAAGGAATACCCCTATGACACCGGAACAACAAAAATTGCTAGAAAAAGCGACTCGCAGTCTACAAGCTGCCAGAGAATTAAACCGTAAAGGTTTTCCTGATTTTGCGGCATCGCGCACTTACTACGCTATGTTTTACATTGCCACAGCATTTTTAGAAGGCGAGGGGTTGTCCTACTCTAAACATTCAGCCGTTATCGCTGCTTTCGGTAGGATATTTGCTCGCACGAACCGCATTCCCGTTGAGCTACATCGCTATCTCATTGATGCGGAAAGAATCCGATTAAGAGCCGATTACAATACCGAACTTGATATTTCAGAAACTGATGTGGAACAACTGCTATCTCAGGGGGAAGAAATGCTGAATTTTGCTTTAGGGAATATCGATTCATTGCCCCCATATTCACCATAGCTGATACAGTCCACTGGGTTAGTTAGGGCGATCGCCTGGCAGAGGGTGGTTTAAAACCCTATCCCCCTATCCCCCCATCACAGCTTGTTACCCATTACCAGGGCGAAGCGCCCGATCGCGCTCCTCAATTAACATCATCCCCCGTGAAGTCCCTAACCGGGTTGCTCCAGCCTCAATTAAGGCATAAGCTTGTTCTAAATTCCGAATGCCACCAGAAGCTTTAATCCCCACATTCCCACGGCTAATAGACTTCAACACCTTCACATCCTCCACCGTTGCCCCCCCTTGCCAACCCGTACTCGTTTTCAAGAACGCCACCCCCGCATCTAAACAAAGCTCTGCGGCTAATCGTTTTTCCGCCTCCGTTAACACCGTCATCTCCAAAATCCCCTTCACCGTTTGCCCCGTTTCCTCACAAATTTGGGCCATTTCCCGATGCACTTCTTCCGTTTTGCCCGCCTTCAGTAAACCAATATTCATCACCACATCCAATTCTACGGCTCCATGCTCAACCGCTTCTTGCGCTTCATAGAGCTTTACCCCTGGGGTTGTTGCGCCAGTGGGAAAGCCAATCACCGTACACACTTTAGTCGGTTTTCCCTGCAAGATATCCGCCGTTTGCCGCACGTAAACCGGAGATACACAAACTGTAGGAAAATTCATCGCCATTGCCTGTTCGCACCATTGTTGCACCTGCTCCGGGGTTGCTGTTGGATGCAACAGGGAATGTTCGATATAGTCAGCAATATCAATATCTGAATAGTCTAAAGCCATAATCCCTAGTGAGCCTTGATTTGGGTTAACCTCTATTTTCCGGATAAAGGGGACACAAAGCAACCGGATAGGATGGGTGGGGGGATGGGGAGATGGGGGGATAGGGGAGATTACTGATTAGTGATTACTGATTACTCATGAAAAGGAAGGGAAATTACAAATTCAGTGCCTTGTCCCAATTCTGAAGAACAGGTAATTTTTCCACCATGTTTTTCTGTGACAATATCACAGGCGATCGCCATGCCCAATCCCGTTCCTTTCCCGACTTCCTTAGTCGTAAATCCCTGCTCAAATATTTTTTCTTGTACGGATAAGGGCATTCCCATTCCATTGTCCATAATTCTAACGATTATATCCTTTTTATCTGTGCTTATCTCTGTGGAAAGAGTGATACAATTATTGTTTTTTTCTATCTCTTGAAATGTTTTTGATTTAGTCTTTTCTTCGAGAGCATCGATCGCATTGGCTAATATATTCATAAAAACTTGATTGATTTGACCTGGATAGCATTTTATTTCCGGAATATCGCCATAATTTTTCACGATTTCAATAGCGGGGCGTTTATCGTTGGCTTTCAGGCGGTATTTTAAGATAAGTAATGTACTGTCAAGACCCTCATGTAAATGAAACTCGGTTTTGACCTCCGTATCCGTGCGGGAAAAGGTTCGCAAAGATGTACTAATATTAGCAATTCGTTTTACTCCTTTTTCCATAGAAGCAATATTTTTGGGAATATCCTCCAGCAAAAAATCGAGATCCACTTCTTGAATTGCTTCTGCCAGTTGAGGACTTGGTTCCGGATATGCTTGGCGATAGCCTTTAACAATTTCCGTCAGATCGACCAGACATTCCTGAAGCATACTGAGATTGCCCCCAATAAACCCCAAAGGATTGTTAATTTCATGAGCAACACCAGCGACGAGATTCCCCAAGGTGGCCATTTTTTCCTGTTGAACCAATTGCATTTGTGACGATCGCAATTTTTCCAACGCCTGGGTTAAATCAGCCGTGCGCTGCTGGACTTGTTGCTCCAGTTGTGCCATGAAGTTTCGCAACTGTAAATGGGTTTTCACTCGTGCCAGCATTTCCACCTCGCGAAAGGGTTTGGTAATGTAATCCACCGCTCCCAAGTCAAATCCTTTGCTAATGCTCTTGTCATCGGATAGGGCAGTCAGAAAAATGATGGGAATGTTGGCAGTATGGGGATTTTCCTTAATTTTTCGACAGGTTTCAAATCCATCCATGCCGGGCATCTGAATATCCAGGAGGATGAGATCGGGAATATAGTTTTGTAAGCGCTTGATCGCCCGATCGCCATTGGTTACAGTCGCCACCGTATAGCCCGCAGGAGATAACACATCAGCTACCACTCGCAAATTGGCTGGCGTATCGTCAATGGCTAAAATTTCGGCTTTATTGTCCATGAGAGCCTCCTTCGCTGAGATATTGTTGTAGGATATCTTCAATTTCCTCAGTTGCAAATTGGTTGGCCAGATCGAGTAAGGGTTGGGCAAAAGGGATATAAGTGGAATCGTTCCGAGCCAGTTCTTCGAGGGACTCACATAAATCTTTGACCCGATCTTGCTGGGCCAAATCTAATAAGGTAGTGAGGATGGCAGGTGCTGGCAGAACCATTTGGCTTGACTTTCCGGGAGCTACATCCGTATTCTCTTGCTCTTCATAAATCCATCGCAAATCCAAGCATTCCCCGATCGCGGATAATAACTCTCGCCCATTGATGGGTTTGCCGATGAAGTAATTGCCGCCGACATCGATCGCTTGATAGCGATCCATTTGGGTGACGGATGCGGAAGAGACAATTACTTGGTGATGCTGCAAGTCCTGAGAACTGCGGATCTGGTGAAGGAACTCAAAACCATCCATCACGGGCATAACGAGGTCGGTGACGACTAAATCGATTTGTGCCTCCCGCAGTTTTTCTAAGCCTTCGCAACCGTTTTCGGCTTCGACGGTTTTAAGGCCAAGGGGTGCGAGTAAATTCGAGACAACGGTGCGATTTTCCCAGCGATCGTCCACCACGAGAATTGTGCGCGGCTCTCCCTGGTAGCCGATGATGCGATCGCGCCTGGGATGTCGAGCATTATCGCTTCCTTCCCAACCGATCTGTTGTTCTGCCCAGTCTAAAGCTAGGGGAAAGCACACCGAAAAGGAAAATTCGCTGCCCTTACCGAATTGGCTGGTGACTTCAATGGTGCTACCCATTAAGCCGACAATTTGCTGGGAAATGGCTAGTCCTAACCCAGTTCCTTCGGATTGTTTGTGGCGATCGCCCACCTGTTCAAAGGCTTGGAAGAGTTTGCTCAGATCGGTTTCGGCAATGCCAACTCCAGTGTCGATCGCTTGGAACAAGAGTGTGACACTGGTTTCGGACTCGTCGAGAACATCGATCCGCAGAGTCACCGCACCGCGATCGGTAAATTTAATCGCATTGCCCAACAGATTGATTAACACCTGTCGCAGGCGCTTTTCATCGGCTTTCACGCCCTCCGGCAGGCGAGAGCTGGGCTGATAAATGAAGTTAATTCCTTTTTGTTCGGCTTTAATTCTGCACATTTCCACCACACTTTGCAAGATGGAGGGCAAATGAATGGCAGTGGGATTCAACTCCAGTTTGCGAGCTTCAATTTTGGAGAGATCTAAGACATCGTTAATCAACGTCAGCAAGTGAGAACCGCATTGGTGAATGATATTCACGCCCTTGCTGTCTGCGTCGGAGAGAGTTTTGGAGCGTCCTAAAATTTGGGCGTAGCCGAGAACACCGTTGAGGGGGGTTCTTAATTCGTGGCTCATGTTGGCCAAAAATTCGCTTTTGGCTTGGTTGGCATTGTCGGCGGCTTCTTTGGCGACTTCTAATTCTAGGGTGCGTTCTTGCACTTTTTCTTCTAGGGTATCGATCGCCGATCGCAACTGCGCCGTCATGGTATTGAACGCGCGAGCCAATTGACCAATTTCACTGCGCGATTCCATGTCTGCACGGGCGCTTAAATTCCCCTCGGCGATTTGCTTGGCAGTCTCGGTCAAGCGTTGAATGGGAGAAGCAATTACATTCGCCATGCCAAACCCTACACCAAGGGCGGCAAGAGTGGTTCCCAAACCCAGCAGGAGGTTATGGCGAGTTTGAATATCTATCGGTTGCAGAAAAACGGATTTCGGACGCAAATAGGCGATCTTCCAAGGTTGAATTTGGCTCAGTTGGATCGCGCCAGCATACTCTATTTGCTGCTGTTGAGAAAGAATGGTACTGAAGTCGGGGCGATCGGGGTTAAAATCGGCCGCCAATTTGTCAAATTCTGTTAGTTGAGTGGCACTCTCTTCTGGGAGGGAAGCGGGCAAGCGAGAAGTTTCTTGTAACTGCTCAAGGGTTTCGGGTTCGACAGGAGCGAGAAATCGAAATAGAATTTCTTGAGGCAGGCTGCCATCATCTCGATAGCCTTGGGCCAAGCGCAAATTATACTCATCAAGCAGAATAGGAAAGGAAAAAGAACCGGCTAAATTATTACTTTCGAGGATCAGATATTGGAGTTTAGCCGCGCTATATTGACTGCGAAGCACGCCAACGACTTCTCCGGTTTGGCGATCGCGGATCGATTGGCTGAAATATAAATAAGGCTGACCGTCAACTTCAGAAAATTCTACATTAGAAACAAAAGGCTCACCCGTTTCTAGGGCAATTTGGAAATAGTCGCGATTGGACTCATCTCGTCCCATCTGAGAGGACTGGGTATCGAGGAGATTCTTGCCCTCGGTATCGAGCAGAGCGGAGGAAACCAAGAAAACTTTATCTTTGGCGATTAAACTATTTAAGGTATTGAGGGCCTGCTCTTTCAGAGTTTCAGCCGGGCTGGGTGTGGCTTGTAGATAGGCGGCCAGGATTTCCTGTTGCGCTTCGGTAAAAATAACCGTTAAATTGATGCGCATGAAGGCATCCAGGGTGGCAGCCGTTTGGGATGCGGCCGCATTCAGGGATTGATTGGCCGATGCAATCAAGGCGGTGCGCGTACTGGTGTAATTCCACCAAGCGAAGCCCGCAAGGGGAGTCAGGGCAATGAAGCAAAATACGCCTAAAAGTTGATGGCGTAAACTGTACTGATAAAAAAAACGCTCAATTCGTGAGCCAATATTCCCAGGAGGAGCTTTCATGGTTTGGTCTTAGAAGGTTTCTGTTGCTCTGGCAGCCGCTTCTGCCATATTGTTTAGGGTAGTTTTGATGCTCTGTTGGTCGGTCATTAGTTTTCCCAGCTCTACAGGGAAGCGATCGAAACCCAAGTTAATCCAATTAGGATGGTGGGGTTCCGTTCCCATGCGATTTTCAATAGCATCTAGGGTAACCTGAAAATAATTGGTAACTTGGGGATTATCTCCAAACCCCGCTTGCAATCGAGGATCTCTATAGGTGCTGCGGCGAGTGCTGTTGGTTTTAGCTAGAATCGCCGTGCGGGTGAGAATATCGGCACTGGTGAGCCATTGCAAAAACACCCAGGCTGCATCTTTATTTTTGCTGTAACGAGACAGGGCCAAACTGCTGCCCCCTTGATTGCTAATTCCTGGAACTTCTCCAAAGCTGCATTCACTCTTTGGACGCAGGAGAATTTCTTGGGGACAAGGAGCAACGGCTACTCTTCCAGAAATTTGGGAGCCAGGTGAACCTTCAAACCAGGGAAACCTTTCTCCCCAAGAGATAAACAGGGCGGCGCGACCTTGGCGAAAAGCTTCTGCTTCCCCATCCCAGTCCCAGGTTATGGCTTCGGGGGGAGCGTATTGCCGTTGAGCCAGCATATATTCTAGGGCGGCGATCGCGCGATCGTCATTAATGGCTGGCTCTCCATTGGCATAATAGGTCGATCCACCATGTGCCCACAACCAAGCCGTCATATTACAAAACAAGCTGTAATGCTCTAGCTTCCACTGGCCGACTGTTCCATAGACTTGCGGTGCTTTGGCTTCGCTAATCTTTTGCATCGTCCCCAAGTAATCTGCCATCGTCGTCGGCACAGATAACCCCAATTCTTCCAAAATATCGGGGCGGTAGAACATGATAAATATGGGGATATCATAGGGGATAGCAGCCAACTGTCCTTGATAAGAGGAAACATGGGCAACTAAAGAGGGGAAAAAGTCCTCAAAGTTGTAGTTCGGATATCGCAGCTCGCTGTTTTCCAGCAGTTCTTTAGGATTGACCCCAACCTCAAGAAAACGACCAATCCAAGCCTGATCCCAATACATGATGTCATAGGTTCCGGCTTCTCTGGCGATATCTTGCTCAATTCGTCCTAAAACGCGATGGAGGGGAAGTAGATCCCATTGCACATCGATTCCCGTTAGGGGAGTGAATTCGGTTTGCATTAATTCGCGAGCGACTCTTACACCCGGTACATCTTCTATTACCAATCGTAGAGTCGTACCAGAAAATCTTTTGCCTACGTCTTTGAGAAAGTGATAAGCATCAGTTCCTACAATACTTGCCGATTGGGAACCGCGAGTGGCTTCCAGGGATAATTGAACGGCAGAAGGGGGGGACAAGCGGCGACAGGCATTCAATACAGAAGTTGCACTCCATCCCAGAGCGGCTGAGGCTCCCCAGCGCAGTATATCTCGTCTTTTCATCAGAAAAATTGGGTCTGAAACCCCGCCCTTCCAGGGGGGCTTTACTAACCATAGGCTACCACAATTACATCTTAGGTGCTACCCTGTAAAAAATCCTTTGACTCCAACATGGAAAGAGCATTTAACTACCGATTTTACCCAACCTTAGAGCAAGAGTCCCTATTGCGGCGAACTTTGGGTTGTGTAAGATTAGTTTACAACAAAGCGCTCCATGAAAGAACTCAGGCTTGGTATCAACGACAAGAAAGAATCGATTACGCTCAAACATCTTCTCTGTTGACCGCCTGGAAAAAACAAGAAGAGTTAGATTTCTTAAACGAAGTCAGTTGTGTCCCCTTGCAACAGGGGTTAAGACACCTACAAACCGCATTTACCAACTTTTTTGCCGCGCGTGCCAAATATCCCAACTTCAAGAAAAAACACCAAGGAGGGAGTGCTGAGTTTACCAAATCCGCATTCAAGTTCAAAGAAGGTCAAATCTATTTAGCCAAATGTAAAGAACCCTTAGCCATTCG
>NZ_JAQPOK010000154.1 GCF_030068445.1 Roseofilum halophilum BLCC-M91 | reverse complement strand
CATTCCAGATCTGTAGGGGCGGGTTTCAAACCCGCCCCTACAAAACCCGCCCCTACAAAACCCGCCCCTACAAAACCCGCCCCTACAAAACCCGCCCCAAATCAAATCCCCTTACCCTTCAGCCTCCAACTCATTCAACCCGTACCGCCCGAAGACCCCCAACCGGATGCCAACCCAGCCCCCGAAGGCAAAGGTTTAGAACTCTATACGCCCCGTGATGTCTTCCAAACTGTAGAATGGATCGGCGATCGCATTCATACCCTCTTTACCCAAGACCCCTATCACAGCGCCGCCGTCCTCGTGCGTACCAACGACCAAGGCAGGTTTGTCGCTCACCAACTGCGGCAGAAATACGGAACCAAAATCAACCTCTTTGAAGTCGCAGAAAGCGATCGCCACTCCCAGGTTCCCGCCGAAATACTCAACCTGCTCAACTTCCTCCAACGTCCCCATTCCCCCGACGCTCTCAAAGCCGCCCTCACCGTCCTCCTCAACCGTCGCCTCATTCCCCCCCAAGACCTCAACGCCCTCGCCACCCTACCCGAAGTCTTCCTCTATCCCGGCCCCCTCGACACTCCTGGAAACGACACCAGCAAAAGCGCCCGGCGCTACTGTCGCGCCCTGCTCCGGGCCCAGTTAGACCTACCCCCTTACCAACTCATTCCCTTTCTCGGTCTCACCCTACGCTATAGCCAAAACGAACTCGCCACGGCCGATAAACTAGCAGAACGAGTCACCCAGCAAACCCTAGGCGAGGAGTCCCTATCGGCCCTGTTGAGAGTTCTAACCGAAATTGTGCAATCAGAACGATTTGAGCCAGTTCAAGTAGATACCGCCGATGATTCCCCTTATATGCGGCCCAATCAGCTTACCATTATCACCATGCACAAAGCCAAAGGATTGGACTGGGATTATGTCTTTTTACCCTTTTTACATAAAAATATGATTCCGGGCAGTCGCTGGACTCCCCCCCAAACCCGATTTTTAGGAGAATTTAGTTTAGCTGAAGTAGCCCGGGCCCAAATTCGCGCCCATTTACATGGAGATCCAATTCCAGAAGGCAATCAAGCTTGGGAAGAAGCCGAACAGCTCAAAACCGCCGAAGAATATCGCCTACTCTATGTCGCCATGACTCGCGCCAAACGCCTCTTATGGATGTCTGCTGCAAACAAAAGCCCGTTTACCTGGAGTAAATTTAATGTCAATCGCCAGATGACCCTTCAATCTCAACCCGTCTGTCCTGTTTTCCCTGCCTTAAAGCGTCAATTTCCCCAATCTGTAATTTCAATTAAAAATTAAAATACAGCATTTCCTGAGTCAAAAGTATACAGCTTTTCTCTAATAGATGAGATACAGACTTAGCCCCTTCTCCCGTGGGAGAGGGGGTTGGGGGTGAGGGCTATACCTCATGCAAGAGAGCAAGGCTATAATCAAAGAAACTTATTGAGAGCTTTAACCAATTGATGTACAGTTGTTGATGGATTATCTTTAGCTGGATTCGCATGATCGTACTGTTCCAAAAGTTTTTCAGCCCGTTCAATCGCTTTTTTCTGTGTATCCCGCAATAGTTCATACATATCCCTATTATTTTTTTCATATTCTATACCCATATATGAAGATAGCTTAGAATTATATTTTTCTGGAGGTATAGAACTATCGCAATAATCAAAATGCAAGAGATACCATAATTCAAACTTTGGGTTAGAGTAAGCAACTTCAAAGCGTTTATTCTTAGCGCTAGATAGGGCAGAATTAAAATCTTGTAATTTCCAAGAATCTCGATCGAATACACACCAAACTCGATCGTAATCCCCATCTTCATCATTTAATTGACTTGCATAATCAACTAATTGACTAGGATTTCGTCCCAATCCTGTTACATTGACTTCAACAACATTTCGAGGCACACGAAAGCTTCTAAAATAGTTGGGTTCTGTTTTGGTTCCCTCACAAACAATCAGAAATCTCTGTTTAACTTCTCTAGTGTTAACTTTCCTCTTATATTTAGGGCTGCGGGGCTTCTTCTTTTTAGCCATTAGAGTTAATGAGATAACTTAGATCGCCAAGATATGGAATTGCACCATATCTTCCTTTAATATAGTCACTTTCAAAAGCAGCATCATTGGGTACTTTATATTCTGCAAGCGAATATAAATCAGTAGCACCATACCGATTTTTTTCTGTAAACCAAATTTGGTCTCTGCGGAATATTTTATGGCTCAACAAGTGAGTATCATGGGTGATAAATATAAGTTGAGCATTATTTGGGTTATTATCTTTTGAGTTAAACAGTTCAACAATCCCCAGGCTAATCAGAGGGTGCAACCTAGCATCAAATTCATCAATCATCAAGACTTGACTCTCTTTCAGAGCCATAATTAACCTTCCAGCCAGAGCAAATAGCTTCTGTGTCCCTTCAGATTCATGATGATTTAAATTGAATTCTTCGGTAAATTTAAGATTGCCATATTCATCAAAAACCTGGTGTTCTGTTCCCACAGAAACCATTTTAACTCCTTTCATATTATCTTCTTCTATAAAGCTTTTTAGCTGTTCTTTTATATCATTTGGTAAGAAATTAAACTCTGGCAAAAAATCCCTTTCTCTAATATTGATACCAGTGATCCCAAAATCAAGACTTTTTATTAATTGTTTAATCTCATCATTGAGATTGTTATCTTCCAAACACCTCAACGTATAACTGATATCTTCTGTATCATTTAATCCAGATACAATATTTAATGTTCTGCTTAACCAATTCAATATTTTTTCTGCCAAATCAACATTGAATTGAGAACAAACAGAAAGATACAAGGCATTACTGCGAGTAAATTGTTTTAAATTATTACTTTGGTATTTTTTAGATTGTTCTATTTGGTCTGAGTCACGGATAAAAAGCTTTGTTTCTTTAACATTAGGGACATAATACAGCCATTCAGATATCACCCGATGTTGAGTGACTTCAAAGCCATATCTGTATTTTGTGCCGTCCATGACAAAGACCAACTCAAACAATGATGGCTGTGTTTTGGTTTCTGTGCTGAGTCTAAACGGTTCTACCTTAATTTTTTCGGTACTCTGAGTTTCTTTCGATGAATTGATGATAAACCATTTCATAAATCCTAAAGCTTTTACCAGATTACTTTTACCACTAGCGTTCGCTCCATAAATTGCTGCACTCTTAAGTAGTTTTAGATTGTTACCTACACTAAAACTATTGTCTTCATCGATTTGTGGATTTTTAGAGTCAAGATTAGCGGCAACCATACTGAAAGTGACAGGTTCTTTAAACGATCTGTAGTTGCCGACACTAAACTCGATAAGCATGGGTGATTCTTGGTACTTAAACCAGTGATTGGTGAAAAAATCTGATATCTTGCGATCGTCTCCTGGGCTAAAACCCAGGAGATTGTTGATTGTTCACCCCTAAACCTAACCGTTCTCTGCAATGTAGGCTTCTAACACTTCAGTCGCCAATTGGGTCATGGACTTGCCTTCCTGGGCGGCTAAATCCTTAAACTGCTGATACACGGTATCCCGGACTCCGATCCGGTATCGAGCTTTACCAGAAGATACCAATCCCGATCCTGGGGTATAACTCTCAGAAAACGCCCTGAGTGCGTCAAAACCGACTCGATGACAAAAATCACCAAAACTCTCGACTTTGCCGTTATTCAGGCGTTCTTGCTTGAAATAGACGAATAATGGCTCTAGGGTGGACTCAAGGTCTTCATCCTTGACCTTATCTAGGAAGGGTTCGGAGAGCCGGTTTTGATTGGGGTCTGCTCCCAGCCAGATCTGGTATGCTCCTGGGGTTTGGCCGACAAATCCCAATTCGGCAATATAGGGACGGGCGCAGCCATTGGGACATCCGGTCATGCGGACGACAAAGTGTTCTTTGGGTAGTCCGACTTTTTTGAGTAGGGTGCGAATGCGGGCGAGAATGCCGGGTAGGGCCCGTTCTGATTCGGTAATGGCTAGGCCGCACAAGGGGAGTGCGGGACAGGCCATGGAGTAGCGGACGAGGGGATCGAGCCGTTCGGCATTGGTTTCGACTCCGTGTTGTTTGAAGATTTCGGCGATCGCCTCTTGATCCTTGGGATCGATTTCGTACAGAATCAGATTATGATTGGGTGTAAGGCGTATCGGTAACTGAAACTGGGTGACAATTTCCCGCAGGGCGCTCTTGAGCTTGAATTTGCCCTCGTCTTTAACCCGACCATTTTCAATGGATAAACCAAAGAACTTTTTACCATCGCCCTGATCGTGCCAACCCAAATAATCCTGATATTCAAATTCTGGTAGGGGCTTAAAGGGAGCGAGGGGTTTGCCGAAATAGTGTTCAACCTGGGCGCGGAATTTGTCCACTCCCCAATCATGGAGCAGATATTTCATTCTGGCATGACGGCGCTGGTGGCGATCGCCATAATCTCGCTGAGTCGCCACAATGGCCTTCACCAGATCGTACACATCTTCCTTCTCTACATAGCCTATGCGATCGGCTGCCCGTGCAAAGGTTTCTTCCTTATTATGGGTGCGACCTAAGCCCCCCCCCGCATAAACATTAAACCCTTCTAGCTCTCCAGCCTCATTTGTCATCACCACCAAGCCAATATCTTGCGTCAAAATATCGACCGAATTATCCCCCGGCACAGTCAGACAGATCTTAAATTTACGGGGCATATAATGCGTGCCATAAATCGGTTCTTCGCGATCGGTGAAATTCGTGCCATTGAGGTTTTTATTACGGGCCGCCTTCACTTCTGGCGCTTCTTCCCCACTAATCACCTTTTCTCCATCCAACCAAATCTCATAATAAGCTCCCGTTTGTGGCGTGAGTAAATCGGCAATCTTATTGGCATATTCCCAAGCATATTGATACTCTGGGCGAGTTTTATAGGGGGCAGCCGGAGCCATCACATTCCGGTTTAAATCCCCACAAGCGCCTAGGGTAGACCCCATATTTCTGACGATGCTAGAAATTACCGTTTTCAGGTTTTTCTTCAGAATTCCATGCATCTGAAACCCTTGCCGAGTCGTTGTTCTCAGGGTATGATTTCCATAAGTTTCCGATAAATCATCCAGCGCCAAATACAACTCTGGAGGAATAAAGCCCCCCGGACTACGAGTCCTGAGCATCATCTGATAATCTCTTTCTTGACCTTTTTGGCGATTATCCCGATTATCCTGTTGATAGGAACCATGAAACTTGAGAATTTGAATGGCATCGCCAGAAAAGTGGGTCGTATCTTCCAACAATTCGGAAGCAACCGGTTCTCTGAGAAAATCACTATTTTCTTTGATGACTTCGATCTTAGACGGCTTAGAAGTGGTCGAGGGAGAATTCAACGATGAAACCATAGAATCAATGGGTAAGGTTTTGCTACAATACCAAGGCATCTAACCCCAGGGTGACTAGAAAATCTAACGAATGGGGTCATCCGCTTAAATTTTTCGCAACTTGGGTAGGAATGACCAAACATCCAGTTAGATAATTTGGGGTTTCTTCCCATTTTATCGGAAGTGGGCCCTCAAACTCAGTCAAGCTTAGATTTTCTTAAACTCTTCTTTATAACTGTAATTAAATCAATGACTTAAATGGAGGAACTCAAATGCCCGATTCTGTGATGTATCAGTCCGATGGTTTTGTGGTTTTAGAGGCCAATCAACCGGAGCAATTTCTGACGGAAGTTGAATTACTCGACAAGCTTAAGGCCTGTTTGAGTGAATGCCAAGAGGAACTCCCCAGAGATTTACAAAAATTTACCACCCTAGAAGACCAGGCCAAGTACCTGATGGAAACCTCCTGCGAACTCGATCTTGGCCCGGGAACCTTCTTACAATGGTACGTGGTGCGCTTAGAAAAATCCTAGAGAGGGTTTAACTTACGGGAGCCGGTTCACCCACAGCAATTAAAAACACATCAAAACAATCTTCTTCGCCCTCTTGAGGGGTAACTTCGACCCGCAAACCGGGGCCAAAAAATCGTTCTATTTTTTCTTGTTTCTGCTGCCAAGCGTCTAAAGAGACAAAAGGCGACTCAAACTCTAAAACTAGAGCATAATGGTCATCAACAGCGATTTCTCGAATGCCAATTAAGAGGGGTCGTTCTTCATCGGTTGGACTTAAGCCTAAACTTTTGAGGGACTCATCGAGATGGGCTTCTTGGCCATAGCGATAGCGAGTCACATCTTTCCAGACCTGGAGTTGGGTGGATGTTCCCTGTTGGTCACGTAGGGCTAAAACCTGGGCAGAAGGTTCTTGAGTAACGGGGACGGGTTTTAGTTCTGAGGCTTTTAGGGCTAGTCCTCCCAATAGGAGGGGAATGCCATAAAAAAATCCGGCTAAGTTGAGGGTGGGATGATTGGTAAAATAGGCGACAAAGCCTCCGACTGTTAAGAGGCCTCCCACATATAAACCGACAGTTCCCAAGGAAATTTTGCGTAACATAATCGTCTTGTTTAATGAATCAATGACTACTTTATCGTTTCTGGAGGGCTACGACCAAGCACCAGAGACAATCCACAACCATTATCATTGAGATAGTGTCGGAACGTTTTAGGGAGATTTTCTAATGGTCACCAATAAGGACTTTACTTCGTCCAAAACTCGTCAGTTACTCGATCAAATCAACTCCCTCAAGCGCGAAGATGAAACCCTTTACAATATTTTAGCGGTGGATGTGTGGGCGCTGGCTAAAACGATGGATGAGTTTCAGCCGGGGTTTTGGACGGCGTTTATGAAAAATCGGGAAAAGGCTCTGAAGCGGTTTATGAGTGAGGCGGCTAGGAATAAACAGACTGATGGGAATAACCATCCGTTTTTGCGCTAGAGCCGATAGTGATAATAGACATCTCTGGCGGCGCGGTGTAGGAGGGAATGACGATAGACTAAGGCGGACATATCCTTGGCGTATCCACCGCCAATGACGCAAGCGACGGGGTGTCCTGCGGCTAGACAGGTGCTGAGAACTTGCATGTCTCGGCGGAAGAGTCCGGTGTCGGTGAGGGCGAGTTTTCCGAGGGCATCATGGATATGGGGGTCAACACCGGCATCGTAGAGGATGAGGTCGGGTTTGAGTTGGCTGAGGAGGTCGGGGAGATAGGTGGCGAGGGTTTGTAGGTAGGGTTCGTCTTCCATGCCGACGGGTAGGGGGATGTCGAGGTCGCTGGGGGGTTTGTGACTGGGAAAGTTAACTTCGCAGTGCATGGAGAAGGTGAATACGCTGGGGTCGTCTTGGAAGATCCAGGCGGTTCCGTCGCCTTGGTGTACGTCTAGGTCTAGGATGAGGATTTTTTGGGCTAGGTTTAAGTGTTGCAGGACGCGGGCTGCGATCGCCAAATCGTTGAAGATACAAAAGCCGGTTCCGCGATCGGGGAAGGCGTGATGGGTTCCTCCGGCGGTGTTACAGGCGAGTCCATGTTCTAAAGCTAGTTTACTGGTGAGAATGAAGCCACCAACGGCCCGACAAGTACGCTGGGCTAGGGCCGGACTCCAAGGTAACCCAATGCGTCGCTGGGCCTTGGGGTCTAGGGTTCCTTGGCAGTAGGCTTGGATGTAGTTGGGGGTATGGACGAGTTGCAGCCATTCTACGGGGGGGAGTTGGGGGCTATGGACTTGGGAGGGGGTGATGATGCGATCGCTCAGAAGCAACTGATAGAGCAGCTTAAATTTGGCCATGGGAAACCGATGACCTGGAGGGAGAGGCGCGACATAATCAGGGTGATAAACAATGGGTACAGATGCAGTCAAGGCGAGTTGGGGGTTATACTCTTTGGTAAACCCTACATGCTATTTTTATTAATTAGGTTTGATTAATCGGAGCGGCGGGATTTGAACCCACGACCCCCACTACCCCAAAGTGGTGCGCTACCAAGCTGCGCTACGCCCCGGTCACAGATTTCTATCATAACACAGGATTTTAAAAATTAAAACCCCTCTAAGGTATTTAAAGCGTGAATGACTTCTGGGGTGACGGTTGGGGGCCAGGTTCCTTCGGCTCGACGACCGGTGTTGAGGATGAAATGGAGGCTAAAGCTGTGGGGATAGCCTTGGACTTCCATCCACAAAAGGCTGCCTTCAGCTTCACAGGTGATTTTTTCTTCGTCCATGAGTTCGGGGGCGATTTGCTCTAGGCTGTGGATCAGTTGTTGCAGGAGTTGCTGAAATTCTTGCAGTTCTGGGGCGCTCAGTTCGATCGCCCAATCTGCACCGCCGAGCAATACTGGATACTCTGGGGCTTCGGGTTTCCAGCCGACGCGCCATTGGGGCCCTTGTTTAATCACGGTTGGTTTGGGGGTTGTAGATGCCGACGAGGACATCAATTAAAGCTTCCCGTTGCGATCGCGTTAATTTGGCGATCGCTTCCCGGTCTCCCTCTAAGGGATTTTTGGTCAGCACATCTGCACTGGGATAAACTCCTTCGTACATAATCTCATTGGCTCCCAAATAATCAGCTAGGGTTAACTTCCAATCTAAGCGATATTGAGGGGTACGACCTTTGACATACAAGTGATAGCGAATGAGTCTCTCGACCAGGGTATTATCGGGCTTGACTTCCCCATCTAATTTGCTGACATAATCATTTTCTAGGGGAAACTCCGGGAGTTGTTCATACACTAACCGCCAGAGATCCCTAGGTCGAATCCGAGTCTGGGCTAGGGCGGCTGGCCAATTGAAGGAGGTTAAGGGCATAACGGATAAAGCCGTCAGCCCTAGTAAACCGAACGCAATTAAGGATAATCGTCCTTGTTTCATTCACCAATGATTTCCGGTTGGGTTAACTCGTCCGACATTTCAATCACGGCTCGAATGACGGGCTTCATTTTTGGATCGTCCAGGTTATCAAATTCTTCGTAGCGGCGACGTTGGGCGCGATGGGCGACCTGTACGGTAATCCGATAGCGGTTGGATGCAGCATTAATGAGTTCTTCAGCACGACGCATTAATTCTTGGCTGTCTACGGAAGTGCGCTTGAACATAGGGGGGGTGTTTAGAAGTTTAAGTCAATCTTTTTCTAGTTTACCGGTTCTGGCTAAAAGTCGAGCAGCATCGAGGAATTAGCGGCCACAATTTGGTTATGGCCATTGCGTTTGGCTTGGTCGAGAACATAGCGAGCGAGTTCGAGGAGAAATTGGGGTTGGGTATCGATACGGGGGATGAGAGCTGCTACCCCCATACTGAGGGTGACGGTGGGAGCAACGGGGGAGGTTTTGTGTTCTAGATCTAGGCCGATAACGTTGTTTTCAATCATATGGGCAACATGGGTACTTCCCGATAGGTCGGTATGGGGAAGGAGGACGGCGAATTCTTCTGCACCATAGCGAGCTACGAGGTCGGCAGGGCGTTTCAGGACTTGGCGCACGGCATCGGCGATCAGTTGCAGGCAAAAGTCGCCGCTCAGATAGCCATAGGCTTCGTTGTAGAGTCGGAAGTAATCAATATCACAGAGAATGAGACCGAGGGGCGATCGCTCCCTGGAGAGTCGTCGCCATTCTTTTTGTAGGACTTGCTCGAAACGACGACGGTTGTACAGTTGGGTGAGACTATCGGAAGCAGAGAGTTGTTTGAGTTCTTGGTTGGCTTCTTTAAGTTGTTCGTAGAGTTGGGATTGTTGGATGGCGATGCTCAGTTGGGTACTGATGTCTTGTAGGAGTTGGATTTCCCAGGGTTCCCAGGTTCGAGGATGATGGCATTGATGGACGATCAACAGTCCCCAGAGATAGGTATCCCAGGGGGGATGGTAAGGAGAGGCAAGGGGTAAGTTGGATTGACCCAGTTTAAAGGTGTTTTGGGGAGGGGGGTTTAAGGGAATTCCCAGTTGAATCGGGAAGACTAATTGCGATCGCACCTGAAGTTGATGGAGCAATTGGCGATCGTCCTCTGGGAGATCGGCCGTTTCTAGATCCCTAATTTGGCTGATGTTTCCCTGTTGATAAAATGGAATTTGCTCTTTCGTATACAGCTTGTCAATGGGCTGATCCAGGATCGAAGCACAGGTTGAATCAACCGCTTCCACTACGACCGTACCGCTCCAATCGGGATTAAAATAGTAAACCAAGGCTCGGTCTATGCCCAATAGGGGTTGAAGTCGATCGACACTCGATTGCAGGATTTCTTCGAGACCTAGAGATTGGCGAATTTTGTCGTTCATCTTTCGTAAGAGGCGATCGCCTGCCCCTTGTTTCTCTAGTTGCTCTTGCTTCTGATGGAATTGAGTCCTATCCTCAATCAGCACTAAGTATGCAGAGCCTGGATTTTCTTCTGTCTCATCGGGAGTGCGATCGAGAAGTCTCCTCAAACCGATCTTGAGGTAAACTTCTCCTAAATCGCCCTCTCTCTCTACAAAATCATTTTCCCCTAATCCCTCTAAGCTTACAGTGCTTAACA
The DNA here is from genome assembly GCF_030068445.1 of Roseofilum halophilum BLCC-M91. Classification (GTDB taxonomy): domain Bacteria; phylum Cyanobacteriota; class Cyanobacteriia; order Cyanobacteriales; family Desertifilaceae; genus Roseofilum; species Roseofilum halophilum. Next base: position 23,270 of record NZ_JAQPOK010000154.1, on the reverse strand, counting down.
TCGGAAAAATTTCCCTAATATCCACACCCCGATCCGCAGACAAATGGGGAAGAACACAGTCGATCTGGGGATCGGTCTCTAGGATTAAAAACCGATCGTTAATCAGCAAATAACTGGCTTTCAATTGAAGGTTTAAAATTTGAGTGAATAGATGATTCATCGCTGGTTCTCCCCTTCCATAGCAAACTCCGAAATCACCCTTGCCAGATCGGGGTTGCACTTCAGAACTTGTGAACCACATCCGATCGTTACATTTTATTTATTCGCGCTCTAGTGAGGATCGCTTTTTAACAAGATAATCCCGTCATTTACCATCGAGTAAGGCTGAGACTATTTTGGCTTATCATTTAATCCTACCACTTCTGTTAGGGATTGACAATCTACCCTAAAAACCCAGCACTCCATCCTGCATCCGAGACGGGAATCTTCAACATTAGTGAGCAGCTTTTTGCACCAATTCCATCATCAATCACTCAAGTTCTGGATTAAATTCCATTCCTCTAGGGTAACTCCCAGACTTTGATCGAGACGAGTCAATGCATTAAGATATTGGATTAAAACTCGCAATTCATTTTGTTGGGCATTGGCTAAATCATTTTGAAAACGAATAATATCATTGAGGGATGTCCCTTGAATGCCCAAACGCAGTTTAGTTTCTTCCGCCTCCAATTGCTGCTGCACCAATTCAGTGGTAGATTGAGATTGTTCGACCTGTTCCCAGGTGAGCTGAATATCTCGGATACGATTATTGATATCAATATTTAAACTTGAATAAACTTGATCGATGGTATTTTGACTCTTTCTCACATTCACCTGACTTTGTTCAAACTGCTGTTCGGGCTGCAAATCTCCCCAGGTTTTACTCAAAGTCAAAGCCAGAGTCAGATCGGAGCGGGTTTCTACCAAATTACTGGGTAACCAATTATAATCTGCCTCCAAATCTAAATTCCATCGACGATTATCTGCCGCTTCAATTAAATTAGAGTTAGCAATTTCCTGATTTAACTGAGCTTGTAAATAGCTGGGATTATTGTCTAGGGCTAAAGCAAATAAGTTTTCTACATCTAAGATCGGTCTATCTTCTAACTTTGGCGGTTGAGCCGTAATCGCTAAATCTTGATCGAGTTCTAATAAATCTAATAACTCTAATCGAGCTTGATCTAAAGCATTTTCAGCATCTAAAACCCTTAATTCTTGATTGGCTACATCTGCCTCTCCTTGAATACGTTCTACCGGGGCCCGTCTTCCTGCCTGAATTAAGGCTTCTGTGACCTCTAAGAGACGGCGAGAGTTTTCTAGAGTTAATTGGGCAATGTCCAGTTCTTTTTGACGTTGGAAAAGTTGACGATAAAGTATAATCGCCTCAGTTACTCGATCGATTAATGTAGATTTAACTTGTAAAATCTGCACTTGATTGGTCAAGCGGGCGCGATCGATAGACGCGCGATTGACATCAACTCTTGAACCTCGCAATAAGGGCTGTGTCAGTTCCAGTCGAATTTCATGGTTTAATCCCCTTTGATCGAACGGAGCAGTAGAACCATATTGTCGTTCTAAACGCCGTAGAGTTCTCCAGTCAAGGGTGATTTCAGTACCGATGGGAAGTTCAGTATTTAGGGAAGCTCCGATGTCTAGGCCTTCACTTTGGTTAATAATGGGGCCAATGGATTCCCGACGGGCATTGAGTAAGAGACGAGGGGTAAGATCGGGTCTGAATTTATCTTCAGCAACCGCTAGATCTTGGCGTTGGGCAATGCGATCGAGATAGGCGTTTTTGATGTCCGTGTTATTTTCAACAACCAGTTGCACGACATCGGCGATCGCCAAAGATAAAGGCTTCTGTTCTAAATTCTGTTCAGAATGAACAGTTTGCTCTGGTCGGGAACTCGCTTGTACGGGAAAGCTCACACAAAAAACCAGGGTATAGCTGGCAAATATGCCCCCGGAGACCAGGGATAGATGCAGTAATTTTCGGATACTTAACAGGAATGGATCGAGATTCATGATTATTTTTAGCGATCGCAGTTTAACGTTAATTTAATCTCAAGTTAATTTTGCCTCAAAAGCTAGGTGAGAGCGCTCACCCACTGGAGAACCTGCCCGTAAATGATAAACAATAGTGCTACAATCAAAGCGAGTTACCTCTTAGAAAGAAGATGTACAGATTGATGGAGCAACCAATCAGGTATACAAGCGATCGGATCACAATATGCAGATATGGTCAACCTAATCAAGACAACCCAATCTGGACTAATTCTCATTGTTGATGATAATACCAACAATCTTAGGGTGCTATTTAACTTGCTGAAAAAATCAGGGTTTAGGGTATTAGTGGCCACAGATGGCAAAAATGCATTAGAAAAAGTGCATCAAACCTATCCTGATTTAATTCTACTAGATGTGATGATGCCCGAATTAAGTGGGTTTGAGGTCTGTCGGCAACTACAAGGCAATCCCCAGACGCAAGATATTCCCGTTATTTTCATGACGGCTTTATCCGAGAGCGAAGATAAGGTTAAGGGATTCCAACTCGGTGCTGTGGACTACATTACCAAACCCTTCTATCAAGAAGAAGTATTAAGTCGAATTCAACTGCATCTGAAGCTCCGCTCTTTAACTCAAAACCTACGGGACAAGAACCAGCAACTCCATAAAGAAGTTCAAGCCAGGCTATTAGCACAAACCCAATTAAAGCATCTAAATGAAGACTTGGAAAGTCGCGTTATCGAGCGTACAGAGCAGCTTTCGTTAGCCTTAGAGAAATTACAAGCCAGAGAAGAGCAACTCAGTTATGAAGCTTCTCACGATCATCTGACGGGATTGTATAACCGGTTGTGGGTGACCCAATATTTATCAACATTGTTAGACCATTTTCCCAGTTCCTCTCAGACCAACTACGGGATTTTGTTCTTAGATTTAGGCCATTTTAAGCGAGTGAACGATCATTTGGGGCATCGCATTGGGGATCGAGTGCTAAAAGTGGTGGCCGATCGCCTGTTAGGATGCTGGCGAGGACAAGGACAAGTGGCGCGTTTGGGGGGAGACAAGTTTTTGTTAATACTAGAAATGAATGAACAGACGGATATAGAGGCGATCGCCAACCGGATCTTAGACCATCTGCGATCGCCCATTACCATCGGTCACTATCCCATTACCCTCCATGCTCGCATCGGCATCATTCCATCCATCCTCGGCTATCGGCAAATGACCGACATTCTCCGCGACGCAGATATCGTCATGTCAGAAGCCAAACGCGCCGGAAAAACCGGGTATTGCATCCTCAACCCCCAGCTCCAATCTCGCGCCTTAGAACGCATTCAACTCGAAGCCGAATTACCGCTCGCCATCCACAACCAACAATTCGAGCTACACTATCAACCCATTATCGCCCTCAATAGCCATCAACTCGTCGGTTTTGAAGCCTTAATTCGCTGGCAACATCCTCAACGGGGACTCATTTCCCCCGGACACTTTATTGACCTAGCCGAAGAAACCGGATGTATTGAAGAACTAGGATTCATTGCCCTTACCTTAGCCTGTCAGCAACTGCAACAGTGGCATCAACAATTGTCCCCCACCCAAAATTTAGTCATTAACGTCAATCTCTCCCCCTTGCAATTGCAAAACTTTCACCTGCTCAAGACTATTTCTAATATTTCTAAAAAATATGATATTTCACCCCATCAACTCAAACTCGAAGTCACCGAAAGTGCCTTTTTAGAAAATGAAGGAATGCCCACTAAAATCCTAGAAGAAATTCATCATCAAGGAATAAAAATTTGTATTGATGATTTCGGCACAGGATATTCCTCCTTAAGTCGTCTCCATTCTTTTCCTGTAGATACACTCAAAATTGATCGATGTTTTGTTTCTCGTCTAGATAGTGCAGAAGGTTTAGCCATCATCCAAACCATGATTTCCTTAGCTCACCATCTCGGTATGGATCTGGTTGCTGAAGGCATAGAAACCCAAGAACAACTGAATATCGTCAAAGAAATAGGGTGCGAATTTGGCCAAGGGTTTTTATTTGCAAAACCCCTAAATCCTGAAGCGGCCACTCAGTTTATCCAAAATTACCGCATAAATTGACCTATGAACACTTCTTCCACCGATCAAAAAACCCTGCTGGTGGTTGACGACAATCCCACCAATATCAAAGTTTTATTCAACTTTCTCAAAGAAGAAGGATTTAAGGTATTAGTCGCCAAAGATGGCTTAAATGCCTTAGAAAAACTCACTTCTATCCAGCCAGATTTGATATTACTCGATATCATGATGCCAGGAATTGATGGCTTTGAAACTTGCCATCGCATCAAAGAAGACCCCAAAATTAACACCATCCCAATTATTTTCATGACTGCTCTTGCAGATGCTAACAATAAAGTCAAAGGACTCAGTTCAGGAGCCGTTGATTATATTACCAAACCCTTTCAGCAAGAAGAAGTCCTAGCCAGAATTAACCTGCACTTGAAATTAAAATCTCTGACCCAAGAACTGGCCACTGTGAACGCTTCCTTGGAACAAAAAGTTGAAGAAAGAACCGCAGAACTCAAAAAAGCCCAGTCTCAATTGGTGTTAACCGAAAAAATGTCCTCTTTGGGTCAACTTGTAGCTGGAATTGTCCATGAAATCAACAATCCGGTCGGGTTTATTGCCGGTAATATTGCTGAAGCCAAAAATTATGCCCAAGACTTAATTCAACTCGTTCAACTCTATCAAGAAAAATACCCTGAACCCGATGATGACATTCTTGATGAATTAGAAGAAATTGACTTTGAGTATTTACTCGAAGACTTTCCTAAACTGCTCAAATCCATGGAAGAAGGAACCAATCGCATTACTAACATTAGTCAATCCATGCGTACCTTTTCCCGTGCCGATAGCGATCAAAAAGTGTCCTTTCATTGTCATGATGGCATTGACAGCACCATCATGATTCTCAGGCATCGACTGAAGGCGAAAGACTATCGACCCGAAATTAAAATTACTAAAAACTACGGAGAATTACCCCCCGTTCCCTGTTATCCGGGACAATTAAATCAGGTGTTCATGAACTTATTAGCCAATGCCATTGATGCATTAGAAGATTCTAATCAGGGAAAAAGTTATGAGGAAATCCAAAATCAGCCGAATGAAATTGAGATTGCCACCAGTTATGATGCGGATGGAAATCAAGTCAAAATTGAGATCCAAGATAATGGTATAGGCATGAAGCCAGACATCCAACAGAAAATTTTTGATTATTTGTTCACGACCAAAGGAGTCAATAAAGGCACAGGACTAGGGTTGGCGATTTCCCGTGAAATTATTGAAGACAAACATCAAGGAACCCTAGACTTTACCTCGCAACTTGGACAAGGAACAACCTTTACCCTAATCTTGCCAGTGAAGGAATAAAGCGCTTTGCGCTGCGCCAGTAATGAGTAATGAGTAATGAGTAATGAGTAAGAATTTAACCCATTTTTTCCTGAGACGGAATTTTTGTCTGAGTTGGGAACTTACTGCCTGAGTCACTCGTCATTACTCTATGGTTTCTCCTTGGTGACCAGGTGGCGGGACGGCTTTAGGCAAGACCCGCCCTTTTTATGGCTTTGTACTCCTGCAATAGGGTAATTTATCTGTATGAGCCTCGCATAGAGCCAAGTGGCCCCCAACCCAAACCCATTTTTAATGTTTTCGGCTGTCGCCGACCTGAAAATTTTTAATTTTTAATTTTTAATTTTTAATTGATACTATGTCCCTATTATTCCTCAGTAATGGCCATGGGGAAGACCTCAATGGCAGTTTAATTGTTAAGGCATTGCAAGAGTCTTATCCCCAGATGGAGGTTGCGGCCATGCCTTTGGTGGGGGCAGGGGGAGCCTATGGCCGTTTAGGTGTGCCCATTATTGGCCCCACGCGCACTCTGCCCTCTGGGGGAATATGGTATATGAATCCCCTTTATTTGCTTAAAGACCTGTTTTCGGGTTTGATTGGTTTAACCTGGCGGCAAATTCGGGCGGTTCAGCGCTATAGTCGGCATTGTGACCTGTTGGTGGCGGTTGGGGATATTGTGCCCATTGGGTTAGCCCAGTTAACCGGTCGCCCTTATCTGGCGTTTGTGGTCTCTACGTCGAGCTACTATGAGGGCAAGGTTAAGTTACCATGGTTAACGGCACGGTGTTTGCGATCGCCCCAATGCCAAAAGATTTATACCCGCGATGCCTTGACTGCCAGGGATTTACAGCACCAAGGATTCCCCAACACCACATTTATCGGGTGTCCCTTTATGGATACCCTCACGCCAACCGGAAAACCCTTAAATCTAGACCCCAATCAACCCATGATTGCCCTATTACCCGGTAGTCGTCTTCCCGAAGCCTTAGAAAACTTTGCCCTACAATTGCGCCTGTGTGAAATTCTCTCCTCTCAACAGAATCTACAATTTCAAGCCGCCTTAGTGCCCAATATTAACGCAACTCAATTACAAACCCTAGCCACTGAAGAAGGCTGGCACTATAGCCCCGGCCAACTCACCAAAAATCACACCACAATTCACTATCATTTCGACGCTTTCCCCGACATTCTCCACCAGTGTAACCTAGTGATTGGTATGGCAGGAACCGCCGTAGAACAAGCCGTCGGCCTAGGCAAACCTATCGTTCAAATTGTCGGCAAAGGCCCCCAATTTACCTATCGATTTGCCGAAGCCCAAATGCGGCTTTTAGGGCCATCCATTACCACCGTAGGTACAGGGCCGGCAACACCAGCTATTTTAGCAGAAGCAGCCACCACCATTGTGGATATTCTCGGCGATAAGCAGTATCTAGAAACTTGTGTTAAAAATGGCCAAGAACGGATTGGCCCCATAGGAGCCTCCCAGAGATTTGCCCAGGAAATTATAGCGAATAGGTAATGGGGGTCTGTTGTTCGCGTTTCGCTCCCTTCCCCAGGGGAAAGAAACCCGGTTTCTTCTCACTTCCTAATGGTGCGATCGATAAAATCGGTAATGTCTTGATAAAAAGTCTGCCCTTTATGTTGACTCGCCCCTGCCGTCACCAACACCCGCAAAAATCCCACTAGGGAGCGAATAGTCGCATCATAAACTAGATCAAAAAGCGGACTCAAATCATCTTGATTGTGTTGTCCATAGGCGAGAGCATCAATATAATCCTTGCGAATTTGATTATCGATCACCACAATGGGATAGCCGGCCCGGAGCAACAGTAAATTCATCAACAATCGAGCCGTGCGTCCATTGCCATCCCGGAAAGGATGGATCGACACAAAGCGATAATGTACCCTCGTCGCATATTCCACGGGATGAAGCTTTAAAGCTGAGTCGGAATTGAGCCAGAGGATAAATTCTCTCATGAATTGAGGCAGTAAATAATGGGGAGGATAACGATAATTAGTTCCGGCTGCCATCACATCTAGAGTGCGATAACTTCCTGCTTCATTTGGGTTGATTTTTCGCAAAATGAGAGTGTGGATTTGTTTGATTTCCCATTCATTAATTTCTGTGTTAATCTGGGCTAAAGTTTCAATATAGTCGATGGCTTCTTTATGTCCAATCACTTCTAAATGTTCATCAAGGGTCTTACCCCCAATCGTAATTCCCTGGGTTAAGACTAACTCAGTTTCGCTTTGGGTTAAGGTATTTCCTTCTATGGCATTTGAGTTATAGGTAAATTGAACATCATAGAGTTTTTTTAGTTCAGTAACGATCGCTGGATCAAAGGGTCTAAATTCATCCAACCAGGATTTGAGTTGGTTTATTTGTTCTAATTTAGCGTTCTGTTTGACCATTAAGTAGTTATAGATTAAAGCTGTTAATGAAACTCCAGGTTCTTGACTTAAAGCGATCAGTTGTTGGATAAACTTCTCGTAGAGTCGAGAAGAGGCGACCCGTACATTGTCTTGGATCTTCATCCCTGACTCCCTGCTAACAGCGTTTTTCCCAGCTATGCGATACTCAGTTGTGCCCCCCTGACCCCTTTTCCTCTGGGAGAGGGATATAGGGAGAGGGCCAAATCTTTCGATACTAGCCAATGGCTAAAAGACTTGATCCTCAATTCCTTTCCACCACTGGCCGAGTTTCATTAAATCTTCGTGAATTTCGGTTAAGTGTTCCATGTATTCTTCCGGTTCTAGTTCATGGCGACGCTCTTGTAGCTTTTGTAGCCTTAGCTGAACCAGTAGCCAGGGTTTTGAGATGCCATCGGTGGCTTCAATATAGTGGGCTAAAGCTTGACTGTTCACGATCGCACACTCCTCAATGATAAAAGAATTGCCTTCTATCATATCAAATCTAAAAAAATGCTACATATGAGCTAGATCGATCCAAGGATTAATGATGCTATAGTCCTGATAGGGGAACAAAACTTGGTACGATGAATGCGGCACAACCTGGTTTTATCTCCCCCACTGACAGCCTTACAGCAATTTTCGCTGTTATGAGAGACGCTTCCTACCACGGAGCAGACCAGGCCAGACCTTATAATGGGCACTGTTAAGAGAAAAACAGTTTTCCTTGTGCCCATTACTGATTACCTAATTACCGCGCCAAGCGCCTTATTCTATGACTATTCATCCTGACGGCATTCCTCCCCATGGGGGTCAACTGATCAACCGAGTGGTTACCCCAGAAGAAAAGCAAGAATATTTACAAAAAGCGGACACCCTTCCCAGGGTACAACTCGACGATCGCGCCTTTTCTGACCTGGCCTTAATTGCCATTGGTGGATTTAGCCCCTTAACCGGTTTTATGGAACAAAAAGACTATGAAACCGTAGTCACTGACATGCGTCTAGCCAATGGACTCCCCTGGGCTATTCCCATCACCCTATCGGTCAGCAAAGAGGTAGCTGACCCTTTACAAGAAGGATCTTGGGTGCGTTTAGATGACCCTTCCGGCCGCTTTGTGGGCATTTTAGAATTAACTCAGAAGTATCAATATAACAAAACCCATGAAGCCCAAAATGTTTATCGTACAGACGACGAAAAACATCCAGGGGTAAAAGTGGTTTATGAACAGGGAGAAGTGAATTTAGCCGGGCCCATTTGGCTCTTGCAACGAGACCCCCATCCCCTGTTCCCTAACTATCAAATTGACCCGGCTGACACGCGGGCAGCATTTAAGGAAAAAGGCTGGAAAACGATCGTGGGTTTTCAAACCCGTAACCCCGTCCATCGGGCCCATGAGTATATTCAAAAATGTGCCATGGAAACCGTTGATGGTCTGCTGCTGCATCCTCTTGTGGGAGCTACCAAGAGTGACGATATTCCGGCGGATGTGCGGATGCGGTGCTATGAAATTATTCTAGAAAACTATTATCCCCAAGACCGGGTGATGTTGGCCATTAATCCGGCGGCGATGCGCTACGCTGGCCCCAGAGAAGCGATTTTCCATGCGATTTTGCGGAAAAATTATGGCTGTACTCACTTTATTGTGGGTCGCGATCATGCGGGGGTTGGGGACTATTATGGAACCTATGATGCCCAATATATTTTTGATGAGTTTGAACCGTCAGAATTGGGGATTGTGCCGATGAAGTTTGAACATGCCTTTTACTGCAAGTTAACGGGAGGCATGGCGACGGCGAAAACCAGTCCCAGTAAACCGGAAGACCGGATTCATTTATCGGGGACTAAAGTGCGGGCGATGTTACGGTCGGGACAACTGCCACCGCCAGAGTTTTCCCGTCCAGAAGTGGCGGCTGAGTTAGCGAAAGCTATGCAGGCCCAGCAACAATAGACCGGTTGCACCCGTTGGCTAGTAGGTGGGGAATTCCCCACTCTACTGGCTACAGATTTAACACGATTACTGATTACCGATTACCGATAAACGATTACCGATAAACGAAAAAGGCTGAAAAGCTGATAGGCTGATAGCGGAGAGCGGATAGCTGATGGTAGATTATGAAGCGGCGGGAATTTCTACAGCAGGCAGGGTTAGCCTTAGCCACATTAGGCATAAGTGAAGCGAGTTTATGGCAGATGAGCGATCGCGCTCTGGCGGCGATCGCCAAACCGACCTCTCGGAAGTTGGCTCTTTTGGTGGGTATTAATCAATATCCCCTGAAAGAGAGCCTCAAACTCCAAGGATGCGTAACCGATGTGGAACTGCAACGGGAATTGTTAGTCCATCGCCTAGGATTTAGTTCCCGCGATATACTAACCCTCACCAATGAGCAAGCTACCCGTGAACAAATTGAATCCGCTTTTATTAATCATCTGATTTCCCAAGCGGGGGCCGATGATGTGGTGGTCTTCCACTTTAGTGGCTATGGTCGCTGCGTACAGACTCGAGAGAGTCCAGTAGAGCTGCAAAGTAGCTTAGTCCCCATTGACGGCAATGCCCTAGAAGCCTCTGGAGGGCCAATTAACGATCTCCTAGAATCTACCCTACAACTGTTGCTCAAATCCCTGAAAACCTCTCAAGTGGTGACGATTCTCGATACCAGTTATGCACCCCTGGAGCGGCAACAGGTGGGAACCCTACGGGGACGCTCTTATCCGAGTGGGAAACAGAGTTGGGAAAGTGGCGCGATTGAACTGACTCCAGAGGTGCAAGGGCTGCAAGATGAACTGCGAAATACTCTCAAAGCGGATGCGGAACAATTGCGGGTTCAGCGTCGCTTTGGACAGTTGCCAGGGGTGGTGATTTCTGCCGCTACGCCCATTCAACGGCCCATCGAACAAGGGGTGACCCCCGCGCCGAGTCAAGTGCGGGGACAACAGGCTTTTGAGAGTCAATGGCGTGGCTTTAGTGCGGGATTATTAACCTATGGGTTAACTCAAAATCTCTGGTTAGCAACCCCTGAAACTCGTTTACCGGTGAGTTTAGCGACCGTCTCTAATCAGGTGCAACAACTGGCTGGCGATCGCGAACAACCCCGTTTAAGTGGTGAAAAAAGTCAGGAACCAAGCCAAACCATTAGCCAATGGCAACCCCTGAATCGGGAGGGGGCAGAAGGGACGATCCAGGCGATCGCCGAAGATGGCAAAACCTTAACCCTATGGCTAGGAGGACTCTATCCGCAAGTTCTGAATAACTATCAACCCCATAGCCTGTTTAGAATCGTCCCCAACCCAGACTCTGATCCCGACTCAAAGACTCGAATTGAACTGCGCTCCATTGAAGGATTAAAGGCGAAAGCACTCATCCCGAACACGGAAAACCCACCCCACCCACAAAAGGGGGCCCTGATCCAAGAAACGGTGCGTTTTCTCTCCCGTTCTATAAACTTAGTCGTGGGTATTTGCGAGGACTTAGAACGAATTGAACGGGTAGATGCCACCAGTGCCTTTTCTGCCATTCCCAATGTGTCTACCGTGGTGTTAGGGGAATCGAGTCAAGCGGTGAATTGTGTATTTAGTCAAGTGAAGCATTCCGATCTATCCGAGGGAGCCAATCTCCACAACAGCTATGGCCTCTTTTCCCCTGGCTTAGAGTTGATTCCCCAGACCCTAGGAGAAAAGGATGAAGCGGTGAAAACAGCCGTTCGTCGGTTAACGCCTACCCTGGATATCCTCTGGGGTATGAAACTGCTACAGTTAACGCTTAATCAAGGATCGTCTCATTTGGCAGTGCGAGCAACCTTAGAGAAACTCAACCCCGAACGGCAACTGCTGGCTAGACAGGAACCGCCGCGATCGCCTCTGCCGCGAACTTCGACGGCTAAACTGCCCTCTCTGTTGAATCTGGAGATTGGCACTCAAATTGGTTATCGTCTCCATAACCAAGAGGATCGGCCTGTATACGTGCTGTTATTGGGTTGGGATCATTCTGGGATGTTAAAGATCTTTCAACCTTCTAAGGTCTCGATCTCTCCTAAAAGTGCGACCCCCAGCTCTGGTGACAAAACAGAGCCTGAGTTGGCCATGGAGAATCAACAGTTGGTGATTCCCCCAGGAGAGAGTATTGTATTGCCAGAGGCGATCGCCCCGGTCGAATGGACGGTATGCTGTGGAGAAGGATTAGCCCAAACTCAAGCGATCTTTAGTGTGGCTCCCTTTACTCAAACGGCTAAGGTCTTGAAGTTAGCAGAAGCTTCTGCGGGAGCTAAGGGATTATCGGGAACGGTCAAAAACCCCGGAGCGACAGCCAAAGCGGTTTTAGAGGATTTACATCAGGCAAGTCGTGCAGAAATTGACCCAGAATGGATCAAACCGGATAGTTATGCCTTGTCTGTTAAGGCTTGGTGTTCATTAAGCTTTATTTACCGCGTGGTCTAGAAATGTATGCAAATGCACTCGTCAATTAAACTGAAAATGGGATAATTTGGAGACATCTTGCAGGTTTTGCACTCATTGGCACTCAATCTATCATGAACAATCAGATGGCATTGCTCCTCTCTACCCTGCTGTGGTCTACGGGAGGACTGGGAAATATGGTAGGGGTTGAATCTTCAGCCGCTCAAGGGATGCTCACCGAGCAGAGTCGAGGGAGAGAAACCCGACAACAAGAACAGCTTATCGCTCAAGGGGGAAGATTGGATTCTGAGGTGCGCGAGGCGATCGCCGATGAGGTCGAGGCCACGTTTTTCAGTACCCTAGTGTCGATGAATGCCTTGTTTGTGGCATTTTTAGCGTTGTTTTTTGCCTTGGTCACCATTGGATTTTGGCTACAGCTACAACGATTAAGGCAACAAACTGAATTGCATAAACAGGAGTTGGCGAGTTTTCAACAGGATGCCGTGTCGTCAATTACACAAACGATTAGCTCTGCGGAAACGGTGTTAGAGGCGATCTCGGAAAAGGAATTATTAGCCGAACAACAAATTAATCAAGCCAAATCAGAAGCAGTCTCTGAATTAAAAGGGATTGCGGCTGAGACAGAAAAAGCCAAAGATGAAGTGTATCAGAAATTGGCGGAAGTTTTGCCTCGGTTAACTGAAGCAGCCAATGCTGTGCAAAATAGCAATGGGGCAAATGGGGCAAATGGGACAAATGGAGCGAATGGGACAAATGGGACAAATGGGACAAATGGCGTACAACCCCCCCCGCCACCGTCCTATTCTAAGGCGGCTAATGAATATCTCAGACAAGGAGATACGCAGTTTTTGCAAGGTCGGTATCATGAGGCGATTACCCTTTACGATCAGGCGATCGCCCATCAAACCCATTTTCCGGAAGCCTGGAATAACCGGGGCGGTGCATTAGCAAAACTCGGCCGTCATCAAGAGGCGATCGCCTCCTACGATCGAGCCTTAACAATACGGGAAAATTTTCCAGAAGCCTGGAATAATCGCGGCGGAACCCTGGCCAAATTACAAAACTATGAACAATCCTTAGAATCCTATCAAAAAGCGGTGAGTTATAAACAATCCGATCCCCTGATTTGGATGAATTTAGCCAATGTCTTGGTGAAACTTCAGCGCTACGAAGAAGCCGTATCTGCCTATGATAAAGCAATTCAATATCGAGCCGACGATCCCTTACTCTGGCAACAGCGCGGTAATTCTTTAGCCCAACTGCGGCGCTATGAACCGGCTTTAGATTCCTATAATCAGGTTCTCGGTTTGCAAGGCAATAATCCAGAAGTCTGGTATGCTAAAGGCTATGTGTTGTATGAACTGCAACGGTATGAGGACGCTCTGAACGCCTACGATCGGGCGATCGAATTAGAAGAGAATAAAGCGGATTATTGGAATAACCGGGGCAACGCTCTAGAAAAATTAGAGCGCTTTGAAGAGGCGATTTCTTCCTACGAACAAGCCCTACGGCTGCAACCCGATAAATATGAAGCTTGGGATAACCGGGGATATACTCTCGGCAAACTGCAACGCTATAAAGAAGCTCTATCGAGTCTCGATGAAGCCCTCAAATGTAAACCCGATCATGCCAATGCCCATTACAATAAAGCCTATTGTTATGCCTTAATGGGCGATCAAAAATCTTCCCTGATTAGTCTCCATCGTGCCATTAAAATTAATCCCATGTATCGGGAATTGGCTCAAAATGATGCTGATTTAGAATCCGTTCGCAATCATCAAGTGTTTAAGCGAATCATGGCTGGAGATTTAAAGGTTGCTACTCCTGCATCTTAGAAAAAGGAGAGGAGGAATTGGGGGAGAGCGGTTACCCGTTCCCCATTGTTAATTGTTAATTGTTAATTGTTAATTGTTCCGTGGCGATCGCCAAACGCACCCCTGGAATTTTTCGGAGCGTATCCATAACCTGGATCACCCGTCCATGGGCGATCGCCTCATCCGCCTTTAAAACCACTAACTGGGATGAGTTAGATTCCATTAACTCAACGATTCCCGCTTCCAGTTGCTCTAAAGGAATCATCGTTTCATTCAGGGCAAGGCTTCCTTCAGCATCAATCGATACAGTAATTCGCTCCTGCTGCTGAACTTCCCCCGTTCCTGCTTGGGGCAAATTAACGGGTAAGCCCTCATTTCGAGTTAAAAACAACGTCCCAATCATGAAAAACGTCAAAATAGAGAAGATCACATCAATCATCGGCAAGATGTTGATTTGAGGCGCAAGATCGGGATCGTCATCAACTAAACGCATGGAATGAGAGTCTAGGAAAATTACCAACCCTAGTGTATCTCATGCACTTCAGGCTAGGGAACCCAATTAACTTTAGGCGATCGTTTTCACCCATCCGCGCTTAACCGCGTGACGAAGACGGCTGATCATATCAATTTCTTCAGCCTGTAGTCTAGAGGAGGAAACCGAGGATTCTAAGCGATGATACTCATCTGAACTAACAAAACCCGTACTATAGATTCTAGAGAACTTTTCTATTAAATCTTCTTCAGGGAATAGGCTGAGGCTATATGAATCCAATGTATTCATGATTCTCTCTCCTGAGAACTGCTCAATCGGAATCTAACATGAGGTTAGGACTTTTGGGGGGGGTTTAAGCAAGTTTTAATGAACGTGAACAATATGAAAGTTCTAAATTTTGAAATTGTTGATATACTTAATCTTTCTTAGTCATTATTGCTCATTTGTGGGAAATTTCGAGATAAAAGTTAATATTTATTCATCAATGAGAGAAGCGATCGCTATAGATTTTAGGGAGAAGCTGTCATATTTAGAATTGTGAATTCATCAAACTTCACCACTTCAGACTCCGGATGGCGGGTATCAAAGATGTAACTGCTCACCGTTCCCTCTCCGGTATCTAAAAGACTAAACACCGTCAAATCATTACTGGCAACATAGGGTAACGGTTGGTTCTTGTCCCTGAGCGGATCTAGGTTAGGGATAATGGGATCTAAGCCATTGGGATCGCCTACAGGTACATATTCCGGTTCATATCCTGGGGGAACATAACGCCGAGATTGCTCCATCTTCAGATAAGCGCCGTAAGTATTGCCCACATTAGAGGTTTCTAAAAAGTGAATTCCTGTGGGGCTAGTAAAGCGATTCCACAGATGGGAATGACCATATAATACCAGGTCAACCTTCGCTGCTTCTAATAAGGGGATTACATCCCGGATAATATAATCGTTTTCTTTCGGATACTCGTAGCGAATCACTAAGGGATTGCCATCAGGATCTCGATCCACTATTTGCACCGGATCGGTATAAGCAGGCACAATATTTTCCCCTAGGGAATGGGGGGGATGGTGAAACATGACAATTTTATATTTTTCCCGTTGAAATTCTGGGGAATTCAGTTCTGCTTTTAACCATTCGTATTGGGGACTACCGGGGGTAATGGGTTCAAAAATATGTTGTCCATAGCCCCAATTTTGGGGTTGATTTAAGTCCCGATCGCGCTCCCGGAACCGTCCTTGACTATTAGCCGATAAATTTGGCGATCGCCACATATTCGTTATCTGGAGAACCACCAAGCGAATATCCCCAAACGTAACGGCATAATAGCGCCCATTACCTGGACTTTCGGGCAAACTAAAAATTTCTTCGTAGGTATCGCTATTAAAGCTGCGATCTTTAATCCAAGCATTTTTAATCGTCTCATCGCCACTGGGATTAATCCGATCCGCTTGCCGTTGATAATCAGCTTCTGCCACTACACGAGGATAGGAACCATTAAACTGATCGTTTAATCCTCGTTCTTCAGACCATTTTCCCATAATTTCATGATTGCCCAAAGCCGGGAATAGGGCCGCATTTTGGATTAAAGCGGCTCCTGTATAGGTTGTCGTGGTTCCATTTTTGTCTAAGTCATAATTTGCCCGTCCTTGCAGCACTGGGAAAAAGGCATTCCCCCGGCGATCGTCAAACCATTCGGAAGCGCGATCCGGGATATCCACTAAGTCTCCGGCAAAGAAAATAGCGTCAACAGCCCCAACAGTTTCCCTAACTTTCTGAATATTTGCCGCAGTCATGGGCTTATGCTGGTGGTCTGAAGTGAGTAAAATTTTTAATGGCGTTCCCGATTGGGGACTGGAACTGAGGATGAAGCGATCGCTCCTAATCTCCTGACGATTATCATGGACACTGATCGCTTGATAGGGCAATTTTTCCCCAGGCATTAATCCTGTAATTTTCCCCTCATGTCGCCAAATATCTCGGAGTACCGGAGACTCCCCCGGTTGCTCTAACACCGTTTCCTCAAGATGGGATACCTTATCCTCACGGGTGCGGCTTAATTTTGTCGTTGTTGCCTGCACTTGACGCTCTAAATTTTCCCCATAAACCACCCGATGCTCATATCCCGGAAACGGGGTAAACCAAACGACTTTCACCGTCGTTTCAGTGGGAAATTGCAAAAAGGGATCGGTTAATAGATATTCTGGAAACATAGAAAATGGAGGAGATATCAATGTAGCACTAAGCCAACCTAAAGCCATTAGCGCCACTGTGCTAATCAACAGAATTATACCGTTATTCCATCGCCTACTTTGAGTCATCGGTTAACAATATTAATATTGGCTTGGGCGTTTCTTCTCCACATTTGGGGTTTAATGCGTCTGAGGGCTGAAGCACGAAAGCGTTGATCCCACTCTTGTTCAGAGAGGTTAGCTAGATCGATAAGTTTGGGGGCAAGGTTGTCCGGATAGGGATGAAACTCTTCGATCTGCGTAGGTTGGGCGAAGCGTTCATTCCAGGGGCAAACATCTTGACAAATGTCACATCCGGCAACCCATCCGTTGAGGTTTTTGGCGATCGCCTCCGGCAGTTCCTCAGCACGGTTTTCGATCGTGTGATAGGCAATACAGCGATTGGCATCGACCACAAAGGGTTTGGCGATCGCCCCCGTCGGGCAAGCCTGAATACAGCGCACACAAGTGCCACAATGCTCTGTATGGGGTTTATCCGGCTCTAAGGGCAAATTTGTCAAAATTTCCGCCAAGAACACCCAAGAGCCAAATTTACGGGTAATCAGATTACCATGTTTCCCCACCCAACCCAACCCTGCCCTTTGGGCCCAAAGTTTATCTTGAACCGGCCCGGTATCCACATAGGACTTAAGTTTAATATCTTGCCCCTGCTGCTGCAACCAAGCCGTAAACCCCTTTAACTTTTTGCCCATGACTCGATGATAATCCCGTCCCCAAGCATACCGAGAAATTTTGCCATACTCTGGCCCTTGGGGTTGGGAATAGGGCGTATAATAATTGAGCGATAAACTAATAATTGAGGCAACTTGGGGGAAAGCTGCACGAATATCCTGGCGTTTCGGATTTGCCATCCAATCCATATCCCCATGATAGCCCTGGGCTAACCAGTTTTGCAGTCGTTGAGCCGCTTTTTGGGCGATCGCCCCATCGAACACCGCTATCCCCACTTGACTAAAGCCAAGATCAACCGCTTTTTCTTTCACCTGTTCTGAACTTAAGGTTCCAGAATCATCAGACATCAATTCCCCCAACTCACCTTTGCAACCTAAATTATTCTTGCTGTAAACCCGGTACACTCGCCTCTAGTTTGAGACAATTACGACCATCTATTTGTAGGCGATACTCCACCCGATCCATCAACCGATTCATAATCAGCCACCCATAACCCCCTTCCTGTTTTTGTTCGGGATCGGGAGGCAAATAGGTAGCCAAATCATAGCCTTGACCGTGATCCCAAACCTCTAGGGTAATGTCATTATCCTTGAGTTCTAAACACATGACCACCGGCAATTCCGCCTTATCTTTATGGGCATGGCGAACCACATTAGAATAGGCTTCCACTAAGGCCAATCGAAACCGAGTTGATTGTCTTGACCAATCCGGGGATTCCCCCAGTTCCACTTCCAAACAGCCTAATAACCAGGACTCAACAATTCCCAGAAATTTCAAATCGCTTGGCACATTTAGCTCAGTTTTCATCAGACCTACAAAACCTCCAAAGATAGCAGCGTTTGATCATCTTCTTGTATAGCATTATCTGCTCGAACACTATCAAGCAGTTGGGTTAAATTCAGTTTGCCCGGTTGTTCAATTAACAATCTCCATAACCCTTCTTGATTCAGCATGGCCTCTGAATCCGGTTGACCTGCACCCGGATCTTTCGCTTCAGTAATGCCATCACTGGTGAGTAATAACACATCTCCTGGTTCCATTTTCACCTGTCCAGACTGAGCCTTCCAAACGGGTAAAATACCCACCGGAATTCCGCGAACTTTGAGAATATTGGGTTCTACCGTAACCGGTTCATTTGCCGCCAATTGTTCCATCAGTTTTTTGTGAGACCAAACCAGGGGATAAACATGGCCGGCACTGGCATAGGCAAGTTCCTGAGTAGAAGGACGATAGCGAGCTACTGCCATGGTGATAAAAGAGTTATTACTCGTCAAATCATCGATCAGGGAACTATTGAGATTCCGAATCACTTCATTCGGCTCCTGAGAAGTATCCTGAGACAGTTCTCGTCGCAGTACGGAAATGGCGCTGGCCATAAATAGGGCAGCCGGAACCCCTTTACCCGATACATCACCGACGGCTACCCAAATATCGCCTTGGGGATGGACATAGACTTCAAAGAAATCGCCACCGACTTCCCGTGCGGGATAGCAATAGGCTTGGACATCAACTGCATCAATTTCAGGCCAACTTTGCCGGAGTAGGTTGGCCTGAAATTGACGAGCAACTTCAAGTTCCGATTGCAATTGATTGGCTAGTTGAGTTGCTCGTTCATAGAGTTTGGCTTGGGAGAGGGCTAGGGAGGCTTGTTCGATAATGCTCTCTAGCAGTTGAACATCCTCATCGGGCCAAAGACCATCGGTGTCATATTGGTAGAGGGAGAGGATACCAAAGAGGCTCTCTTGATAGCTTAGGGGGACGGCTAAGTGTAGATAGGGGCGATCGCCTTCTGCATACCGTTGACTTTGGGTTTGATGACTCTCAAAAGCCGCTTGAATTAAGGCTTGAGAGTCTGGGGCATTGAGTAAATTCGCCTCGTCTGCCGCTTCGGACGGATTACAATAGGTAAACCGATGTTCCGTTAACTTATTCTCTTCCACAGACTGAAGACAACAAAAATCCGCTTCAAAATTCTTGCCCACGGTTTCGCTGATATTTTGCAACATGCTGTTGTAATCCAGCTTATCTCTGAGGGCGGTCATCACCGTATTTTGAATCGACTCCCGTCGTAGCGATCGCCTCAAATTATTCGTACTTTGTTTAATGACTTGGTAGGTGTCTGAGGCTTGCTCAATTAAAGCCTTCAGTTCCGTCGGGTTCCAGGGTTTAACAATATACTTAAACACCTTCCCCGCATTAATGGCCTCAACCAAATCTTCCACATCCGTATAACCCGTTAACAAGATGCGGATGGTGTCTGGATACTTTTCGACGCTTTTACCTAGAAACTCCGTCCCATTCATTTCTGGCATCCGTTGGTCAGAGATAATGATCGCCATTTCTCCTTCCTGATCCAGAATCTCTAGAGCGGCTTTAGCACTTTCGGCGCGGTAAACTTGAAAGTCCCGTCGAAAGGTTCGATACAGTAGATCGAGGTTATCCCGCTCGTCATCAACGACCATTAATTTGGCTTTTTTGCTCCGTCGTTCTCGGCGTTCACCTTGACTCATGCCACGCTCCCATTGCAGGTTAGTTTGACACTATAGTAGATAATCTTACCCAGTGGGGATAAGATTTTCGGTTTAACGGGCCATTCAAAGCTGCTATCTATACTAGATTTCATGATGTTTGTCAAGGTCATCTCAATCTACAGGATCATTTGCTCGAAGCAGTTGAATATTTTGGGATATTGATCTGCATTATTAGACAGTTTACACCGACTGGACTAGGCCTGAATAGGGGGATGGGGGAGTGGGGGAGTGGGGGAATGGGGGAATGGGGAGAAATCGGATATAACAATGAAAGGGTCAAACCCAGTTTTGCCCATTCCCGATTACCGATTACCGATTACCGATTACCCATTCCCATAAATCTTAATGTTTTCTCCCTTGACAATTGCACAAAAATCTTTCAAGTTGACAAACTAGCTAGAGATTCATTGATCCATCTCAGCCGATCTATTCCCCCAATGCCCTATGTCAACTCTCGTTATTGTTGAATCTCCAACCAAAGCGCGAACTATCCGCAACTTTTTACCCACAGGCTATCAAGTGGAAGCTTCTATGGGTCATGTTCGAGACCTCCCCTCGGCGGCTGATGAAATTCCTGCCAGCGTTAAAGGCGAAAAATGGGCCCAATTGGGAGTCAATGTGGAAGCAAACTTTGAACCCCTTTATGTGATTCCCAAAGATAAAAAGAAAGTGGTTAAAGAACTCAAGGATGCCCTGAAAAAAGCCGATGAGTTAATTCTGGCCACGGATGAAGACCGAGAAGGTGAAAGCATTAGCTGGCATCTGAAGGAACTGCTCAAACCCAAGGTTCCCATTAAACGGATGGTCTTTCATGAGATTACCCAAGAGGCGATTCGGGCAGCCCTGAAAAACTGCCGGGATATCGATCTGCAATTGGTTCATGCTCAGGAAACCCGGCGGATTTTAGACCGTTTGGTGGGCTATACGATTTCTCCTTTATTGTGGAAAAAGATAGCGCCGAAACTCTCAGCCGGACGGGTACAGTCAGTGGCGGTGCGGTTGTTGGTGGCTCGCGAGCGGGAACGGCGAGCGTTTCATCAGGGATCGTATTGGGATCTGAAGGCGACTTTGGAGCAGACGAAAACGGCGTTTGAAGCCCGGTTGATGAGCCTGGATGGGGTGAAAATTGCCACCGGTAGTGATTTTGATCCGGAAACGGGAAAAATTGTTAAAAACCGTAAGGTGAAACTGCTCAATGAAACGGAAGCGAAGGCGCTGCAAAAGCAGTTAGAAGGAAAAGTTTGGACGGTGACGGAGGTGGATGAAAAGCCGACGACACGCAAACCTTCTCCTCCCTTTACGACTTCGACTTTGCAACAGGAAGCGAACCGAAAATTGGGTTTGTCGGCGAAGGAGACGATGCGGACGGCGCAAAATTTGTACGAGCAGGGCTATATTACCTATATGCGGACGGATTCGGTGCATTTGTCGAAGGAGGCGATCGCCGCAGCACGCAGTTGTGTAGAACAAAAATATGGCCCCGAATACCTCTCCCCCCAACCTCGCCAATACAGCACCAAAACGAAGGGAGCGCAGGAAGCTCATGAAGCTATCCGTCCTGCCGGAAAGCAGTTTCGCACGCCCCAAGAAACGGGGTTAGACGGGCGGGAAGCTAAACTTTATGACCTGATTTGGAAGCGCACAGTAGCTTCTCAAATGGCCAACGCCCAGTTAACTCAAATTGCGGTTAACCTGCAAGTGGAAACGGCGGAGTTTCGTTCCTCTGGCAAACGGATTAATTTTCCTGGCTTTTTCCGCGCTTATGTGGAGGGTTCCGATGATCCCGATGCGGCTTTGGAAAATCAGGAGGTACTGCTGCCCGAACTCAAGGCAGGCGATCGTCCCGATTGTAAACAATTGGAGGCGATCGGTCACCAAACCCAACCCCCCGCTCGCTACACGGAAGCCTCCCTCGTCAAAACCCTAGAAAAAGAAGGAGTCGGCCGCCCCAGTACCTACGCCAGTATTATTGATACGATTATTGGCAAGGGGTATGCCCAGATGATTAACAAGGCCCTTGTGCCTTCGTTTACAGCTTTTGCCGTGACGAACCTGCTAGAGCAACATTTTCCCGATCTTGTTGATACCCAGTTCACCTCCCGCATGGAACAAACCCTAGATGATATTTCTACGGGGGAAGTGGAATGGTTGCCCTATCTGAAAACTTTTTATCAGGGTGAAACCGGTCTCGAAACCCAGGTCAAAGAGCGGGAGAGCCAAATCGATCCCAATACGGCCAAAACCTTGGAATTAGAGGGCTTAGAGGCAAAAGTCCGCTTAGGGAAATACGGCCCCTATGTGGTGGTCGAAAATGGAGAAGATGAACCTCTGAGGGCTTCTATTCCCCCCCATTTAACCCCGGATACCCTAGATCGGGATCAGGTGCAAACCCTGATCAAGCAAAAAACCGAGGGGCCGGACTGCCTCGGTGTTCATCCGGAAATGGGTGAGGAAATTTTTATGCTCAATGGCACGTATGGCCCCTATGTGCAGCTTGGCGAGGTTTCCGAGGAAAACAAAAAACCCAAACGCGCTTCTTTACCCAAAGGGATGAAACCGGAAGATGTCACCTTGGATATGGCCGTGGGTTTGCTCTCTTTACCGCGACTTTTAGGACAACATCCCGAAACTGGAGCGAATGTTAAAGCGGGTTTAGGTCGCTTTGGCCCCTATGTTGTCCACGATCAAGGCAAAGAGGGTAAGGATTATCGCTCTTTGAAGAAAGATGATGATATCTTAACTATTGGCCTCGATCGCGCCCTGGAATTACTAGCCCAACCGAAGCGAACCAAGGGAGGAGGTCGCGGAAAGACCAAGGAACCCCTGCGAGAGCTGGGCAAACATCCAGAGGATGGAGAGGCGATTAACCTTTATGACGGCCCCTATGGCCCCTATGTGAAGCATGGTAAAGTCAATGCCAGCGTACCGAAGGAGCGGCCGGTTGAAGAGGTAACCTTAGACGAAGCCCTAGAGTTACTCAAGGCGAAGAAAAGCAGTAAAACAAGCAAAACGAGCAGTTCCCGCTCCCGCAGTCGTAAAAAGGCCCAGTGAAAACCGGGCAAGTTCTTCCCTTTTTCCTCAAAGTCTTGTGGAAAACTTCCAAAGCTTGTGGAAAAACTGTGGAAATTGCCCCAGGAAGCGGCCCTATCCGCAGCAGGGGAGGACAAGCCCTTTACGGGAAAATAGCGGGAGCATGAAAGCCTCCATCTTTTAAGTGGGGGATGAAATGCGACACGAGCGGTTTTAACCGCCGTGATGTTAATTTCTTTCCGTTGTCAATTTAGCGTTAAGTGCGCTAAACTAAGTTTATTCT
>NZ_JAQPOK010000153.1 GCF_030068445.1 Roseofilum halophilum BLCC-M91 | reverse complement strand
CATCAACATCCCCATTGGGACTCAAATAAAAACTGGAAGAGTGGCTTAAATAATCTCCGTATACTTCTTATTCCTTTGATATGCTTTAACGTAATTCTCTATTGGTTAGAGGTCTTTCCTATCCCTCACTTATCTTTGGGGCTCCCACGATTAATTTCCTTGATTAATCGTGCTTGTCTTGCTCTCTTTCCTCTCTCTCTTGACCCTGATTTCTTATTTTCCTCTGCCTAGAGTGACAAAAGAGGGGTAACTCCCCGCTAACGCACCCTACCTGGAAAGCTACCCGGTAAGCGATCGCCCATTTTCCCAGAAGGCGATCGCTTTTGGGGGGCGATCGCTTTTGGGGAGGCGGTAGGCGCGAGAATCGACCCTCCTCCCCAAAGCCCGATCGCCCTCAAAACCCTTATAATACTAATATAGATATGCCTGAACAATTGATAGGCATTTAAAAAAAGGAGATAACAGTGATGCAAATTACATTAAGTCAAGAACAAACGCAAGTCCTGGAACGATTAGTACAGCAAGGTCGGTATCCTTCATTAGAAACTGCTATAAATACCGCATTAATACTTCTCACCGATGAAATTGCATACAACGAATCAACAGAAAATCCAGAATACTTAGCTTGGCTGGCACAAACGCGCCAGAAAATAGAGGAAGGATTAGAACAGTCAAAACGCGGAGAGTCCTTGGATGGAGAAGCAGTCATTGCCCGATTGAGAGAAAAAGTTAAATTAGCTTCATAGGTACAGGCATGAACCGTTTTTTAATCACGGTTGCTGCCAGTAGGGATTTAGAGGAAATTTCTACTTACTTTATGGAAAAAAATGTCGAAGCTGGAGAGCGTTTTGTGGAGGGCTTTAATAAAAAATGTCAGCAGTTAGCCCGGTTTCCCTATTTGGGACGTTCTTACTCTCAGTTTAGTCAGAATTTACGTGGGAGTCCGTTAATGGGTTATATTATTTTTTATCAGATAATTGAAGACGGCATTGAAATTGTGCGCGTGATTAGCGGTTATCGAAATTTGTCGGATATTTTTCAGGCATAGGTAGGGTGCGTTAGTCGGGGATAAATTTTGAACTTAATCAGTCAATTAAAAAGCCCGACGTAACGCACCGAAATCGCCAATATTGTGGTGCGTTACGCGGGGAATCAAGTTTACTTGACTTCGGCAACCGTTAACTCCCCGCTAACACACCCTACCGAATCGCTTTTTTGTGGGGGCGATCGCGATTTTAGCGTTACAATAAATCATCGCTAATGCAATTGGAGTTGTCCACTATGCCAGAAATGACCATAAAAGACGTGGAAAGAATTGAGTCAATTCTCAGCGAAGCTGACTTTGACTGTCAACTGGAACTAGAAGCAGGTAAGATTACTGTTATGGGGCCATCAGATATCATCTCTAGCGAAGTCTCCCTCGAATTCGCTAGTCAACTTCGTAATTGGGTAAAACCGCGCCGTCTCGGTCGCGTATTTGACTCCGCAGGTGGATTTATTTTGCCTGGGGGCGACCTGAAAGCACCAGATGTTTCTTTTGTTTTGCGAGATCGCCTCCCTCGCAGCGTTCGATATTTTGGGACTCTTGTCCCGGACTTAGTAGTAGAAGTTAAATCACAAAGCGATCGCCTTGCCAAATTGCGCCAAAAAATTAAAATGTTTCTCGACCAAGGAGTGAAAATTGGCATTTTAATTGACCCAGACGAATTAACTGTGACTCTGTATCGCCCCAATCAAAAACCCATTTTGTTGACAAACGGAGAAACTCTTACCATTCCTGAATTGCTTCCGGGCTGGGAATTACAAATTTCTGAATTGTGGCCGCCAGTGTTTGAGGAAGATGAAGATTATCCTAATCAAGAGTAGCTGAAGATTGGGTCAAAGCCCAATATATCATTACATTTAAACCCATCGCTTTTTTGGTGGTAGGGCGCTTTTTTAGTGGGCGATCGCCAAATAGGTCAAAACAGGTATAATTAACAAAACCCAACACAATCTCACAATGGCAAAACTACCGGTAGCAAATTATCAAAAATATTTACCAGGTGACTCGCCCTTCTAATTTTCTTAATAAACTTGGCCCTACCCCTCGAACTCGATCTAAATCTTCTAGGGAGGTAAAGGGTTGTTGTTGACGGAAAGCAATTATCCGTTGGGCTAGGGTTGCTCCAATTCCGGGTAAGGCTTCTAATTCTTCTGGGGTGGCGGTATTCAAATTGACGAGTTTGCCGCGAATGGGGTGGTCGGTTTGGGCTTCAATTTGGGGGCAGTCTTGATTTTGACGGGCGATTTGGTCAGCGATGCGCTCTGGAAGGGTGAGGTTGGCGCTGCGATACAGGCGTTGAAATTCGCGGTCAAAATGGGCGGCAACGGTAGGATTGGTGAAAATCAGGACGGTTTCATCATTTTTATGATTAGCAGCTACTGACCAATTTTGGGAGCCGGTAATGATGGTTTTTTGGTCGATGAGGGCGAATTTGTGGTGCAGTTTGTCACCGATCGCTAATTTCGGTGTGCCGACGGTATCAATTTTAGCTCTCCACGGTCGGTTGTCGGGTTCAGTTTTGCATTGACGGGCGATCGCCAGTCCCAACATATCCAAGGCTTCGCTATAGTATCGATAGGCAAACACCGGATCGATCAACGCCCGCACCTGAACCCCATTTTGATGCTGAATGTGCAGAATATTGGCTAAAGGTTGCTCAGAAAACACATACAAAGCTAAATCCACGGTTTCTTGAGCCGTTTTCAAGGTGTTACCGATCAAACCATTGGCGCTATTTGTCCATAACTCGGAGGGAGAAGTGGGAGAAAACTGAACGGAAACCGGTGTATTACCAACCACCACACTTTCAGGCGGGCGTAAGGGTTTTTGCAGTCCAAATTGAGGACGGTTAGCTCCAGAATTCCCCTCTCCCCACATCAGATTAAATTCTTGGGTAAATTGCTGGGCAAGTTCGCGACTTTGTATCGTCAGCAAATGATTGGCATTGCCGCGACTCTCTGGATTGTAGAAATCGCCATGAATGCCACTGGTCGTAAAATTAGCGGAAGAAACGATCGAGCGCTGGTTATCAATCACCACAAATTTGTGATGCATTAACCCACTGCCTTGGGACCCATCTGCCGTATCATCAATGACCGGAATTTTGGCATTATGCAGGATAACCAGGGCATCTCTTTGGTTGATTTCATCCTCAGAGAGTTGACCATCTTGGTTAATATCGGCGAGTTTGACAAATTCCCGATAGCGATTTTGATCGTCAGGATCTAATTGGGCAATTTCACCCGGTGTAAAATTGCTCCAAGGTCGAGAATAAGTATTTTCTAAGATTACCCTGATTTTTACGCCAGCTTTGGCTTGAGTGGCGAGTGCTTGGGCAAGTTGGGGAAGACGAAACTCTTGAACAGCGATATCAATGCTGGTTTGAGCTTGATTAATTTCCTCAATGATAACCGCTTCTAAATTGTCCCCTAAGCGAGTAATTTCACGATAAGGTTCTGTATAACTGGAGGCTTCAGAAGCATTAAAATAAACTTGAATCAATGGGTCTTGAGGTAGAGGCTCAATTGCGGTCAATTCTGGAGTTTTGGGTTTACATCCTGTGAAGAGGAGACTTAACAGGACTAGGAGTATTGTGTAGGGGCTGGTTTGGTAGGGGCTGGTTTGAAACCAGCCCCTACAGGATATATGTTTCTTATTTAGAACTATATTTTGCCACCAGTTCCTCAAGGAGAGTTTGCTCATAGAGTTCAAAGGGTTGATGAATCCAGGGATTATTGGTCAGATAATCGATATAATAATCCGGCACAAGAGTGGAGCAGGATTTATACCATAATACCGCCGTGCGGATCTCATGGAGGCGATCGCCTTCCGATTCCCCTTCCTGTTCTCGGTAATTCTGTAACCAAGCGATACTTTCTTGCAGCGAAATCCCGGAATCGGCCAAATCATCAACCAACAAAATCCGAGACCCCAAATGCTCAGTAGTCATACTTAAATGACGAGAAAACTGAATTTGACCCCGTGTCTGATAATCCGGGCCCGTGTATGATGAAGCAGAAAGAATCGCTAAGGGTTTCCGATATAATCGACAGAGAATATCTCCAACGCGCAAACCACCCTTGGCAATACAGACAATTTGATTAAATTCCCAACCTGATTGATAAATTTGGGCTGCCAATTGTTCAATCTTCTGGTGGTATTCTGACCAAGAAACAAATAAATCAGACATCACAGATATAAGGGAAGGGCATCAAGGGAGCATCATAGAATATTTAGCTCCAGGGGCAACCAAGTCCTATGGAAACCCAATTATCCCATACTATTAGCATACCGTACCTATGACCTCTGAAGCCTCGCGATCGCCATCACCCCTAACCTGGTTAAACAAATTTTCCTATGGCCTGGGAGATTTAGGGCCAGCCATTACCGCCAATCTCTTGGTGTTTATCTTTTTACCCTTCCTAACGGATGTCGCCGGTCTCAGTCCAGGTTTAGCCGGTCAGGTGTTAATGATTGGTAAAATTTGGGACGCAATTAACGATCCAGTCATTGGCTTTTTAAGCGATCGCACCCAATCTCGATGGGGAAGACGACATGCTTGGATGATCTGGGGCGCAATTCCCTTTGGTCTCTTTTTCTTCCTCTGTTGGGTTGTCCCTCCCTTCGGCGAATGGGGAACCTTTTGGTACTACGTGGTAATCAGCATCTTCTTTAATCTGGGCTACACCATGGTCAACTTGCCCTATGTGGCCCTCACGGCCGAACTCACCCCAGATTACAATGAACGCACCACCCTCAATGGCTTTCGCTTCACTTTCTCCATTGGCGGCAGTATCTTCTCCTTAATCCTAGGATTAGTTTTATCCTTACTGATTCCAGACCCCAAACTGCAACATTTGGTACTGGCTGGTCTAGCCACCGTATTATCGATTATTCCCCTCTATTTATCCATTTGGGGCACTCGCCAACCCGTCAAACGCATAGAACGAGAGAGACAACTCACCCATACTGAAGAATCGATTCCCCTGGTCGATCAAATCAAGATTGCCTTTACCAATGGGCCCTTCCTATTCGTGATGGGAATTTATTTATCCTCCTGGTTAGCCATCCAAGTTACAGCTACAGTGCTTAAATATTATGTCGTCAGTTGGATGGGATTACCCGATTCTCTCTTTTTCATGGCTGCTTTGGCCGTACAAGGAACTGCCCTAGTGATGCTCTCTGTGTGGAGTAAAGTCAGTTATCGGTTAGGCAAAAAAGCCGTTTACTATCTCGGTGCTGGGTTTTGGCTGATTACGGAGTTGGGGTTATTTCTGCTGCAACCCGGTCAAGTTGGCTTAATGTTCTTGTTATGTATTATTGCTGGATTTGGGGTGTCTGTGGGTTATTTAATTCCCTGGTCAATGCTCCCCGATGCGATCGATCTTGATGAACTGAAAACCGGTCAACGTCGAGAGGGAATTTTCTATTCCTTTATGTTGGTCTTACAAAAAATGGGTCTGGCCCTGGGTTTAGCCTTAGTGGGCCAGATTTTAGGGTGGTCGGGATATCAATCGGCGATCGCCGGATCAACCGCTCCTATCCAACCCGATTCGGCACTATTGGCCATTCGTTTATGTATTACCCTGCTTCCCATTTGCTGTGTGGTACTCGGCGCAGTTTTAGCGTACTTCTATCCCATTACCCAGACTGTTCATCAAGAAATTCTCCTCAAACTGGAACAGAATCGAATGAACAACAGGAAAAACAGAGGATAAAAGTATCGGGTAGGGTGGGCAGGATCTGCTTGTATAGGCTACTAGCTTAAGCGCTAAGGAGCCGTTGGACTTGAATCTCGATATCCTTAAAAGCAGTGGGGGATAGGGTTCCGGTGGTTAGGATTGTTTCTGTGGCATAGTCCCCATTTTGGGGCTGAGTGTAAACCTGGAGTTGACCATCTTGGAGATTGACAACCCAGTATTCCGGGATTCCTGATTCAGCGTATAGTTGTTTTTTAGTCGTTGTATCTTGAGTCAGGGTGGTGTTGGCAAATTCAATAATCCAAAAGATATCCCCAGGATAGGGATGGTGTTCCAGGTAGACTCGTCCCAAAGGTTTAACAATGGCCAGATCGGGAACCGGTTCTGAGTCATTGGTAAGGGTAATGGGGTGCGCTTCACGGATTTTGACATGGTTACCCAACAGACTCCGCAGATAGTCCCCAACTTCGCTGTTGTAGTAAGCGTGGGGTTCTCCCTCTGGTGGCATAACGATTAGTTTTCCGCGTATCAGTTCCAGATTTTGGTCGTTGAATATCCCAGCGCGGATGGCGTGGTGATAATTGGCGATCGCCCATCGATAAGGTGTGGCAGTCATAGTTCAATTAAAAATTGTCATGTCCGCGAAGCGGAAACGCCAAGATTACCGGGACGGCTGGGATTGCTTCATTCCGCTTCACTCCACTCGCAATGACATATTATAACTGAGTCTAACGGACTTGATATGAAAGGGAGAGGACATTTCCCGTTGCACAATTTACGATGATTTGCCTTTTAATTGTTAATTGTTAATTGTTAATTGTTAATTGCTCTAACTACCTGAATCTGGCAAACCGATCAGCCAGATCGGAGTCGATCGCCACTTCGTAGTCTGAGAAGCATCGAGGTACGTTCTGATCTTCCTTTTTGATCACAGATACCGCGCTATTAATGTCCCGTCGTGGGATATCTCCTAACTTACTCTCATGGGTGAACACCATTAATCCTTGGCAGTCCAAACGCTTACTACTAGAGTCTGAGTTTTCCCAGCAGTTCAACAAAGCTTCCCAGAATAACTCTAGATCTGCTGAGGTTACGGCATCACTGGCCCGGTTCGGATTATAGGAAATTTCAGCCCGGTACAACCCATAGGGAATAATTTCTTTAGTTCCCATGGTTTTATTATCCTTGCCTTCTTTGCCATCCGTGGCAGCGCATCGAGTCAGGGTAACAGTCATGGGTTCAATGGGATCGACAGAAGACCCAAACCCAACTTGAACGGGCCCCCAGACTTGCCCTGCATTCATGCCAGTGGATAAAACAGCGCCAAACATGCGAATATCCCAGTATTGCTGTTGCATCCAGGCTTGTACTTGAGCTTGTTGTTCTGGGTTTCCGGCCTTGGAGACCTTAATCGTTAGGGCATCATAACCCGCTTTGATGGCATCATTGAGGATTGCCCCTTGGGTAACAAAGATCTTGTAGCCTTCTTCACCCTGCTTTTTATCTAAAACATAATTGCGGATTTTGCGTTTAATGGCCGCATCAGTGACCAATCCATGTTGGGTGGTAATATCCATACGGGGTGCGTTTAGAGCATCTGGATCGCCGTTAGGATTACTGTTGGTGCAATCAAACAATACAATTGCATCGTGGCGCTTGGTTGGGTCGTTTTGTTTAGTCATTTGATTTTTCTCCCGATTCAGGTTTCTTGGTGAAATACTCTGCTTTTTGTTTCCACCATCCCTCACAAAATGCGGTTTGCTCATCCAGGTTAAATTGAATTTTTTGCAGTTCAGAAGATGAGGGCATTCCTTTGAATAGTGGCGTGAGTAAGCGCTCTTCTCTGTGAGATTTTCCGGACTTCAAATGAATATCTAGGAGCCGGTAAAGTCGAGGGAAAACGGTGCGAGGCGATCGCATCAAAGACCCAAAAGCCTTAGATGCCGAAGTGTCTTCTGTTCCCCTAACTGCAACTTCAGCGCGATGCATCAAAAAGGCAATTCTGCCGTAGCGTTCGGCAATTTCATGTTGTTCCATGGCTGCTCCTTTACAGATAATCTTGAGCGCGATCGCCTGAGTTTGTGAAATATCCCCTGACTTGGCGATCCTCTCAAGTAGTCGAATTTTTACCGACTGACTTATGGGTTTGCCGGTGAAGATGTAGTCTAAAAATTCACGGGTGATTTGAGCTTTAACGACCTCAATTCCTTTACCAGGGGGCAAGCAAGTGCTGACGATTTTCCACAAAGCGTAAATCTTAGGATGCTGGGTATGGGCGGTGACATCTAAGTGAATCTGCTGATACTCTCGAATAGAATTGATGATGCGATCGGCTTTTTCTGTGCCATAGGAGGTAATCGCCACACGAGCGCCCATCCCTCGAACGGCCATCAGGTGATAGTCCTGGTCGGCAACATCCGAAACCTTGAGCCGATCGCCCGTAGCGTTAACCAAAATCCCTTGATAACGGTCTTCTCTGGGATCGATTTCCTCGATATCTTCAGCCAGATTGAGATCGAGGCCATCCCCCAAGTTTGACCAAAAGAAGTAGGTCAGATTGCCCATCTTAAAGGAATGGTTGTCACTGAGAATCAACCATTGCATGGCTTGAGTTAAGGCGATCGCTCTCGGTAATCCGATGGGGGCGTTGTGGCAGCCTTCCCATCCCCAGGACTGGAAGGCTGCCTTATCAAATGAGGTTAGCTTCACCCCTGCCCCATCTGTGCCCGCAATTCCCTTATTCTTATAGGGCAAAATTCGGCAAATATCATCCTGTTGTCCCGTGAGGAGGCAAGTGCCTTGGGTAGTCTGTTGGGCCGATAACCAGCGCTGTTGCCACCACTGCTGAATGGTCGCGGACTCGCAGAGGCGATCGCCTTTATACCGAAAATCCACCCACTTTTCTAGATTCATCCGGTCTTTGTTGTTGGCCTCCTGGTAGATCTCACCCATCCAATCTCCTAGGTTTTCCAGGTACTCCAGAGCCAGCCGTATTTCTTTATCTCCAGTCTGTTGGATAAACTGCTCGATGAGGTCAATCCATAGCTGGTGTTTCTTCTCAGCCTTGTCTTTGTCTTTGGGAAAAAACGGCAGCACATATTCAGCCCGGTCAACCAACAACGCGGGTTTAGCCCCATTGCGCTCTAGGTGAGGGACAGGTAATCGGATCGGATCAACGATCTTAGGCGGCAATTGGGGAGCATCTAAGTCAACAATGATCGTCACTTCTTGGATGGCGTATCCTTTGGGGGGCAGCAGTTCCAGGGTATTGAGCCGTTCGCCCAAAGCGGTTAACTGATTGAACATTGGATTACCCCTTGCTCGGCTATGGCGTGGAACATGACGGGTTCCACGTCTCCCTTGACGATGTTCCCTTTCTCTTTCCAGGTGACTTTGCCCTTGGGATTGGGAATATAGTTGAGGTGGTGTAGCACCAGGCCGAAGTCCATCGTGCCATCGTAGGTGTAATGGGGTTTTTCTTCTCCGGTGGGATGGGAAAAATCGGCTGTACACTCGCGAGTCCCGGCGTAAACTCCAGAGAAGGATTGCCCCTTGTCAACCCGGCGATTCAATTGGGCAATGTATTTGATCGGATCGTCTGCCAGGATATCGAAATCGGCAATAAAACAGAGATCTTTTAGGTATCGGTGCGATCGCTGGGTGCGATCTCTCTCAATATCAATGCGATTTTGCCGAAATGCCTTGCTCTTCACCATGTTTCTCATCACGCTGCTATACTGAATCGGATTGATCATGATGATTTGGTTGATCCGATATCGCATTTCAGGTTTCCACATAATCGAGGAGAGCATCCCGGCGATCGCGCTAGGGGGTGGAATTGGGTACGATACCGCTTCCACCTTGAGTTCAGGGCGAGTGAAGATCGCCCGACTTGCCGTGAATTTGAGTTTCATGTTTCAATCTTTCTGAAACACTAAGCAACTACCATGATAACTGAAATTAGGGCCGTTTCAATCCACAGAAAGATGAAAGTCTTTCTGAAACACCAGGAGGGGGAGGGGGAGCAGCTTGCGAATGTATGGTTTCAATCCACAGAAAGATGAAAGTCTTTCTGAAACAATACCCCACTCCCTCTTGAGACAGTCAATAAATATTTCGCAACACCTCAAGTAAAAGAAATTGCACCAAGAAAACAATAGCCAATGCCTTAATAATCTTGCTAGATAGCTGTTGCCGCAAAAGCTTCGTCTCTCTGAGGATCTCTGAATTTATCTCTAGAATCGCTTGAAGTTGATCTTTGGGTGTTTGTGGTTTTTGTGGTTCTGGCATCGGGTTGTCCTCTCTTGTCTGATCGCCATTCTATAGGCTCTGTCGGTTGCAATCGTCGCTTTGTTTCAATCCACAGAAAGATGAAAGTCTTTCTGAAACCGGATTAATTCATCATCCATTAGTCCATACTCCCTAATGTTTCAATCCACAGAAAGATGAAAGTCTTTCTGAAACTAGACGCGGCTAAACCATTGGCGCTTTGAGTCCTGGTTTCAATCCACAGAAAGATGAAAGTCTTTCTGAAACTCAATCAAAGAGTTGCTTATTTTTGCTAAAAGCGTTTCAATCCACAGAAAGATGAAAGTCTTTCTGAAACTCGACCAAATCCCTGAAGAGTTGGATGAGATAAAAGTTTCAATCCACAGAAAGATGAAAGTCTTTCTGAAACCTTTTTTAGAGATAGGTGATATTGTTTGCCCCAGTTGTTTCAATCCACAGAAAGATGAAAGTCTTTCTGAAACGCAGCGACACACGCATCGGCATCGATTTGAGTCGTGTTTCAATCCACAGAAAGATGAAAGTCTTTCTGAAACAAGGTAAAAGGCCAGTCCCCGTAGAAGGAATCCGTTTCAATCCACAGAAAGATGAAAGTCTTTCTGAAACACTACCGCTAGGAAGCCGATAAGGATTAGGCTCTCTGTTTCAATCCACAGAAAGATGAAAGTCTTTCTGAAACTTGGTAGCTGGGGCGATCGCTTCTCTGTTAGCGGGTTTCAATCCACAGAAAGATGAAAGTCTTTCTGAAACTTAATCCTCCCCTCCCCTCTGATAGTTCTTCACCGGAGTTTCAATCCACAGAAAGATGAAAGTCTTTCTGAAACTGCCCGCATCTCAACCCCTTGCACAGCAAGAGATTCAGATGCGGTTTCCGACGCTCTACCGAATTTTACCACGATCGCCGCCTCCACTCTTGCCTAAAATCGCTGAAACCCTTGCCCTGTCTAGTCCGACGCTGCTTTTGCCCAAGAAAACGCCAGAACCCTTAGCCTGCAATAAATCCAGCCATTCGAGAACCATTCTCATTTTCCACACCCCCCTAGCGTCGGAAAATCCAGTAATGAATACAGGGCTTTGCGCGGTAATGGGTAATGGGTAATAGGAAAACCATTTTTCACCCTATACCCCATTCCCTATTCCCTAGCGCGAAGCGCTATAACTAATCGTGATCCACTAACACCGCACCGATCGCCTCATCATAATCTCCACTCCACACTCGAAGACCATCCTCAACTTGAACGTGACGAGCTTGCGACTGAGGAACCGAAATTGCGTACTGTGCCAACTGTTTCCAATCCCCCAATGTTAAATACTCCTTATTTTTGATCTTCTCTTGCAATGCTTCAATCAGCCGTTTACCGCCACCCCATTGAACATAACCCGTGATTTGATTATCATCGATACACCGAAATTTAGCCACTTCAGGAAAATTCAGATCTAGCCTCAACTTTTCTAAATTAACCCCCTCAAAACCAAATTTTTGCTGATAGTAATCCCGGATCGCTAGATCGTGGTCATCCCAGAACGGATCGTCATACGCTTGAAGTAAATCCCTGGTTACATTGATCGCCTGGGCATATTCTGGACTATGTAAATTTTCCCCATGATCAAACAAAAAGACCTTAGCGCCTGGATATTCCCCAGCCCGATTAACCCGTCCTCCAAATTGAATGATCGAATCGAGTGGAGCCATCATCTTAAATGCTTGGGGAAACGAAATATCAATCCCCGACTCGATCACCTGAGTAGCAATCAAAACACATAACTGTCCCCGATGGAGCTGTTGTCTGGCTGCTTTAACCACCTGTTCCCGGTGCAGTGGGCACATCGCCGATGAGAGATGAAGGGCTTTAATGCCCTGAGCCAGAAGCGCATAATAGCAGTTTTGAGCAGCTTTTCGGGTATTCACCCCAATCAAGGTAGAGCGATCGATTTGCTCGCCAATGGCCTGCCAATCGAGATCCCCCACCCATTCATACTCCCGGTTTCTCATCTGCCCTCGACACCATGCCACCACCTCTAGAGGCACAAGTTCAGGAGCAGAGGCAGCCCTAGGACAGAACTCAAACTTAGGCTGAGTTGCCGAACAGAGAATCACCTTTAATCCCCAGTGCTGGGTGAGCTGATCCAAGATCGCCAGAATAGATTTACACGCCTGAGTCGGCAGGGTTTGTACTTCATCCAAAACCACCACTGCATTAATGAGCGCCCTTAATTTACGCAACTTAGAAGCCCGGTTAGAGAGCAAGGATTCGTAGAACTGAACCCCTGAAGTTACGATGACTGGGAGTTCCCACCGCTCCGTCTGGGCTTTCCAGATTTGCCAATCTTGATGTTCTTGGGGATCGTAACCGCTATGGTGTTCTAGAATATTTTCTGCACCATAGGCAACCCGAAACTCATCGGCTGATTGCTTCAGGATAGATTTCAAGGGCGCAACATAAATAATTTTTTCCGCTTGTAGGCGATCGCACACCTCCATAATCGCCTTCGTTTTGCCCACTCCACAAGGGCCTGTCAGTCGGTAAAATGGATGCCCTGTTTCCACACAGATTGCCTCTCGGAACCGATTCCGAATCGAGTCGATGGCAGTAGACCGAGTGGGCAGCACAATTTGAGGCGATCGCGGTGGGGCTTCGATCGCCACAGTCCCCCCAGAGAAGCAATGGGCATCCAGGCGATCACTGTCCACCAACAGAGCCGTCAACATGCGGATGGCCACATCTTTTTCACTGCTCTCTAAATTTAAGTGGCCAGGAATATTAAACTCCCCATAGCTTTGACGAAACCAAGCCATAGACTCAAGAATCATGTCCTTAAGTTCTGGATCAGCATCTCTTTGTTTTTGCGTTTTGAACCACTCACTATTTTTTCTATATTTGAGCTGTGAATGATGGGCAGCGATCGCGTAGGCAATCAGGGGCGGATTTTTCCGGTTCCACCCTGAAATCATGGCGGCTGCCATAGCACTTTCTGCTGCATGGGTCACCATTTTGGGGTCTTTCCCCTCTACCTTTTCCTGAAGATAGTGTTGCCAGCCTGTTGAGGCCTTGGCTACGTCATGCAGCAGGCCAGCGCTAGATAAAGGTCTATAGGGTTCTGGCAGTAAACTGAGGAGGCGATCGCTGACGTTAGATAGGTGAGTTTTAAGGGTTTGCCCTGGACGAGCTATGGGTTCTTTCATCTTTTTGTTGGTTTCCAATCTAGTCCGGGGCATCCGTATTCCCTATTCCCTATTCCCTATTCCCTATTCCCTATTCCCTATTCCCTAGCGCGCAGCGCTATAAAAATGAACCCGCCTGTTGACTCAGGTAGACTAGGGAGCTAAAACGGTCGCAGTTGGAGGATTCGATAACAGGGGTTGATCGGCCAGCTCATCTAGCCCCACTTGCGGATGGGTGAGGACGCTGTGCCAATCAGCCGTTGCTCGATCGCGATCGGGGCCAGATGCACTGTAACGTAACTGAGCTAAAGTAGCCAACAAATCGTACCATAAACCCGCTTGGGCATAGATTTTTGCGCGATCGCGGTCAGATTTAGCCGTATCCAATTGAGCTTTGACAGGGGCTTGATCTCCCTCTGCATGGACAACCTGAATCCATCCTTGAGTATAATCACTAAATGTATTATTACAAACCAACTGAAACGCCCACAAATAAATTTTCCCCGCTTCTAGTTGCGGTAACTCAGGATCGCTACTCAGGGGCACACCTAAGATACCTGACTCCTGATTCAGAGACACAGAACTTTCAAATTCTGATTTCAAAAATCGATCTTGATTTTGTGCATCGATATCGGCTAAAGTCAAGCCCGATTGAGCCAATTTTTCTCGATCTAATTCTTGCACAATCAGCATCCCTCGATCGGCAGTATGCTTAGGTAAATATACAAATACAGTGGGTGAATTAGTGAGGGTGCGACCTACGTTCAATTCAGGAATAATAGCCATGAGTTGACCCTTTTGATCGGTAATACAGGGGCCACGGGTTCCACCCGCTTGACGGCGGCTAGGTAATCCGATTTCTTCTGGCAATTGTAGGTCTTCTAGGGCTAGACTCGGCAAGGGAAAGACACTCACACCTAAGGCTAAAAGGGTTGCTAATGTCCCTTGAGTGCGCGTCCAGGAAATGGAGGGTAACCAGGAAAATAACATAAACGATCGATCCTCATCAGAAAAAAACAACACTAAAATCCACAATAATGTCTACTTCTATTTTAAACATTGAATTCCCAACTGTGTAAATCTTCCCCTGTTTAATCCCCAGTGTCTAAAGGTGGAGTCAGGAAGACGGCTTGACGGACTAAAATAACTGTACAATCACATCCAGAGGCGATCGCCTCTGGAATATTGCCTTTAATCACCTGTTTGAGTAGACCTTCCCGTGATGCACCCATGATCACCACATCAATATGGGACTCTTGAGCTTGCTTGGCGATCGCTTCGCTGACCTGTTCAGATACTAACTTAACCAACGTTAACTTCGGTAATCGCAAATTTTGGTTGCGTTTATCCCCAAAGGATTTGAGGCGATTGAGTAAAAATTGCTGTACCTCTTCCAATACCAGGGGAACCTGAGCGTTGGGTTCTGGGGAAGAGACCTGACATAATTGGATTTCTGGTGGGAAAAACTGAGTCGGGGAGAACGACTGATCTCCCCTACGGGATCTCAAATGAATTTCTCGCAAATGGATTAAACCCGGTAACAACTCAGCCCCGGCGATCGCATTGGGGCCCCCTGCTAAAGGCAATAACCACCGGTTAAAATGCCATTTTGCTTGCTGTCCGCGCGTAGCCCACTTCACCAACACCACCTCACAAGGAGCTTGGCGAATCAAGGTATCGACCACATCCCCAAAAATTCGCCCCTCTCTGGTAGTTTTTCCTTTCCATTCCATGACCAACAAATCCACATGGCGATACTTAATCGTCTCCAAAATGGTTTTCCCGATATCATGGGTCACTCGAACCTGAGTATGTACGCTAATTCCTAAATCTTCACCCAAGTGATGGGTATAGTCAGTCCAGCGTTGAAAGGGATCAAAATTTACCCGTGCTTGATCGACGGGAGTATGATCGGAGACCACCGCTACTTGCAGACATTCCAACTCATAATTCTGCTCGGCGGCGATCGCCCCTGCCATCTGTAACAATAGGGCCGCTGTACGCTGATTGACCACCGGAACCAAAATCCGCCCCTGACCGATCGCCGGCCCATGGGTTTGATAAATGACATAAGAACTCCCACCGGCTGGCCCCAGAGCAGGCCCCACACCACTCAACAAATCCGACTCCGCCCGAATAATATCACTGCGGGTAATAATCCCCACTAACCTGCGTCCCTCCGTCACCGGCAAACGGCTCAGTTTATAACGATTGAGGCAATACACCACCTCACTCAAGGGACAAGAGGGGGCAACACTGACCGGATCTGCCGTCATAATTTCTCCCAGCAGAGCGTTCTGATTTTGGGGGCGTTTCTCTAGATCTCCTTGAGTCACAATACCAACTAACTGTCCTTCATGAACCACAGGAAAACCCCGATGGTGCGAGCGAGAAAAAGCCTGTACCACTTGATCCAAGGGCAAATGGAGATTCAAGGTTTCCACCCGGCGCTGCATCAAATCTTCAGCAATTAACTCATCAAACCCTTCCGGTGTTTTGCGTTGCTCATTTTGGGGTTCCATGCCATTCCAGATCAACAGCCGTTGGTATAGGGAGTTTTTCTCCAACAAACTGGAAATAAAATAGGCCACCACCGACACAATCATCAGGGGTAAAACCAAATTAAAATCTGCCGTGATTTCAAACACAATCACAATACTGGTCATGGGCGCTTTACCCACGGCACTAAAAAAAGCTCCCATTCCTGCTAAGGCATAAGTATCCGGAGAAACTCCTAGGGGTAAGCCCAAAAGATAACCCACTAAATACCCCAGAGCTGCCCCTAGGGTGAGAGTAGGGGCAAAGAGTCCTCCAGGTGTCCCTGCACCGTAGGCTAAACAGGTGAGTAAAAAATGGACAACAAAGGCGAGAATGACCTCATTGGCTTGGAGATCGCCAATTAACAGCAGTTGTCGTAACCCCGCATGGTCATTAAAACTTGGAGGGAGTAGGGCAATACAAAGGCCAGAAA
The DNA here is from genome assembly GCF_030068445.1 of Roseofilum halophilum BLCC-M91. Lineage (GTDB taxonomy): Bacteria > Cyanobacteriota > Cyanobacteriia > Cyanobacteriales > Desertifilaceae > Roseofilum > Roseofilum halophilum. Next base: position 16,838 of record NZ_JAQPOK010000153.1, on the reverse strand, counting down.
TGAGACCCGCTAGGGCCATACGAGCGGGTAAAGTTAGGGGCAGACGACGGTTGAGGTTGAGGCTGGTAATGATGCCTTGGTTAAAGAGTGTGCCCAGAAGACCGGCTAGGATACCTAGGATTAGGAAACCCGGAATTTCTGGGGCCGAGAAATGGGCAACGGAGGCGCTCACTTCCCGATTGAGATCGAAGTCATTCCCAAAGATGCGGGAGACGACTGCACCGATAAAGGAGGCTCCGATCGCCGTTTCTAGGGTTAATTCGGAAACATCATGGAGTAATTCCTCTAACACAAACAACATACCGGCGATCGGGGCATTAAAGCCGGCCGCCAGTCCTGCGGCTGCTCCAGCCGCCACCATTTGCCGCCGATGGTTGGGAGATGTGGGGAAAATTCGGGCAATTTCCGAAGCTAAGGCGGCTCCAATTTGTACCGTTGGCCCTTGGCGACCGAGAGTGAGTCCAGAGGAAAGGGAAAGCAGTCCAGCCGTGAGCTTGACTAGAGCAGTGCGCCAACTGAGGGGAAGAGGGTTTCCTTCGAGTACGGCTTTGACTTGGGCAATACCGCTACCTTGGGTTTCGGTGGCAAAGGCTTCAATGAAACAGCCGGAGAGAAAGGCAAAGGTCATCCCCACCAGGGGTAAGATAAACCAAGCGGGGAAAATTTGGGTGAGCCAGATGCGCCACCCCCCCAATATGCCGATGCCATTTCTGAGTAAGACGGCGCTACAACCGGAGACTAATCCAATCAGACAAGCCTCGGCAATCATTACCCGTCGTTTGGGTAGCAGGAGAGGACGCACGGTTTCAATTAAAAATTAAAAATTAAAAATTAAAAATGTTTAGAATTATTGTCTGTTGTTGCTCCTCAATTGTCGAGTTTGCTGGTAATGGATAAGCCTTCGACGATAACAGATGGGGTATAACAAGAGCCATTCCATTCCCGATCGCCTCCCAGTTCCACCACATTTCGCAGACAGTGATAAATATTGCCCGCCACCATAGTGTCTTTGACTCGACCCATAATTTCTCCATTCCGCACTCGATAGCCTAAATCCACATTAATGGAAAAGTCTCCGGAAATTCCTCCCCCTGAACCTAAAATTTGATCCACAATTAGGGCATCCGGCAGGGAAGCAATCAGGTCTTTCAGGGCCCGTTTTTGCCCCCCAGAGACAATCAGATTATACAGAGAGGGGGTGGGATAACTGCCGAGGCTGGGTCGAAAACCGTTGCCGGTGGTTCCGATTCCCAATTGGCGACCCATGGTGCGATCGCATAAAAAGTTGTTCGCAACCCCATTTGCCACAAAGATCAGGGGTTTCGTCGGCGTTCCCTCATCATCAAAGGGGCAACTATAGGGCCCCATTTGCGGGTCTTGAGAGAGGGTAATCTGGGATGAAGTGACCTGTTCTCCGAGTTTGTCTGCCCAAGGGGAAGACCCTTCAAAGACTTGTTTACCATTGAGGGCAGCGCTCAGGGTTTCCCAAAGCAAATCGGCTGCTTTGGCAGTAAACAGAATGGGGACGCGGCCTTGGGGGGCGCTCACATTGCGATCGCAGGCTTTCAGGTGGTCTTGGATTCTGGAGACGATTTCTCCTAAATTCAGGGTATCCCGTTGCACCTGGCCATCACTGATGCTGCAAAAATCATCACTGCGTACCCATTCTACTGCCAGATAACCACTGAGGGTGGTGTCGGTATAACTGCAATCGAGACCTTCTGAATTGAGCAGGCGTGTGCTTTCCGCTTCACTGTCGAGTTCCGCGCTACAGAGAATATCACCTTGGGTCTCTCGCAACTGGGCGATCGCCTCTTCTCCCCAGGCTAGGAGCTGCTGACCCTCAACCCATGTACCCAAATCTGGGTAAACTTGTTTACATCCAGGGGTTAACTCCACATACTCTGATTGTTCTTGCAGTTGAGAAAGGGCGATCGCCTTTTCCACTAACTGTTCCGGTGCAATTGAACCATGACATACCGCTAATCCCGGTTGCCCATTTTTCCATAACCGCAGGGCAACCCCTTCACTGTGGTGAGTGAGGACACTTTTGAGCCGGTTAGCTTCAAAGAGAATGGGAGTTGAATGGGCTTTGGATAAAAACACCTCGGCTGCTTCTGCACCCTTTCGGGCAGCTAAATCCAATAATTGCTCACCCGTCTCATCCCAAGAGACCTCAGACGGGTCAACCCTGGAGGGGGATTGGGATGCCGAAACTAAACTTTCAGCAATGCGATCGCCCCTTGAACTGCGATCCTCTCGATCGGTTAACTTTTGATTCCCTGTGCGATCGTTCACGCTCCGTTCTCACCCTCCCGCTTGTTTCTGGCTTTAGGTTCACTCTACCAAAAAAGGAGTCTATGGCGCTTCCCGCCATGGTCGAACGGGGAGCAAGGGGAGCAACTCCCCACTCCCTTTTGCCTTTAATTCTGGGAAGGCACTTCTTGCATCAACCAAAATCCCGCAAAAGATTCTGATTCTGGATTCGACTGGATGGCCAGAAAATGAACCCCTTGAGCTTGCTTTTTCGCCTGTTCAAAGTTTTCTCCTTCCTTGAGTAATTGGGGAGTATTCAGGTTGGACAAAATCCAACTTTCATTCACTCCTGTTTCTAGTAATAATTTGGAGTTCTTTTTATCCTTTGAGTTACTTGCCATAATTTTAAGACAGGCTAATTCTAGGCCAGACATCCATCCCGCCATGGGAATGGCACGGGAGGAAAAGAGGATAATCCCAGGAATCTGGGTTGTTGCGGACAAGTCAAACGGACTTAAGGGAAAAGACTCTTCAAAGGCAATATCCCATTCGGGTAGTTCCGCAAAGGCTTGGGCTTCTAGGCTAACCAGGGCCCATTTTTGACCCAGGATCGCATCCGGGAGGGGTTGGGCGATCGCCGATTCATATTTTACAGAAGGCGAAGAAGCCGCCTTAGCATCATAACCGGCTTCTTGGGGATACACTTCCTGTTCTCTTTGCTGCATCCACTGATACAGGCTCAACGTGCGGCGACTAGGAGCCGAGGGAATGGCCAAATCCTGACAAGCTTTGACGATCATGTTATTCATTTGCCGACGAAAGAAGCGAATTTTGTTGGGCCGAGTCTTGGCTTGTTCCATCGCTTCTACCAGGGCAGCCTTCAATTCTCCTGAGTTCACGTTTTTACTAGAGCAAAACCGCGAATACCGAAATAGACTTTCGGGATCGGTGGCGATCGATGATGGGGTTTCACAAATCAGAATTTCCCAAACTTTTTTATTATTCTCATCTAGAATGGGGCGGGAGTAAAAATCGAGTTCCCAAATGGTTTTCATGGAATCAACTAACCGATAAATGTCCAAATGTAGAGTAGACCCAAGTAGGAGGTAGAGAGCATAACGGCTTCCTCCTACCAGAGCAACTAAAAAATACGAGTCTAAGCATCGGGCAAAGATTTAACCGCCCGTTCTCGACGAGCCGCAGCACTGGCCATGACTTCCTCCATATTTTCTAACAGCTCTCCGGGATAATTTTCCAAAATGCGAGTAGACAAAGAAATCCGTCCTTTTCCTTCATCAATACTAATAATAATGGATTTAATCGATTGACCAATAGAAAAATGACTGGAGAGGGCATCAATATAACTTTGGCTAATTTGCTTAATATGAATCAGTCCTGTGGTATTGCCCAAATCGACAAATAAACCAAAGGGTTTAATATTCGCAATTCGCCCTTCAACCAGTTGACCGACTTCCAACTGACTAAACGTTGCCGCTTGGGTGGCTAGGCGCTCAGAAAGCACCAATTTACGAGTGTCTGGGTTCACTTCCAGAAAGGCAACTGTTAGGGTTTCCCCCTTGAGAGCATTGAGGTTATCCCGTTGGCTCAGATGCGATCGCGGGATAAAACCCCTAAGTCCCATCACATCCACTGTCACACCACCTTTATTACTCCCGGTAACCCGGACTTGCAGCGCCTGTTCATCCTCCTGTTTTTCCAGCAGGGTATCCCAAATGCGCTGGATTTCCAGTTGGCGACGGGAGAGCGTTACTTGTCCCTCTTCGTTTTGTTCGCGAGTAATCAGAAAGTCTAATTCCTCATTCAGAGGCAGAACCGTAGACAGATCGACGACACTGCTCAAGGCTGCCTCTTGTATGGGCACAAAGGCAGTAGACTTGCCCCCAATTTCAATATAGGCTCCCTCTGGAGAATGGACGGCCACCCGACCGCGTACCGTTTGTCCTTTTTGGAAGGTATAGTCATGCTCTTGCAAGGCTTGGGCAAAATCATCTTGGGAAAAGCCAATGGAAGAGGGAGTTTCAGAAGCGGGTTTAGATTCAGGGTTCATAACTAGGGTCTGAGAAATTAAGAGGCCTGAAGTTGGGAGTGAAACAAGTTTTTCACTTTAGCCCAGGCATCAGTAGCCGCTTCTGCATTATAACTACCACGGCGATCGCAGAAAAAGCCATGATCGGCTCCATCGTACCGGAAAATTTGATGAGAAACCCCAGCATCCGTTAACGCGGCTTCAATTTGCTCGACTTCCGAACTGGGAATACTGGCATCCTCATTGCCAAAAAAGCAGTGGATTGTCCCCTGAATCTCCGGAGTTCGAGTAACCGTGGGTGCGCCCCCTCCTGGAGTCAGAGTGGCAATTCCCGCTCCATAGAAGGAGGCTGTGGCCTTGATATCCTCCAGAATTGCGGTTAAATACACTACATGGCCGCCAAAGCAAAATCCGATCGCCCCAAAACCTCCCGATTTGAGATTGGGTCGGGTTTTCAGATACTCTAAGGTGGCCTGAATATCACTGAGCAGTTCATCGGCCTTCGTTTTCACCTTATATTCACGCCCAATTTTAATATCCTCTGGGGTATAACCGGCTTCAAAACCGGGAGCCAGACGCTGATAGATTGCCGGAGCAATGGCAATATAGCCCTCTTTAGCGATGCGATCGGTTACATCCCGAATGTGTTCATTTACGCCAAAAATCTCCTGTACCACCACCACCCCCGGATGGGGGCCGGGTGTGGTGGGTTCAGCTAGATAGGCATCGATGAGTAAGTCGCCATTGGGCACTTGTACAGGGGTGGATTGTATGGTTAAATCGGTCATAATTGCTGGAAAATGTTGCGTCTTTCCAATTTTAAGGGAAATAGGATACATCTGAGCAATAGCGATCGCCCCCAACCAAGAAACCGGGTTCCTCCCTACCTTGAGAACACCAGCCAAGATCCTCATAGAAACCCGGTTTCTAACTCCATGCGATCGCCAAGAAAGCTGACAAGGGGTGTAGAATAAATCTAAAACCCATGAATATACAAACTCTCTATCAACGGCTGGGCATTACTCCCACACAACTGGCAGAATTTTGCCAAAACTGCCAGATTACCGAACTTTCCTTATTTGGATCTATCCTGCGCGATGACTTTCATTCTCAGAGCGATATTGATATGCTGGTAACCTTCTCTCCCGATTGTCATCTGAGTTTGCTGGGTTTTGTTGGACTGGAACAATCTCTGGAAGATTGGCTACAGCGCCAGGTCGATTTAGTTGAAAAAAACACTGTAGAAGATGATTTCAACTGGCTTCGTCGGGAAGAAATATTGAACACGGCTCAGGTAATTTATGAATCGCGATCTCTCTTATCTGCTTGATGTAGAGAAATTTGGTACAGATATTTTGACATTCGTTGCTGGAATGGATGAATCGAGCTTCGCAACGGATATAAAAACTCAAAATGCCGTGCTATACGGTATCACGATTATAGGTGAAGCTGTCAAACAACTCTCTGCTGAAATTCGCGAACAAAATCCTCAGATTCCCTGGAAACAAATTTCTGGAATGCGCGATAAATGCGTTCATGACTACCGACAGATTAACATTCAGCGAGTTTGGAGAGTCACTCAAACAGATATACCTGAGCTGCTCCAGAATATCAAACTGCTCTTACGGGTAGAAGACGATCGCGAATCGCCTCAACTCTAAGGTAGACATAGACAAAGCGATCGCCCCCAACCAAGAAACCGGGTTTCTCCCTACCTTGAGAAGGCAAGTCTATGGCGGCAAATTTTCAATTCTCTCGTCAGCTCTTGCCCACCCAACCGTTTATTCCCCACTCCTAGCACGAAGCACTCTATACTAGAAATCAATGACATTATGGGGGTAAGTCTGGGTATATGGTCAAGTTTCAGATTCAGCCAGAGAGTGACATTCCGGCTTCTAATCAGTTATTTAATCAATTACGCTTTGCGATCGCCTCTGGTCAATACCCTCCTGGCTCCCAATTGCCCAGTACCCGTGCCTTAGCCATGCAAACCGGTTTACATCGCAACACCATTAGCAAGGTCTATCGCCAACTCGAAGAAACCGGATTAGTCGAGGCTCAAGCTGGCTCAGGCATTTATGTGCGCCAGCAGGGACAAGGGTTCCTGACTCAGTATAAATCTCAACTTCTGCAAACCTATCCCCAAGCTCAATCCATTGTCCAAGATAGTCTCAATCAGCTCATTCAGCAAGGCTGCTCTCTCCATGAAGCGCGGGAACTCTTTTTAACTGAAATTGATTGGCGTTTACGCTGTAGTGCTAGGGTTTTAGTTACAGCTCCCGCCAATGATATTGGGGTGGGACAACTGATGATGGAAGAGTTACAAGCCGCTTTGCATACCCCCGTACAGTTAGTTCCCTTAGAAGAGTTAGACGATCTCTTAAATCATACGCGATCGGCAACCGTCGTCACCAGTCGCTATTTTTTTGGCGATGCGGAAAAGATTGCTGCACCCAAATCCGCACGGGTGGTTCCAGTGGAAATCTATGATTATGCTCCGGAAGTCGAGTTAGTCAAAGGATTACCTAAAGGGACATATTTCGGAGTCGTTAGTCTATCCTATGGCATTTTACGCGCCGTGGAAGTGATTATTCATAGTTTGCGCGGCGATGATGTATTGGTGATGACGGCCCATCGGGATGACCATTATAAACTCAATGCCATGGTGAGAACCGTTCAATATATAGTCAGCGATGTCTCCAGTTATGACGCAGTGAAAGCCGCTCTGCAAGCAGCCAGAGAAGATATTATCCGCCCCCCTCGGTTAATTCAAACTGACAGTTATATCGATGAATCCTCCATTAATCGCCTGAAACGAGAACTGGGTTTAGATTAAGTCTTGATCCTAATAATTCTGTTATTGCTTCTACGGGCATCGGTAAGGAGTAAAAATAACCTTGACCATATTCACAGCTAAATTGTTGCAGCAGTTTATGCTGTTCAATTGTTTCAATCCCTTCAGCTACAATATCCATCCCTAAGTTATGACCTAAATCAATCACCGCTTGAATGATTTCTCGATATTGGGATGAAGCTTTGGATTCCAAATTAGTCAGAAAACTGCGGTCAATTTTCAGGGTATGCACGGGGAAACGATAGAGATAGCTCAAGGAAGAATAGCCTGTACCAAAATCATCAATACAGAGTCGGATCTGACGGGCTTTGAGTTGTTGGAAAATGAGATTGGCAACTTTAGAATTATCCATAATCACACTTTCCGTAATTTCTAGTTTCAGACATTGCCCCTCAATCTGGGTTTTCTCTAGAATGCGATCGATTTGTTCAATTAAATCGGGTTGGGCGAATTGTTTCACCGAGAGATTCACATTCATAGTCAGTGGGCGGCGATCGGGGAATTGGAGATTCCAAAGATGCAATTGCTGACAGGCTTGCTCTAGCACCCAAGTCCCAATGGGTAAAATGAATCCTGTTTCTTCAGCAATGGGAATAAATTCAGCCGGAGAAACGAACCCCAATTCGGGATGCTGCCACCGCAGAAGGGATTCAAAACCCGTCAATTGGCCGGTTGCTAATTCGATAATCGGTTGATAATAAACTTGCAATTGCTGGCGCTCGATGGCTCCTCTGAGGTCGGTTTCGAGTTTTAGGCGGTTAACGGCTTGGGTATGCAGAAGGGTATTAAAGACGGCATAGCGCCCTTTACCGGCGGTTTTTGCCTGGTACATGGCTAAGTCCGCATCTCTGAGGATGTCCCCCGGTTGGTCATATCCAATTGTGCTTAAGGTAATACCGATGCTGGTATTGGCAAAGACTTCATGGCCATTCAGGTTGAAGGGATGGGAGAGTTTCTTTAAAACTCTTTGGGCGACTTTGGTAGCATCTTGGAGATTGTGAATATTATCCAAGAAGATGGTAAATTCATCCCCTCCGAGTCGGGCGAGTAGATCCCTCGGACGTAGGCAGTTTTCGAGACGACGGGCGATCGCCACTAACAATAAGTCTCCCACCAAGTGACCCAGACTATCATTGATGTTCTTAAACCCATCTAAATCCAGAAATAAGACCGCAAACTGATAATGGGGGTCTTTTTGGGTTTGCTCAATGGCTTGTTGTAGGTATTCGATGAATCGGGCCCGGTTGGCCAGATTGGTGAGATGATCGTAAAAGGCGTTATGTTCGAGTTGGGCTTGGGCTTGTTTGCGATCGCTAATATCGGTTTGAATGCCGATAAAGTGGGTGAGGTGACCCTGGGGATTAAATACCGGCGAAATATGCAGCTCATTCCAAAACAGTTGACCATCTTTACGCACATTTTGCAGCACCACATGGCATTCTCTGGCTTGTTCAATGGCTTCACGAATTTCACCCAGAGCCGTTTGATTCTGGTAACTGCCTTGCAGAAAACGGCAGTTGTGACCGACGACCTCCTTGAGAGAATAGCCCGTAATCTCTTCAAAGGCTGGATTGACATAAACAATTGGATTATCCGATCGCGTCGCATCGGTAATAATCATGCCATTATTGCTAGAGGCGATCGCCCGCTCCATCAGATGTAATTGCTCTTGAGCTTGCAAGCGAGTCATCACGCTCGTCAGCACATTGGCGATCGTTTGTAAAAACGATACATCATCTTGAGTAAACTTGCGAGACTCTCTCGCGTACACACTTAAGACCCCAAACGGCCCCTCAGAACCCGGAAGATCTGAAATAATCGCACCAATTCCGGAAACCAGCCGATGATTATGTAACAGAGGAGAACCACTAAAGCGAGTTTCTACCCGTAAATCCTCCACAATAACCGGTTTACCTTGCGATAAAGTATACCCTGCATGACAATTACTCCGGGCGCTCAACGTCGCTTGACCCACCAATTCAGCTTGCCAACCCACCCCTGCTCTTAGGAACAGGGCCTGATGATTGGGCAACAGTTCCAAAATCGCACTACAGTCTACCGATAGAGTTTGACGGACTAACTCCACTGCCTTTTGCATCAGAGTATCTAGATTGCGATCGGTTAAAGCCTTCTGACTCAGCTCTGAAACCGCCGCTTGTTGCTGTAAACGTGAGTGTAATTCAGCTTCCACCTGCTTATGATGAGTCATATCCCGACCCACTGCATAAACTAATCCCTCATCTGGATAAGCAACCGCAGTCCAACCAATCCATCGATAGGAGCCATCTTGAGAGCAACATCGATTTTCTACATAAAGACTCGGTTGCCCTAAAATTAATTGCTTCAACCCTAAACGAGTGCGTTGTTGGTCTTGGGGATGGATAAAGTCCAGGAACTTCCGGTCATATAATTCTTCTGGGCTATATCCCAATATCGTTTTCCAGGCAGGATTCAGGCTTTTGAGGACTCCCTGAAAGTCAATCAGACACAGCAGTTCTAGGGATAAGTCAAAAAACCGTTCCAGATGATTGGGGTCACTTGTCATAGAACGCTCTTGCCAATGAAAGGAGCTAGTTTGTAGGGGGGGTTTCTGAATTTGCTGAAGATGTTGCTGCACTGCGACAATCCTTATGGAACTTTGGAATCAATTATCAAATACGGCCAACTCTGTTCGAGTGAACCGCTTTCAGGAGAATATCCAGGGTATTCATTCAAGTAACACTAAAGATTGAGCGACATCCAATTCTCCCAACCGGTTGAGTGGTTATGGCTTGATACCGATCTGAGCGTCAAAACCACGATCCTGAGTCAGTTTACTCAAACCCATTGGCGACAATTTATTTTTTCACCTATGATTCTCCTGTTCCTTATAATCATATCAAATGATACATAAATTACAAATTTTTTTGCTAGACTTGAGTTTAGCCCTAGATTTATCTAGTTATTATCATAGAAAAAAATCTATTATAATGATTTATGGATAGAGACTCCCATATCGAAGATTCGATCGCCAGGGATCAATCCCCTTGAGTCTAAACTTCAATTTTTATTGCCTATCTTATGGTTCTTTTTTGAGAATTTACTGAATATTAATGGCAATTAAATTGAATTTTCTTGCACTGAGAAACAGACAACCAAATAACAACAAAAAAGATTATTTTTTCTATCAATTCTCAAAAAAGACATGACAATATGCTAGGTTGGATAGGCTTCTCAACGGATATCAAAGAATTATAAATTATTCTTAAAATAAAGATTTGTTAATATTTATTTTACCTAATCTTAACCAAAAAATTACCATAAAAGGTTAATCTGCAATCAACATCTTCTCGTAAACTGAAGATTGGCCTAATCTAAACCTTGTATCTCCTATGTTTTCTCTGTCTAACTGCAAGCGTAACCGTCTTTCCCTAGCGATCGCAGCCCTGAGTGCCCTAACCCTAGCCTCCTGTGCTGGCGAGAACACAACCCAAGTGGGAAGCACCACAGGTGGCTCAGATACCAAATCAACCAGCAAATTAGCCCTAGCGGGCAACACCAGTTTAACGGGAGCAGGCGCTTCTTTTCCAGCCCCCATTTACCAACGTTGGTTTCTGGACTTTAGTAACGCCACCCCTAACCTACAAGTAGACTATCAATCTGTCGGTAGTGGGGCTGGGGTAGAACGATTTATGCAAAACTTGGTTAACTTCGGAGCCAGTGACGTGGCCATGAAAGACGAAGAAATAGCCGAAGTTGACCGGGGCGTTTTGATGCTCCCCATGACCGCCGGAAGCGTGGTAATGGCCTATAACCTGCCCGGTGTGGATGAACTGAACTTAACCCAAGAGGCTTTGGTAGACATCCTCCTAGGGAACATCACCAAATGGAATGACCCCCAAATTGCCGCAGCCAACCCCGGTGTTGACCTTCCCGATAGCAATATCACCGTCGTTTATCGCTCAGACGGTAGCGGAACCACCGGTGTATTCACCAAAAACCTCAGCGCCATGAGCGAAAAGTGGAAAAACCAAGTCGGTGAAGGCAAAACCGTAGAATGGCCCGTGGGTATTGGGGGAGCCAAAAATGATGGAGTTGCTGCCCAAATTCGCCAAACCGAAGGAGCCATTGGTTATCTAGAGCAAGGATTTGCCAAAAGCGCTGGCTTGAATATGGCATCCCTAGAAAATAAATCGGGTAACTTTATCTATCCTTCCGATGAAGCCGCGTCCATCGCTTTAGGCGCAGTAGAGTTGCCAGCAAACCTGCGGGCATTCGTCACCAACCCAGAAGGGGAAGACTCCTATCCCATTGTCACCTATACTTGGTTGCTGGCCTATCAGCAATACGACGATCCAGAAATTGCTAAGTCCCTAGAAGCCGTGATTGAGTATGGCTTAAATGAGGGACAAGCCATTAGTTCCGATTTGGGTTATATCCCCTTACCCGATAACGTGCGCCAGAAAGTGGCTGAACTTGCCGATACGATTAGCCCAGAATACACCATCGAAGTGAAATAGATGGTTTAGTTTCTTGTGCTGGTAGGAGTAAGAAAACCCTTGCTCCTACCTCTTAACTTGACCCTTATGATTGATGTTATTCTATGGTATCTGTAGCAAACACTGAATCCGGGCGATCGCGCTCAGATTTAGAAAAAAAACTAGACCAAGGCTTTATCGGCCTCACCTTTATTTTTGCCCTATCCATTGCCGCCATCCTGATCGTTATTATCCTCACCGTCGGCCAGGGTGCGATCTCAGCTTTGCAAGAATTTGGCGTGGGTTTCCTCTTCCAGAGTGCCTGGAACCCAGTTGAAGACCAATATGGCATTTGGCCAATGATCTACGGAACCATGATGAGTTCCGCCATTGCCCTCTCCATTGCCGTACCCCTCGGTCTGGGAACCGCCGTTTTCCTCAGTGAAGACTTTATTCCCGTCAATATCCGCACCGTTTTAGTCTTTCTCGTGGAACTGCTGGCGGCTATTCCCAGTGTGGTGTACGGGTTATGGGGGATTTTCGTCCTGATTCCCATCCTCAAACCCATTGGCGACTTTTTGCATGATAACTTTGGCTGGTTTCCCCTCTTTAGCACCCCCCTAGCGGGCCCAGGCATGTTACCGGCCGGTTTAGTCCTGTCGATTATGATTTTACCGATTATTACGGCGATCGCCCGTGACTCCCTCGCCAGCCTACCCCCAGAGCTGCGTCAAGCCTCCCTCGGACTCGGTGCAACCCGATGGATCACCATTTTTCGGGTTCTCCTCCCAGCAGCCTTCTCCGGTATCGTCGGCGGCATCATGTTAGCCCTCGGTCGAGCCATGGGAGAAACCATGGCTGCCACCATGCTCATCGGCAACTCCAACCAAATGAGGCTATCCATCTTAGCCCCCGGCAATACCATCGCCTCCTTAATGGCTAACCAATTTCCCGAAGCCTCCGGACTCCAAGTTTCCGCCCTCATGTACGCGGGCTTAATTCTCATGGTTCTCACCCTAGTCGTCAACATCATGGCTGAATGGATTGTCAACCAAGTCAAAGCCAAATATGACTAATGGGTAATCGGTAATGGGTAATGGGTAATGGGTAATATTCCCCCATTCTCCGTGTCCCCGTGTCCCCGTTTCCCCGTGTCTTGCCCACTCGAATCTTAAAATCATTCCCTTGAGAACTCCCCCACTCCCCCATCCCCTGACATCATGAACCCTTCTACAGAATCCCAGTCCCTCGCCCGAACTCTGATCCGAGACAAGAGCCGCCCCAGAGAGATATTTGACATCGCCATGACAACCCTTTCGGGGATTTGCATCGGACTCACCGTCTTGCCCCTGTTTGCGGTCTTAATCTATGTGATGATCAAAGGAGGCTCCCGCCTAAGTCTAAGCCTATTCACCCAACTGCCCCCAGCAGCCGGCCAAACCGGAGGAGGAATTGCCAACGCTATCCTCGGAACCTTTATCACCGTCGGCATTGCCAGCGTCATCGCCGTCCCCATTGGCGTATTGGCTGCCGTTTATCTGTCTGAATTTAGCTTCAGTAGCCAAACCGCTCGCCAAGTGGCTCGCTCGATTCGCTTTGCCACCAATGTTCTCAGTGGTGTCCCCTCCATTATTGCCGGGGTCTTCGCCTATAGTCTCGTGGTTTTAACCACAGGAACCTTTTCTGCCTTTGCGGGAGGGGTGGCTCTCTCCGTGCTAATGCTGCCGACAATTATTCGGACAACCGATGAAGCCCTGAAAATTGTACCCCAGGATATTCGCTGGGCATCCGTTGGTGTGGGCGCGTCCAATTATCAAACTGTCCTTAAAGTCGTTTTACCTGCCGCCCTCCCTGCCATTTTAACCGGAGTCACCCTAGCGGTTGCCCGCGCTTCTGGAGAAACGGCTCCCCTACTATTTACGGCCCTCAGTTCCAATTTTTGGCCCAGAGGATTAATGTCTCCGACTCCTTCCTTAGCTGTGCTGGTTTACAACTTTTCGACCAGTTTCGATCTCAAGCTTCAAGAATTAGCTTGGGCAGCCTCTTTAGTTTTAGTTTTTTTGGTTTTAATCAGTAGTATTATTGCCCGATTAGCCACCCGCCAAAGTCAATTTTAGGCCAGGGTGAGTGAATTGCTCTCAACCATGAGGAAATCCCATGACCAATCCAGACTCAACTGTTCTAAATCAAACGGAAACGGTTCTGAGAACCGACAATGTTAGTATCTTTTACGGCGATTTTAAGGCTGTTCGGGATGTGTCTATGGACATTCCCAAAAACCGCGTGACGGCCTTTATTGGCCCATCTGGATGTGGAAAAAGTACGATTTTACGATGCTTTAATCGCCTGAATGACTTGATCCCCATTTTTAAGTTGGAGGGGCGTATTTTTTATCATGACCAAAGTTTATATGAGAGTAATGTTGACGCGGTAGAAGTGCGCCGACGGATCGGGATGGTGTTTCAAAAACCTAATCCTTTCCCCAAGTCGATTTATGACAATATTGCCTATGGGGTGCGGATTAATGGGTTGGCTAAGTCTAAGGCGGATATTGAGGAAATTGTGGAGCGATCGCTCCGTCAAGCAGCCCTGTGGGATGAAGTCAAAGATAAAATGCATCAAAGTGGGTTTGCCCTCTCTGGTGGACAACAACAGCGCTTATGTATTGCTCGCACGGTGGCTATTAACCCGGATGTGGTACTCATGGATGAACCCTGTGCTTCCCTCGATCCCATCTCTACCCTAAAAGTGGAAGAGTTGATTCATGAGCTGAAGGAAAATTACACCATTGTGATTGTCACCCACAACATGCAACAGGCTTCCCGTGTTTCCGATATGACCGCATTTTTTAATGCTAAGGCGATCGAAGGGGGCAAACGGTTTGGGTATTTAGTCGAATATGACAACACGGAAGATATTTTCCAAAATCCCCAAGAAGAAGCTACTCAGCAGTATGTCAGTGGACGGTTTGGTTAAAACTATCATGATTAATTATTACCCCGCGATCGCCAATGTCCCCATTCACGATAGGATCGTCTGACGAGTAAATCTCAATGATGCAGTTTTTGATGATCCTTATGAAGCGATTTTTTGCCAGATTGCTACCCCTGATTTTGGTGGCGATCGTGGGTTTGGTTGGATGTTCCAGCACCCCTTCTGTCATTACAGGCAACTATTCTCAAGATACGTTGAATATGGTCGATAGCCTCCGCACGGCGATCGAACTCCCTGAAGATGCTCCCAATAAGGCTGAGGCTCAAGCCGAGGCTAGGGAGCTGATTAATCAATATGCCTCTCGCTATCGTCGCGATAAGTCGGTGTCTACTTTAACCTCGTTCACGACTATCCGCACAGCCCTGAATAGCTTGGCAGGACATTATAGTTCCTATCCCAATCGTCCAGTTCCAGAGAAACTGAAAAAACGGATAAATCAGGAGTTGCGCCAGGTGGAAGCAGCCCTTAAGCGGGGAACCTAATGACGGGTAATAGGTAATAGGTAAACCGTTTTTCCCTAGAGAAACCCAGTTTTACTCATTATATTAAGTCCAGTTTCCGCAAGCGGACATGAAAATGGGATTCAAGAAGCGGGCAAGATGCCCGCCCTCCTGGAATCGGTTGATATTACTGGAATGGGAGCGTCTCGCTCCCTAGATTTTTAATTTAGGTAAACCGTTTTTCCCTAGAGAAACCCAGTTTTACTCATTATATTAAGTCCGGTTTCCGCAAGCGGACATGAAAATGGGATTCAAGAAGCGGGCAAGATGCCCGCCCTCCTGGAATCGGTTGATATTACTGGAGTGGGAGCGTCTCGCTCCCTACATTTTTAATTATGGTGTTTCCCCTTCGCGGACATGAAAATGAGTTAAACTAGCGGGCAAGATGCCCGCACTCCCTCAATGATTTGATATTACTGGAGTGGGAGCATCTTGCTCCCTACATTTTTAATTATGGTATTCAAGCGGATTTGATATCATTACTTCTAGGTTAAGGCTGGGGTTAAATCGGGCTTGACTTCGCTTTGCAAGAGTCCGGTTAACAAAGAAGCGGGATGTTCAGGATACGGCCAAGCAAAGGCATGGCGGAATGAGGCATCTTGACAGGCTTGGAGTTGCTCAAAGTCAATGATGTCTAGGGTGAGTAGGTTTTCGTATTCAAAGGGCAAACGCATGTTATGGAGTCCGGCGTTATCGGTACAGATGGCGATGTCTACCCCAGCCTCAAAACAGCGATCGAAGACGATTTTCAGCTCGTGTAAGTCGTCTAGGGTTCCGGTTTTCAGGTAGGTGGTGGGACAGACTTCTAAACATTGCCCTTGCCGAGCGAGTTGGGGTAAGAGGTGGGGATAGTGGAGGGGAATTTGAATCCCGTGGCCGATCCGCATCAGGTAGGGAAGCAGTTCCGGATAGCAGCCTTCGCGGGTTTCGTAGAGGTGTCCGGTGGTTTTGAGACCCAAAGATCGCCCATATTCATAGAGTTTAATCAGTTCGGGCAGGCGATCGCCATAATGGGCATCTCCCCCGGCAATATCAATCCCACACACATATTCGGGCATTTGCGCCGCCAGTTCGACAATTGCCCGGTTCACCTCATAGGGGAGACGGGAATGGGTACAGAGAATCTGGCTGGTAATAATACTATAGTTATGATTTTGGCTCGCCTGACCCACGGCTTCCACAATCGCTGCCATGCGATCGATGCGATCGCTCTGGCTATACTCCTCTGGAGTCCGCAGGTAAGGCGTATATCGCAATTCTAAATAGGCTAAATTTTCAAACACATAGGCCCCGCGAATCAAGCGATAAATAAAATAGGGCAAGGTTTCTAAGGTTTGCGTTTTCTCCACTAAGGTATGGAGTTCCAAATATTCATCTAAGGTTTTCCGGGGACGGGTATAGAAATTTTCAAACTCAGGATAATCAGGAAACTGCTCAGACCATTCTGAGCCGCTACGGTGAAAGTAGCGCCAGAGAATGCGAGGGACAACCGAACCACCTAAGTGTCGGTGGAGTTCAGCATAAAGAGCCACAGGGAGAACCTCTTAACATCTGCGATCGATAGGGTTGAAAAATGTTCTATCTCCTATGTTGACACTCCCCGCTCTAAAGAGACGGGGATTCTTGGTTCATTGAGATTACTTGCTTAGACAAAATCACTTCTGAAAAAGTAGAGGTATTCTCTCCCCAAGCGTTTATTGGGTCTATCCCAAAAGTTCCCGTATGCCCTA
>NZ_JAQPOK010000152.1 GCF_030068445.1 Roseofilum halophilum BLCC-M91 | reverse complement strand
CCTAGAACTCGAAAAATACATTGGATTGAAATGGCCGCATCAGTTACCAGAAGATAAAGACGATCGCCTCAAGTTATTTCAGTGTATCTTAAAATCAGGGATTCCAGTGGTGACGTGGGTGTTTGTGCCCAAGAAAGAGCCTCAAGAAACCCTAGAAGCCTTCGATCGCCTGCTAACCGTCGAAAATTTAAGCAATTTCGATAAGTTCGGTCGAGAAATTAGAACGGTTCGCTCTACAGAGCAGCATCCTCTGGAACATATTGGTTTATTGTGGGATTGTCCCCATCGAGTCCCGCCCTTACCCCCTCCCTTGAGCATTCCTCAGTCGTAACGTCTAAACTCAACCACCCAATCCCATTATTAATTGTTCATTATTAATTGTTCATTATTAATTGACATTACCAAGGCGAACCCACCAAAGTAAACCCAGACCAGAAATAAGGATGACTTAGCACTTCATCCTCCAAATGCTGGAGACTCTCTGGTAGGGGAATGGGCTGTTCTAAGCTAGGCACAATCAACTGTCCATCGACAATCTTCACCAACCCTTGAATCATCTCCCGTTGTCCTTGTTGCAGGGCTTGCGCCTTAATCGGGGAATGTTTCAGGTAGGCATAAAATTCACTCATTAATCCCAAAGTACCTTCATCACTGACATACCATAAACTGCCCAAAGCCGATTTAACTCCTGCTTTAACCGCTAAACCTGTAAATCCTAATTCGGCATCCGGATTCCCTAATGCTGTACGACAAGCACTTAAAACCAACAATTCCACCAGGGGATTATCTAAATTCAGTCCATCGAGCCGATCCAGGGTTAGCTGACTATCCCACAATTGAATATAAGAATTTTCTGGACTCCCTGGACGAAACTCCCCATGGGTTGCCAAGTGAATAATGCCATAGTTTTCTTGCTTACGACTATTCATCAAATTATCGAGGGTGAATCCCTGATTCAAAAACTCATCCCCTGTCCAAGTCTCAATAATCGTGCTAATTTCGATCGGTACAGCCGGCAAGGGGGCAAGCTGAGTAAATTCGGATGCACCCATGGCTAAAACTTGACGGCCTTGAACCCGATATTGACTGGTATTAATCAGGCTAAAGCTGGGAATTATACTGATGCTATATTGTTCTACTAAGAACCGATCGCGGTCATGTAGGGCAGCGATCGGGAGCGATCGCAATCCTGCCGTTAACACAAACCCTAAATTCTCGATTTGTTGGGCTGCTAATTCCTCTTCTAAGGGGCGAATAATCCAATCATACAGTTGCTCAGAGGAACTTAAATAACTGGTTGTATATCGCCTGCGAGGATTAGTAATTTCCAGAGTGAACTCCCTCACCTGTTCTAGCACCTGTTCCTCCGTTACCCCCACAATAATTTTGCGAAAGGGTTTACCCTCAGCCGTCACCATCATCAATTCGAGATACCGCTCTTCTGACTCAGAGGTACGATCTATCTCCGTCTTATTCTGAGCAGAAATCATACCCGGTGCATTAAATCCCACATAAACGATCGCCGTTTTAACTCCAGTCTCCTGTTCCATGCGCTCTAAGATCTTTTGACTCTCTACAACCGCATGAGCTTGAACTCCCTGAAAATCTAAATCTAAGTAATCCGCATACTCATGGCTCAACTTTTGTTCTCGTTCCCGAATCAGAACATTAAACTCTGCTGGAGACATTAAGCTGCCCAGATTAACAACCCTCGCTTCTTCTGTCTTGTCATCTGATGCTCGATCCGGGTTTGCATAGTTGATTGGAGTTACACTGCCATCGATCTGATGTTGAAGATTAACCGATGAACCATCGGCTGAATTGACATGCGGCTTAGACAACGTAGTAGTTAAGCTGGATATATTCACATCTAGATTCAAAAATTTGCCAATTTCTGCCTCTTGAGTTCCGGGAAAACTCGATAGCTCCAACCCACCTGTGAGATCGAGGAATGTACCAATTTCTGTTGGAGAATTGGCTAATGGACTGGTATTTCCTGTTCCCGATTCTAGGGAATTTGCAGAATTAGATGGAGTTGGTGTTTCTGATTGTGGCGATTGGGTACTGGCAATGGATTCGAGATCCGATTGGGATACATCATTGGTATCCGAATCGGAGGCTGGCGCAGGTGGATTGTTGGATGTTTCTGTTTCTGTTGGAGTGGGTGTAGGAGTTGGGACGGGAATTTCTATGTCTGTTTCTGTTGGAGTGGGTGTAGGAGTTGGGACGGGAATTTCTGTTTCTGTTGGCGTTGGTGTGGGAGTTTCTGTTTCTGTTGGAGTGGGAGTTGGTGCAGGTGTAGGATTGGGAATCGGGATGGGAGTAGGAGTGGGGTTAGGATTGGGGGTTGGAGTCGGTGCAGGTGTAGGATTCGGATCGAGGGTAATTGTGCCAGGCGAACCATTTTGGGCACTCGCATCTAAAGTTCCAGGCGCGATCGCCCCATTTGCCGATATAATTCTCAGCGTAATATCACCCGCCTCCCCATTATTTGTGCTTGAGTCAATCTCTTCTGTGGTAATGTCTCCTGCTTGAGTTTCAAGCGTAATATTTCCAGCCTCCCCATTTTTCGCGCTCGAATCAATCAGACCCCTCGCGGTAATATCTCCTGCTTGAGTTGTAAACGTAATATGTCCAGCCTCTCCATTTTTCGCGCTCGAATCAATCAGACCCCTAGCAATAATATTCCCTGCTTGAGTTTCAAAGATAATATTGCCTGACTGGCCATTCTCTGCACTCGAATCAGTCGGGCCACTGGTGGTAATATCCCCGCGCTCTGTAATTGTGAGCTGAATCTTGCCACCCTCTCCGCCTCCCGTATTCACCCTTGAATTGAGTTCTCCTGTGGTGATATTTCCAGCAGAAGCGGTTAAGGAAATATTTCCCCCTTGTTGATCGCTGCTGGTATTCACGTTACCCAGACTAATGCTGGCTCCAGAAATATTAATCTCTCGACCCGGAGCCGTAATCGTGGCGGAGGAGTCCATCATAAAGGAACCTTCATTATCTGTATCAGCATCGGCTGTAAAGGTAATCGATCCCCCTTCCACAAAATCCAGAGAAACCCCACTGGCAATGGTGATATCGTTGGTCGCTTGTAGTTCTATGTTGCCTTGTTGTTCTTCTAAGACTTCGGCATTGATGGTAATGTCTTCATCGGGCAGTAATTCAAAATCAATAACGGGTAAATTTTCTTCAATATCATTGGGTTGGGAAGGCTCATTAGAAATGGTGATATTTTTGGGGTCAAGGAGCAAGGTTCCTGGTTCCCCATCTACAGCACTCAGATCCACGTTTCCTTCAAACACGAGGGTTTCTTGGCCGGAAATTTCTACAAATCCACCCTTTCCCCAAATGGGCCCTCCTGTGGCTTCTACTGTGCCGTAAAATTGGGTGGTTTTGTCTGACCAAATGATGATTTGGCCGCCGTTTCCCTGCTGGGTACTGTTGGACTGAATCCGAGTTTGGCCATTGATGAGGGTATGGGTGGCGTTGGGTTGGTCTCCTTGTCCTTGAAAGCCTCCTCCGATGCGGATGGTTCCCCCTTGGGTGGGACTGGAGGCGTTGAGGTGAGCGTTGATGAGGCCGACTTGTTGACCGAAAATGTTGAGGGTGCTGGGGGTGTTGTTGGGGGTGGAGGTGGAAATATCCAGGGTTCCAGAGGCGATCGCCACTCCCGGTGTTTCCGGTACAATCATTCCTGAGCCGGTTAAAACCACCTGTCCTTGCTGGTTAATCTGCAATTGGGAAGCGTGATCGATCGCTGACTGGGAGAGTAAGGTGGCTAAATTAGGGGCGATCGCGCGATCGGTATCAGGATTCAAGGGTATATCTAAACTGAGCAGATGACCCGGTTGAGAAATTCTTACCCGTTGCACTCCCGGAATTGCGGTAAGCGTAAGATTGCCTCCCGGAGCCTTAAGCGTTCCCGTATTAATCACCTGTCCCCCCATCAGGGTTAAACTCTCACCAGGGGGAACCTCTAAGCTACCCAAGTTGACTATTGCCCCAGGATAGGGGGTCTGAAAATCAAAGGTTGTGGGTGTCCCCACCAGGTTGCTATAGTCATTCGACCCCAAGACTTGAAACCAGTTCGTGCTGCCGTTGAGTCCCTCAAAGCCAATGGCAGTAGCGCTGCTGGCATTAAAGGCAGCAGGGACATTAAGGCTGGCATTGGGGCCAAAAACAATACCTGCGGGGTTAACCAGATAGAGGTTCGGATTTCCCCCGCTCACTTGGAGTAGTCCATTGATGATGGAGGGATCGCCGCCATTAATGCGACCGAGAATGTTTTGTAGGTTGGGGTTAGCCAGGAAATTGGCCATTTGTCCCGCAGAGAGTCCAAACTGAGAAAAGCTGTGAAAGAGATTAGCGCCGTCTGAAGAGACCTGGCCGCCGGTAATTTGGTATTGGTTACCGATCGCCCGTACTTGAGTCCCTGTGCCATCCGGAGCCGCCATAATCGGAGCCGGTTGGGCTGCTCCTTTGAGCGTCCACAGAAGACTGAGCCAAGGACACAGGCTAAGGACTAGGAGTGTTGAACCTGAAGACAGGCGAGATAAAAATACAGCCATGGTTTTTTCTCAAATCTCTGAGGATAAACGGGAATTTAAGGAAAATGCTTCTAGGAGAGAACTGTTGTACTAAAATAAGTTTATGTCTGCTAGGCGATCGCACTGACTCATTTTAACTTAGTCAGCACCCCGCTCTAAAGAGACGGCGGCTCACTGCCTCATTAATTTAGGTATGCTGACCCGGTTAAGTGCTTCGCGCACTACGTTATCGGCAAGCGTTAAAGTTCTTACCTTGGAATGCCTCGCCAGTTCTGAGCTTCT
>NZ_JAQPOK010000151.1 GCF_030068445.1 Roseofilum halophilum BLCC-M91 | reverse complement strand
CTTTCCCTACCCTACGCTCTCCCGATCTCCAAGATTCGCCCCCTAGTTAATTGGTGATGGGGGAGTGCGTGAATGTTGCTCGCTGCCATAGGAGGGAATGGGGGAATGGGGGGAGTGCGAGCATCTTGCTCGCTGCCATAGGGGGAATGGGGGAATGGGGGGAGTGCGAGCATCTTGCTCGCTGCCATAGGAGGAATAGGGAGTGCGAGCATCTTGCTCGCTGCCATAGGAGGAATGGGGGAATGGGGGGAGTGCGAGCATCTTGCTCGCTGCCATAGGAGGGAATGGGGGGAGGATGTTGTAAGGGCGGGTTTAGCAACCCTCTGGTTTTCCCACCCAGATGTTTGTCAACCCGCCCCCTACGAGCGAGACACGCTCTCACTCCTTAATATTAGAAGTGTCTCCCCGCATTTCCCTCTCTCCTACCCCACCCATAACCGCCGCCATGGCCTTTCCTGCCATGATTTCTCTGATGTCTTCCTTGTCCTCCTCGTTCGTGAGCAGAATAGATAATGGCGTTGTATTGGTCTAAGGGTAAATGTTGCGGTTGGTAAGTCTCGCCAGTTTGACGATGTAAGGTGGAGACAAAGGAGCGTAAATGATTGCGAGAACCTCGCGCTAAATTACTATAAACTCGTTGAATATCGGGGTTTTGAGTTTGATCGATCTTTTCTTCTAGGTCAACAATATCGAGTTCTTCAATCTCTGCACCGACTTTGAGAGCATCGACTAAGGAGCTATAACCGGTTCTGAGTAGGGAATTATATAGGTTTTGTAAATCTGGATTGGTAAACACTCCTGGGTTTTTAGTGGCGATCGGATCTTGGAGTCCGTAACGGTTAAGCAGTCTCAGAACAGCGCCCATATGGCGAGTCTCGCTTTGGGCAATATTCTCAAAAATAGGAAGTTGCCAATGGGTATAGAGGGTTCGATAAATATCGTGTGCCAATTTTTCCTCTTCTCGCATATACAGCAATCCTTCTGCTTCTGAAACATTCAGAGGATTAAGCGTTAAATAGGGGGTTGAGTGCATCATAGGTCTTACTTGAGATATTACTTCTGGAGGGTTGGGCTTAGAAAACTCATTGAGAGTAGGCAAGTTCGTCGTTAAGGTCAAGATCAAAGGCCACATTGGGGAGTCTCCGTTTTTAATTGCTAAATCTCTATTGAGTAATATAACTAGATAAAGCAAGATTTGACAAGATATCTCCTTCAGCAGCACTCACCTGAGCTTATAGTACATCGTGCTGCGAGGCAGAACTCGAACCACTTCATCTACCGTGGTTTTACCCAGGGTTACCTTATCTGTGGCGGCCTTACGAAAAGACATAAAATCGGTATTTTGCAGATATCGGCGCAACTCGGTTACTCCCCCTTCATAAATTAATTCCCGCATGGAGTCATCCACATTCAACAATTCAATAATGGCTTCTCGTCCTAGATATCCTGACTGAAAACATTTAACACACCCTTTTCCTTTGCGCCATTCTTCTGGGTTGGCCTCATGTAAGCCAATCCCCAAAATCCTTAAATCCTGTTCGCTGGGGCGATAGGGTGTGCCGCAATGGGGACAAATACAACGGACTAAACGCTGGGCAATAATGCCTAATAGCGCGTCACTAATTAAACCGGGATCGGGGCCAATATCTTTTAGCCGGGGAATGGCTCCTACTGCATCATTGGTGTGTAAGGTGGTAAAGACTAAATGGCCGGTTAAGGCGGCTCGGACGGCGGTTTCTGCGGTTTCATGGTCGCGAATTTCCCCAACCATAATGATATCTGGGTCTTGGCGTAAAATGGCCCGCAAGCCTGCGGCAAAGGTCATGCCTGCTCTTTCGTGGACTTGGGTTTGGGTGATTCCGGCTAAGATGTATTCTACGGGATCTTCAACGGTGACTACGTTAACTTGTTCCGTGGCTACGGATTGTAAGCTGGTATAAAGGGTACTGGTTTTTCCGGAGCCGGTGGGCCCGGTGAGAATAATCATGCCTTGGGGTTGGCGCAACCAGTCTTGATAAACGGGTAAGGTTTGATGATTAAAGCCAAGGTCTTCAATTTTACTAAAGGGATTTTGCCGAGGGAGGAGCCGAATAACGGCTTTTTCGCCACTGACACAGGGAAGGGTGCTGACGCGCATATCCATGCCCAATTCTAGGTTATCTTGGGTGGCGTATTTTTCGCCAATCCGTCCATCTTGGGGGCGACGACTTTCGGCTATGTCCATGTTGGACATGACTTTGAGGGCGACGATTACTTTACGGCTGACTTCTGCGGATAGGGTGGTAATATCCCGGAGTACGCCGTCAATCCGATACCGAACTCGCAGGCCTTGGGGAAAGGGTTCGAGGTGAATGTCGCTGGCGCGGTTGCGGAGAGCGCCGGAGATGATGGTTTTAATGCGGCTAATTTGGCCGACGGCTTTGGATAAGTAGAGTTCGGTAACTTCGGTAATATTTTCTTGTTCGAGTTCCCCCGTGATGGGGTTAACGAGGGGCGCAGAACTGATGCGGGTATGGTCAAAGTTGCGGCTGTGATGCCAAGCGCTGTAGCTTTTTTGGGAAATGGGGATGATTTTGATGTTGGTGAGGGTACGATCGCCCATTTCTTGGATTCGATCCGGTTCTACGGTGACTGGAGAGCCAAGATAGTAGCAATTGCGCCACAGCAGCAAGGGAATAACTGGGGGGAGGTTCTGGCGATCGGGGAATTCACGCCAAAACCGAGAACTGACTTCAGAATCGAGTAAAGCAAGGTTAAGGTTGCGATCTCTATCGACTAATAGCTTAATGGCTTGATCACAGTTGACTGTACCTTGTCGGAGTTGTTGCCAAGCTGAAGGAGTCAGATCGCTGGTTTGCATGGTTAATACTGGAGTGGACAATACATGAAATTATACCTCAATTAGGGATAGATAATAAGTAGTGCGAGCATCTTGCTCCCTGCCTTTCTCGCTTGGAGCGAGACGTTTATCCTGCGGACACGCTATGCTACGCACTCCCGAAAACCGATGACACTATTTTAGATGAAACAGTCCAGTAGAGTGATAGAGATAGAGACAATTTTAACCGCCGTAATAAAAGCGAAGTTCTTTTTCTTTCAAGGGGGCAAAGTCGGCATCGAGTAACATTTGATTGAGTTTATCTTGGGGTAAATGCTTGGCTCCGATGCGAACAATGCGCGATCGCATGGTATTGCTGACTCCGCTCCGTTGGCGATCGGCTTCCAAACCCATGACTTGATGATACAACTCTAATTTAGCTGGGGGAATGGGACTGCCATCTAAATCGATTCCTTGGGCGATCGCCGCATCCACTGCATCCGCACCCGTCGTTTTCTGGTTTTCTGAAGCCATATTTATAATTTCCTCCACATTAAAATTCAGTTTACAATAACGAAAAACTCACAGTCAACCCTCTGATTTTTAATTTTTAATTTTTGCGGCTGTCGCCGACCTGAAAATTTTTAATTTTCAATTAATGCCATGTCTTACTGCCTCAATCCCCATTGTAAATCCCCCCAAAATCCCCAGGGCGCAAACTACTGTCAAACCTGTGGAAACCGCCTAATTTTGAAACAACACTATCAAGCCATCAAAAAAATTGGTCAAGGAGGATTTGGTCGCACATTCTTATCCATTGATAGAAGCCAAGAAAACACGCGCCGTTGTGTCATCAAACAATTAAGCTTTGAGAGCAAAAATCCTGACATGCGACGCAAAGCAACTGCATTATTTGAACAAGAAGCGCAACGACTCTATCAACTGGGAAATCATCCCCAAATCCCTGCTTTTTACGATTATTTTCATGAAGGTGAAAACCACTATTTAGTCCAAGAATATCGCCCCGGAGAAAACCTAGACGTAATTTTAGAACAAAGGGGAAAATGGACAGAGCCTCAAATCCGAGACTTACTGAAAAAACTCTTACCCGTTCTCAATTATATCCACGATCGCCAAGTTATCCACCGGGATATTAAACCCGCCAATATTATTCAAGGCTTAAATGGGGAGTATAGTTTAGTCGATTTTGGTTCCGCCAAATATGTCACAGAAACAGCCCTACTCAACACCGGAACGACTATCGGCTCCCCGGAATATGTCGCCCCCGAACAAATTCGGGGCAAAGCTATTTATGCCAGTGATTTATATGGTTTAGGAGTCACTTGTTTATACCTGTTAACCCAGGTCTCTCCCTTCCTATTATTTGATAGCTCAGAAGCGGTTTGGGTATGGCGGGAATACTTAGGGGATACTCAAATTAGTGATAAATTAGGAGCGGTTTTAGATCGGTTAATCCAGCTCGGAACCAAACATCGTTATCGTTGTGCGAGAGATGTTTATCACGCTCTCAAACCGGCCAAAAAACTGCCGCCGCCTCCTCCCCCACGTCCGCAGTTTTTCCCCCCTTCAGGGGCAAAAACCTGGCGCTGCGTGCAAACTTTAAAGGGTCATCGAAGTTCGGTGTGTGCCTTGGCAATGAGTCCTGATGGTCAACTGTTAGCCAGTGGAAGTTTTGACCGTGCGATCAAAATTTGGAATCTAGAAACGGGGAGTTTAGAAGAGACTTTAAAGATTCATACGAACCCGGTTTTGACCTTAGCGTTTAGTCCCCTAGGACATCAGTTAGCCAGTGGCAGTATTGATGATGTGATTAAGATCTGGGATTTTGGTACAGGGACAGTGTATTGTACGCCCCTAGAGCATTATCGCAGCTCTGTAACCTTGTCTTTAGCGTACCACCCCCAGGGGAAGGCGATCGCCAGTGGCGGAGACGATCGCCAATTACAAATCTGGTTTACCGAGAGCGATCGCCATCAGTCTATTGCTCATCCCCGTGGTATCAATACCGTCGCCTTCAGTCCCGATGGGGAAATCATTGCCTCTGGAAGTAGCGATAATCAAATCTATTTGTGGAATCTAGAAACGGGAGAACCCATTACCCAACTCAAGGGACATCAACGGGATATTAATGCGATCGCCTTTAGTGGAGATGGATACTTAGCCAGTGGAAGCAGCGATCTAACTGTAAAACTCTGGAACTTATCCTCACTTAGTAGCACTCCCTCACCTCAACATACCTTTCAAGCCTTATCTGACTGGGTAAGAGCCGTAGCTTTTAGCTCAGACTGCCAACAACTGATCGCCGGAAGTGCAGACGGGAGCTTAATCATCTGGGATTTAAATCCCCCTCAAATCCGACAAACCTTGAGGGAACATCTCAAAGATATCAATGCCATCGCCATCAGTCCTGGGCGATCGCTGATGGCTACCGCTAGTCGGGACACTACAATCAAAATTTGGATCGGGGACTAACTGAGAATAATGATACCTTAACTCAATACACAACTGGCTCGCCTGTTCCGTCAGCTCTTTTAATCGCTCCGGATCGGTGGTTCGTTTGATATCATCGAGCAAATATAAAATCTCACTCAAAGTCGTATAGGTTAACTGTCTTTCTTCCAGAAGCATGGACGGATGAATACACATAGGTCACAAAATAAACAGTCTTTGTATATAGTCTTGCTGGAAAAACGTCAATTGACCTCATCTTATCGGGTGAACTGACTGGATGATTTTCTGTAGGTTGCTCCTTGACCCATTACCCAGCCATCAGTACAGCCGATAAACGCGCTAAAATCGTTCTTAATATTTGTCTCTATTATTAATCTCTATTGGTGCAACTCGGAACTCTTTACGGCATCGGCATCGGTACAGGCGATCCCGAATTAATCACTCTCAAAGGATGGCGGCAACTGCAAAACGCTCCTGTTGTTGCCTTTCCCTCCGGCCTCAATAACCAACCCGGTGTAGCCGAAACCATCATCCAACCCTGGCTCAAACCCGAACAGATCCAACTCTCTCTGACCTTTCCCTATGTACAGGATGAAAGCCTTCTGCACCAAGCCTGGACAGAGGCGGCTGAAAAGGTCTGGTTTTACTTAAATCAAGGGCAAGATGTGGCCTTTGCCTGCGAAGGGGATATCAGTTTCTATAGCACCTTCAACTATCTGGCCCAAACCCTCAATCACAATCATCCCCAAGTCTCCATAGTAGCGATCCCTGGCATTGCCTCACCCATGGCAGCAGCAGCCGTTCTTGGACTCCCTCTAACGGTTCGGGATCAACGGTTGACCATTTTACCGGCGCTCTACCATATCGATCGCCTGGAACAAGCCTTAAACTCTGCTGAAGTGGTTGTCTTAATGAAAGTTGGTTCTGTTTATGGGCAAGTGTGGCAATTCCTGAAACAGCGAAATTTGCTCCCACAGGCTTACATTGTCGAACGAGCAACCCAACCGAACCAGAAGATCTATTCTAATCTAGAACAATTGCCCCACCTTTCCCTTTCCTACTTCTCTGTACTAATTATCATCAGGAATCAATCCTATTGAAACTCTGCGGTCTAAAGACGCGCAGATTCTTAAGCAGTCCAAAAGCGAACTCTTAAGGGCGTAATCAAAGCGCCTCTACTTAGTTGGCTTAAGTTAAGCTTAAGCCTTCCAGATACTTTTCTGAGAATATTTGCTGCACCGTTACAATCGGCATTTATCAAATAACCCGCAGCAGATTGATATAAACCTCGTTTAATG
>NZ_JAQPOK010000150.1 GCF_030068445.1 Roseofilum halophilum BLCC-M91 | reverse complement strand
CAATGCCAGCAAAAACATATTGGCCGCAGGACTTGCGGTGTCAGTCTGTGGAGCGAGTGTAAGACCAGAGCGGAGTAAATCTGTGAAGGCAACTGCTATGAAGCAGAAACCTAAATTGTGAGGTTTAGGAATCACCGCCCTTCTAGGGCGGTGAGGATGTCAAACTCAGGTATCTACAAGTGCGATCGATGGATTAAGGTTAAACCTAGAATAATGAGAGTACCCATGGCAATTTATCTTGATTCTGCCTCAATTGCTGACGCACAAACGGCGATTCAATGGGGATGGGTAAAGGGAATTACCACCAACCCTACCCTGTTGGCTAAAAGCAACCTATCTCCAGAAGCAACGTTAACCCAATTGGCGGCGATCGCTCCCTACGAGTTGTTCTATCAACTCACAGCCTCCACCTATGAGGGGATGCTTGCCGAAGCCGAACGCGCTTATGAGATGATTGGCGAAAAAACCGTGTTAAAAATCCCGGCAACGGCGATCGGGTTTCAAGCCACTGCCTACCTATCACCACAGATGGACTGTTCCGTTACTGCCATCTATAGTCCAGCACAAGCGGCGATCGCCCAGGATGCAGGAGCTAAATATGCGATCGCCTACGTCAACCGTGCCACCCGACTCCTAGGAGATGGCCTCGCCCTCGTTCAATCCATGGCTAAAATATTACAAGGCAGCAACACCAAAATCCTAGCCGCCAGCCTCAAATCCCCCGAAGAAGCCGCAGAAGCCCTACAAGCCGGAGCCAGTGTAATTACTGTACCCCTAAACCTTCTACAACAAATGACCACTCATCCCCTCTCCGAGCAAACCGTTATTGAATTTAACGAAAATGGGCGAGGCATAAAATAATAGCCCACTCCCCATTCCCCAACTTATGACCAATCGGTAATAGGGAATGGTAGATTAAACCCATGCTCTCTAACCATCAGGAGAAAACATGAAACTTCGCAACGTACTCATTGGTGCTGGTGTCGCTGCCGTCGGTGGAATTGGCACAAAACTGGCCGTTGACTACTTACGGAACCGGGACAAAGAAGAACCCGTAGAAGGAGACCTCAATGATGAGGCAGCCGCAGAAGCCGCAGAGGAAGCCGCTTCTGCCCAGATGGCCACCTTCTCTTCTGAAGAACCCGTCATTAAATATGTCAGTGTTGAACCAGAATCTGTACAAGGCTTTTTAGATGCGAGTTTTGGCTCTGAAGGGCGCTATGTTCCCACCCGCCCCCCGAAAGTGTTTGAATATGAAGAGACCCAATATATGGTGATTTGGGCTTACGATAACGAACAAGACAAAAATCAAATGTTGGCGTTTGTTTATACCGATGAAGGGCGGAAAATGATCGCCAGTGTCGGCTATACGGCTGATGCAACGGACTACAATATTACCCTTGACGATACCCCTTTAGCGGTGGAAGTCAATGGCGAGCAAATCACCTCCGGTCAAGGGGCAACCGATGGCGCGGACGAAGTGGATTTAGTTCTGGCAGGTGCTTAAGATATAAGATATAAGGCCCTGAGAAACCCGGCTTCTTCAAGAAGCCGGGCTTCTGGTTCCTTAAGATTTCTGAGCTTGTTGAAACTCCGATAACGCTTGGTTCATCTGATTCACCCGCCTACACAAAATACGGATAATATAAACTGCCACCCCTGGGGAAACCTCGATCGCCTCATACAACTGTTGCTGAGTTAACAAAAGCACCTCGCATTCCTCCACTGCCCGGACAGAAGCAGAAAGGGGCGCAGCATTGAAAATCGACATCTCGCCGAAAAAATCACCCTTGTTCAGTTGAGCTAATACCGCATGATCCTTAACAACTTCAACTTTCCCCGACAAAAGAATATATAGCAATCCCCCCTTTCGTCCTTCATCTAGAATCAGATGACCGGAAGGATACCATAACTCCAATAAAGCAGCATTGAGATGTTCCAAAATTTCCTCGTTCTCAATTTCCTGGAAAATCGGAACTTGCCGCACAATTGCTAAACGCTCATTAAGATCTAACATAGGGACTTACCTTGGGTGGTTTTAGAAAGGTTAGTGAGTGACTCAGGATAAGCTATGGATGACCAGGCGATCGCTAATTTTGGACTCCGATCGTCTAACTTACCACTCGACTGAGCAAATGATATTCTGATCGGTGTAGGGTCAGCTTTATTTACAGGACAAACCGGTGCTGGACATTAAACAAATCCGAGACAATCCCCAACAGGTTCAAGCCAAACTCAACAGTCGAGGGCCAGATTATGACCTCCAGACTATTTTAAGCCTCGATCGCCAACAACGAGACCTGGAAACCCAACGCAGCCAACTGCAAGCCAGAAGTAACGACATTGGCAAACAGGTGGGGCAAAAGATTAAATCGGGGACTTCGCCCCAATCCACGGAAATCCAAGCTCTCAAGGAAGAAGGGAACCAGGTTAAGGCGGAACTAGCACAACTCGAACCCCAGGAAAAAGAGCTAAAAGCCCAATTAGCCGAGTTACTCTTGCCCTTACCCAATCTTCCCGATGATTCCACTCCAGTGGGCAAGAGCGAGGAAGAAAATGTGGAGGTAAGGCGCTGGGGAGATGAATATTTACCGCAGAATCCGAATATTCTCCCTCACTGGGAAATTGGGGAACAATTGGGCATCTTGAATTTTGAGCGTTCTGTGCGTATTGCCCAAAGTCGCTTTGTAACGTTAATGGGAGCGGGGGCTGCCTTGGAGCGGGCGCTCATTTCGTTTATGCTCGATCGCCATATTCAGGCAGGCTATACCGAAATTATGCCCCCATTCCTGATCAATAGCGACTCCCTCACCGCTTCGGGGCAGTTGCCCAAATTCGCCGAAGAGAGCTTTAAATGCGAAAAAGACGACCTTTGGCTCACTCCCACCGCAGAAGTGCCCATTACCAGCCTCTATCGGGATGAAATCCTCAATGGAGACGACCTACCCCTCTATCATTGCGCCTTTACCCCCTGTTTTCGTCGGGAAGCCGGAAGCTATGGACGGGATACGCGGGGTTTAATTCGTCTGCACCAGTTTAATAAGGTGGAGATGTTTAAGTTTGTGCGTCCAGAAACCTCCGCAGAGGAGTTAGAAACTCTGGTACAGCAAGCCGAGTCGGTGCTACAAGCGCTCAAACTCCCCTATCGGGCGATCGCCTTATGCACCGGAGATTTAGGCTTTTCCGCCGTCAAAACCTACGATTTAGAGGTCTGGTTACCCTCCTCTGGCAAATATCGGGAAATATCGAGTTGTTCCAACTGTGGCGATTTTCAGGCCCGGCGCGGTAACATTCGCTTCCGAGAAGCCAAGAAAAAGGGAACCCAATATTTACATACCTTAAACGGATCGGGATTGGCGATCGGGCGTACCATGGCCGCTATCCTAGAGAATTACCAGCAACCCAACGGTACGGTTACCATTCCGGAAGTGCTGCAACCCTATTTAGGTCGGGAGGTTTTGTAGGGATTTAGCGCCTACAATAAGAAGATAGTGTTGTTTAGTGGTAATTTTTAGTAACTCCTATGGGTTATTTGGCAGCGATCGCAGTTCTCGTCGTCTTAATTATTGTGCATGAATTGGGCCACTTTTTAGCCGCCCGCCTCCAGGGGATTCATGCCAACCGGTTTTCTCTAGGCTTTGGCCCCATTCTGTGGAAATATCAGGGGTCTGAAACAGAATATGCGATTCGAGCCATCCCCCTAGGGGGATTTGTGGGATTCCCCGATGAAGACCCCGATAGCACCATTCCCCCCGATGACCCCAACTTACTCAATAATCGCCCCATCCTAGACCGGGCGATCGTCATTAGCGCCGGAGTCATTGCCAATTTAATCTTTGCCTATCTAGTATTGGCGCTTCAATTTGGCTTTCAAGGGGTTCCCGATGGCATCAATTATCAACCAGGAGTCTTAGTCCCCCAAGTCCTCTCCACCGATACCCCAGCCGCCCAAGCCGGTATCCGTGCCGGAGACATTATTCTCAGCATCGATGGCCAGGAATTGGGCGCTTCCGAGCGTGCCATTGGTGTGGTGCAAGAAACCATTCAACTAGCTCCCAATCAACCCTTAACCTTGACCGTAGAACGGGATGAGCGGGTCATTCCCTTGCAAGTGACCCCCCAACCGGGCCCCGATGGCAAAGGACGCATTGGCGTACAGTTATTTCCCAATGGTACGCCCACCTATCGATCGCCGCAAAGCCCCTTAGAAGTATTCAGTTTAGCCGCAGAACAGTTTCAAGATATTGTCGTACGAACCGTTCAAGGCTTCGGTCAACTGATCACCAATTTTAGCTCCATGGCCAATCAGGTCGGTGGGCCGGTGAAAATTGTAGAAGAAGGGGCCAAATTAGCGCGATCGGATTCCGGCAGTTTAGCCTTTTTTGCCGCCATTATTAGCGTCAATTTAGCCGTCTTAAATATCTTGCCCCTACCCGCTCTCGATGGCGGTCAATTGGCCTTTCTGTTAGTGGAAGGATTGCGCGGTAAACCCCTCCCCACCAAAGTCCAAGAAAATGTGATGCAAACCGGGATCATGTTGTTATTAGGTTTAGGCATTTTCTTAATCATTCGCGACACGACCCAATTGGAGTTTATTCAACAACTTCTAGAGTAAGATCCCTTGAGGTTGGGTTGGACTTCCTTCAACCCAACCGATTAGAAAAAGAATTTGATATTATTAGAGAAACAAGATTGAAGTTGCACGCAAGAGATGACACCACCAGAATTACTCGATCGCATCCTAGCATTGCCCATAGGCGTTAGCGGAGCTTTCCGTTCATGTCCGAAGGAAAGGAATCGCTGGCACTTAGTCCAAGCACTCCTTAATTCCATTCAAGCAGAAACCACCGGTTCTCATGGCGAGACGAATGGAGCATCTCCAACGGCTGAGGGTGAATTATCACTTCAAAGGTTGCGTAACTCCTCTGAGGCTGCTGCTGTTTTGGCTCAAGCCTTAAGCGACTCGAAGGGTGAGAATCATGAGTTATCCTTAGATGGGTTTGGGTTTCTCCCGCAACGGGTTGATCCTCTAGTCTTCCAAAAGCAACTCAGGCAAGAGTGGGATGACTATAGCAAACCTAAATGAGTGATGTAATAGCTGCCCCTCATCCCCCAGCCCCTTCTCCCGCAGGAGAAGGGGAGCAGAAGTCCCTCTCGGAGTGGGAGAGGGATTAGGGAGAGGGCATTTCCTGTTGCACAACTCATTTAGACTAGCTATAGATATTTACTCGATACGAATATTTTTATCTATTATTTCAATGGAGATGCAGTGGTTCAGCCCTTGTTTGCCGATATTTTAGCGGGTAATCATGAAGGTTACTATTGCCCTTTAACTTGGATTGAATTACTCTGTTATCCAGCCTTAACCCCAAGGGAAGCCAATCAGATCAGAAGCTTTTTGAGAAAGCTTTCCTCAGTAACCCTGACGGAGACAATTTTAGACAGTGCTGCTCACATTCGGCAAAGTTACCGCTTGAAACTACCCGATGCTACGATCGCCGCTTGTGCATTTGTACAAGGCTATACGCTGGTCACTCGTAACATAGCAGATTTCCACAGAATTATCGGCTTGGCACTGTATAACCCTTTTAATCCTTAGCCGCTACAAACCTGGTTTCTTCCCCTTCACCAATGCGATCGCCATCGCTCCCCATAACGGCGATCGCGCTACCATGAAGAAGATTGATGTGGCACAGAAGAAATGACAGCACCAGAATTACTCGATCGCATCCTAGCATTACCCATAGGCGTTAGCGGAGCTTTCCGTTCATGTCCGAAGGAAAGGAATCGCTGGCACTTAGTCCAAGCACTCCTTAATTCCATTCAAGCCGAAACCACGGGTGCTAATGGCGATCGCGATCGAGAGTCTGTTTTAGCAGAATCAGGGTTTTCCGATTATTTGTCTAATTTACAAGACTATGAAGAGCGTTTAGCCTGTGGGGAAATTCAATGGTGAATGTTATGAGGTACAGTAATCGAAATCTTCCTTGAGAGTGTTGTCCCATGAAAAGCCTGAAGAATGGGCACTCTAGCGTAAAAAATGGTTTTCCCATTACCCATTACCCATTACCCATTACCGCGCGAAGCGCTGTAAATCCCGCATTGTTAATATCATCGGTCACTTGGACGATCGCTACTTAGCAGACTTAGACGTAGCTTTATCTACAATATTGGGGTTGTAGATAGGCCGGCCAGAAATTCGCCCTCATCCCCCAACCCCCTTCGGCTTCGCTCAGGGCAAGCCCTCTCCCACGGGAGAAGGGGAGAAAAGTCCCTCTCCCGTGGGAGAGGGATATAGGGAGAGGGCACAATCTAGAACACCCACCCACAACCATTGTTTCGGCTGTCGCCGACATGAAAATTGTTAATTGTTAATTGTTCATTGTTAATTGTTAATTGTTAATTGTTCATTGTTCATTGTTAATTGTTCATTCAATCGTAGGGGCGGGTTATACCCAAATCTAGAACACCAAACCATCAATCCTCTAAACCCGCCCCCACCCACCCGAAACCCAACCCACCAACCCAGAACTATTGTTCATTATTAATTGTTAATTGTTCATTATTAATTGACCTATGGATGCAGACGAACTACTCAACCAAGGCATAGAGCAATACCAAAAAAGCCAGTTTCGCGAAGCTTTCGCCTCCTGGGAACACGCACTCGCCCTCTATCGAGAAATCGGAAATCGCCAGGGAGAGGCTTCTTCCCTGGGAAATCTGGGCCTTGCCTACGATTCATTAGGGCAATACCAAAGAGCGATCGCCTTCCACGAGCAGTCTTTAACCATAGCCAGGGAAATCGGCGATCGCCAGGGAGAGGCAATTTCCCTGGGAAATCTGGGCAGTGCCTACTATTCATTAGGGCAATACCAAAGAGCGATCGACTTCCACGAGCAGTCTTTAACCATAGCCAGGGAAATCGGATATCGCCAGGGAGAGGCAAATTCCCTGGGAAATCTGGGCCTTGCCTACTATTCATTAGGGCAATACCAAAAAGCGATCAACTTCCACCAGCAATTATTAACTATAGCGAAGGAAATCGGCGATCGCCAGGGAGAGGCAGCTTCCCTGGGAAATCTGGGCAATGCCTACCAATCATTAGGGCAATACCAAAGAGCGATCGACTACCACGAGCAGTCTTTAACTATCCAAAGGGAACTAGGAGATCGGCAGGGAGAAGCTGCTTCCTTGGGAAATCTAGGGACTGCTTACTATTCATTAGGAGAATGTCAGACAGCTATAGACTATCATCAGCAAGCCCTAACTATCAAAAAAGAAATAGGAGACCTCTGGGGACAAGCTAATTCTCTAGGAAATTTAGGCACTATATACCGTTCATTGGGGGAATATCATATGGCTATAGAATGCCATGAAGAATCAGTACAAATCAACCAAAAGCTCGGCAGAATACTTAATTCTTGATTTATTTTTTTTTTGGAAAATATAAGGGTTAATATACAGGTGAAAAAGGTTGATGCAATACTTGAGTATAATCAAAAACACTGAATCTTTACTTGCTCAAATAAGTGATGAGAGTCAAAAAATAGTCTTTTTTGATTCTCAAATTCAAATTTACCAGGACTATCAAAAAGATTTAGTTAACAAAAAAAAGTTTGCACAAGCTTTAGAAATTTCTGAAAGAGGGCGAACTCGTGTATTTGTAGAATCGCTCAAGGAACGATTAGGAATATCCAAACAAGAAACAAAAACTTGGACTTTTAATATAGAGAATATCAAGCAAGTTGCCCAAAGCCAAAACGCCACCCTCGTCGAATACTCCATTGTCTATGAAGGACTCTATATCTGGGTCATCCAACCCACGGGCAACATCGAATTTCGCCGCTCCCCCATCACTGAAGACGACCTCGACAACCTGGAAACCCTAATTCTGCGGGCGCGAGTCTCCATCGGCATCGCTGAAAAAGACAACCAACCCCTCAAACTCAACCCGGAAGAAAAACCCCGCGACGGTCACTTTCCCTGGCTGCAATACCTCTACGATATCCTCATCGCCCCCATTGCCGACCTCCTGCCCGCCGATCCCGAAGCGCGGGTCATCTTCATTCCCCACTATGCCCTCTATTTGGTTCCCTTCGCCTCCTTACAGAACCCAGAAGGACGCTATCTGATCCAAGACCATACCCCCCTCACCGCTCCCTCCATCCAAGTCCTAGAGACCACCCACGCCCAACAGCAGCGCCTGCACCGAACCCAGAAAAAGGCCCTGGTCGTCGCCGAACCCACCCTGCACCCCAAATTCCAAAACAACCCCTACAACCTGCGCTCCTACGAGTATATGCAGGAAGCCGCCCAAACCATTGCCAGGATTCTCGACACTCTCCCCATCATGGGGGACAGTGCCACCAAAGTCGCCGTCATCACCCAAATGCTGCAAACCCGCATCGTCCATATCTTCGCCCACGGACTCCTGGACGAATACCAACCCGAAGACACCAACCTGGACGACATTCCCGGAACCATTCCCGGAACTATTGTCCTTGCTCCCGATGCTGACAGCGATGGCGCTCTCAATGCCGCCGAAATTCTCGACCAACAAATCAACGCCGAGATTGTTGTCCTCAGCGCCTGTAGCACCGGCAAGGGTAAAATTACTGGCGATGGCATTATCGGCTTGTCTCGCTGTTTCATTCTCGCGGGAGTTCCCAGTCTCGTTGTCTCCCTCTGGAACATCGGCGCACCAGCCGCCAAAGTCCTGATGACGGAGTTTTACCAAAACCTGGCGAACGGCGAAAACCGCGCCTCCGCCCTCCGTCATGCTATGCTCAACACCAAAACCCGGTTTCCCAAACCCGAATCCTGGTCTGGGTTTACCCTCATCGGCGAAACCCAACCCCTCACCCTCACCACCCAAAACATAGAAGAGGCCTTACGCACCATGTCCATCCCCGAACATGCCACCCCCGCAGCCATCGTCAAAGCCTTCACCGACCTATTCGACTACTACGAACCCCAATTTTTAAGCCAAATTCAAGGCTTAGACCTCCAACCCACGGACAGCCTAGAAACCCTAGCGGCCAAAATCAAAGCCTGGTGCCAAACCCATCCCAACGTCGAAGAAAACATCGAAAACGACCTCAGCCAAATGGGGCCCAACGATGCCAACGAAGAGGAAGAAACACCAGAAGAAATCGTTAGAAGAGCTTACGAAAAATACCTAGAAAACCTCAACCGATTAGGCCAAACCAACGAGAAACAACAGTAGCTCAACCCAGAAGGCAACCCAGAAACTTGTGCCCTCATCCCCCAGCCCCTTCTCCCACGGGAGAAGGGGAGAAAAAAGTCCCTCTCCCCGTGGGAGAGGGATTTAGCAAATCCCGTAGTGCCTTGACAACCCTAAAATGGTGGGTTACGGCGGATTGATAGATTGCTGTCAGATTCTAGGTTTTAGCCGCCTAACCCACCCTACGCTAATGCACATTTTTAGCTGTGTCACGGCAGTAGGGTGCGTTAGCGACAGCGTAACGCACCTAAAAACTAGAGAAGTAAACCATGAAAATTGTGCCCTCATCCCCCAACCCCTTCTCCCACGGGAGAAGGGGAGAAAAAAGTCTCTCCCACGGGGAGAGGGATTTAGCAAATCCCGTAGTGCCGTGACAACCCTAAAATGGTGGGTTACGGCGGATTGATAGATTGCTGTCAGAGTCAAGGTTTTAGCCGCCTAACCCACCCTACCCTAATGCACATTTTTAGCTGTGTCACGACAGTAGGGTGCGTTAGCGACAGCGTAACGCACCAAATCTAAGTTGGCGGGGCGGGTTTACATAACATATTCCTGAGCCAGTAGGGTGCGTTAGCGACAGCGTAACGCACCAAATCTAAGTTGGGGGGCGGGTTTACATAACATATTCCTGAGTATCCTAAATATTGGTAAAACCCGCCCCTACAGGAAATCATCATCAATTCAAAATGTCCGATATCAAAAATCCTATTTTCTGGGTGAATAGGGCGGGTTTAGGTAAGATATCTGTGGGTGTTCTAGAATATTGGTAAAACCCGCCCCTACAGCAAATCATCATCAATTAAAAATGTCCGAAATCAAAAATCCTATTTTCACGCTCTATGCTTTCCACTTTTGGTCAGACTTTGACCAAGGCTATCAAATGCCCGCCAAAAATGCCGAGACACTCTGGCAAACCTTTGCCACAACGGTTGCCACTGCTTTTAACAGTGAAGAGCTGAAAACCTTCCGCGCCAACTTGCATCCAATTCAAGAAAATGAACCCTGGCAAGACCTGATCAAAGGACAACGAAAACTGAAGTTAAGCCAAATCCCCTTAACTCCAACGCTGCAAGCTAAAGGAGCATTTCACGCTGAAAAGTTGCAAGATGTTTATCTCGCTGACCTAACACTTTTTTTAGATAAAACTGACCGAAAGATACCGCTTCTTTGTCACCAAATTAACGGTTTTAATCCCAATAATGTCCTTTCCTATTCTACCCTAAATCCGTCTCTAGGTCAAAGCTTTTTCCTCTATGCCGAACCCAGTAAACCGATTGCCCTGAAAGACTATCGCATCCTAATCAATAAATATCGTGACGTAGCGGATAATTGTGTCACTGGATTATTTCCTGACACTAGGGTTAATGATATTCAAGTGAAACAGGGGCAATTGTTTGGCAGTCCGATCTTTCTCTACGAAGCGGAAAATATTTATATTTTAGTCTGGCTCAAGTTCAAAGAAAATAGCCTATCTTGCTTTATCAATAGCGATAACTTCAACCAATCCCTGAAAACACTACTCTGCTTTCGCCATAAAATCCTGTTCACTACCCAACAATCGAAACAATACTACCAAAGAGCGCAAACCCTAGCCAACCAACTAGAGCAACAAATTCCCCGGTTTAGCGAAATTGAGCAAGAAACGGATGACGAAAAACGGTTAAAGGACTTGAAAACCTTGCTCAAAGATATCCGCCAACTGGGATTTAAGTATAGCCAAACCCTGCGCTTGCTCCGGGAGTGCTACAACACCACGGACACTAATATCAAGAATTTTCAAAGGGCATTTACTGAGATTAACCAGGCTAAGTTGACGGATGATTGTTTTCCCTTCTGGGACTCTTTTCTGGACTTAGCCAAAAACACTTATCTGCAACAAATCGAAACTGACTTAAATTATTTACTCGCGGGTCAAAACCTGTTTCAAGAAATGATTGCCACGATTCGCGGGATGTTAGAGATTGAGCAAATTGAAGCGGATCGCGCTCTGGAAGAACGGTTAGTGGAACAAGTGGAAATTAGCCGCGAATTACATCAAGATATGGCGGCTCAAGTTCGGGAAAGTAAGGACTTACAAAATAAGTTGGTGACGCTAGAAGGAGAGATTAAAGAGAGTAGCGAACAAGAGTCTATTGATAGCCGCAACTTAAATATTACCATTGGGGTGGTTGGTGGGGGCATGGCGGCTGCTAGTGTCATTGCTACGAGCTATGCCCTGATCGAAGAACAACCTATTCTGATGCCTTGGGATGCCCAGGCTACGACTGTGCATCCCTTTGTAAAATCGGTGGGTTTGAGTCTCGGATGGGGGTTAGTGTTGGCGATTATCCTTTTAGTCTTGCTCCTACCCAAACGAACGGATTAATTTTCTTCTTCTGCATCGATGGGGACTCCATCGAGTGTGCCAAACCGTCCCAAGGGCCAAAAGCGAAGCACGGCGCGACCGATGATGTTTTTGCGCGGTACGGCTCCCCAACAGCGACTATCATAACTGCTGTTGCGATTATCGCCTAATACCACATAGGAGTCTTGAGGGACAATTTGCGGTTGATCGAGAAATCGTTGATCGGGGGGACAAACGTCTATGGTGGTAAATTGATGATCGGAGGTGTTAGTAATCTGGGCGGCAGGGTTGATTTCTGAAGCCACATAATGTTCTTCTAAGGGGCGATCGTTGATATACATTTTCCCGTTGACAATCTCAATTTTATCGCCTGGTAAACCCACGACTCGCTTAATTAAGGCATCTTTGAAATTGGGGTCTTTTTCCTTCATCTTGTCTGTGGGGGAAAAGACAATGATATCCCCCCGTTTGGGATCGCCAAACCGATAGCCGAGTTTATCGATAATCAGGCGATCGTGGGTGGGTTGATATTGCAATGTGGGTAACATTGACCCGGAGGGAATATAACGGGCTTCGGCGACAAAATGACGAATCCCAATGGCCAGAATGGCGGCCAGTCCAATGGTTTTGAGTCCCTCAATCCAAGGATTTTCGGGAGTCGGGTTGGTATTCTGGTCAGAGTTGGGTTGGTTCACACGAGTCATAGGTTAGGACGAAGTTGAAGCAAGGGAGAGGCACAGACTGAGAGTCAGAGAGTGCCTGTTATAATCAGGAGCTTGTTTTAGTGTACCGCTAGAATACAATAGGTTCTAACGATGTTATCTGTAAGTTTCCTATTCTGTCTACTTGTGCTGAATCCGTAATCAACCCTGTGCAAGTTCTTTGTACTACGGATTTGTCCAAGGGAGTTGGGATTAGGGATGACTGGGTTTGAAGTGTAGAAGTTTGGGAAAGTTCCTTTATCCGATCGCTGCTTATTGTGTCTGTTGACTACGATCTGATTATTTGGGGGGGGTCTCCTGCGGGAACCTATGCGGCAGTAAGGGCGGCACAATACCGGGCTAGAGTTGCCCTGATTTTGCCGCCAGAGACTTCCCACGGCTACAGTTTCCAGGATTGCTTAAAATTACCCCTACCGTTGCGATCGGGGCAAAATGGACGGTATCCGATGAGCGATGGTGAGGCTCTGTCCTATGAACGGTTGCGCCAATGGGTGCAAGTTGGGGTGGAGACGTTGGCGCTGATTGATTCTCCTACTGCTCTGGAGCAGTTGGGGATTGATTTGATTCAGGAGGGGGCGGAGTTTGAGGAAAAACAGGGACAAATTGCAGTGGCGTTAAGTAACCGTCGCTTGTTCTCTTCTACCTATTTGTTGGCTCCTCCAACTCAGCCTAGGGTTGAGATTGAGGGGTTGGCGAGTACGGGTTATCTGACTCCCAAGAGTTTAGCGAGTTTGCAGTCTGTACCCTCTTCTTTGGCGATTATTGGCTCCAATCCTCTTGGCATTGAGTTGGCGCATCTGTTCCAAGAGTTGGGGTCTAAGGTAACCCTGATTATGGAAGATGCGGGAATTTTGCCCCAGGAAGAACCGGAAGCGGCTAATCTGATTCACAGCCAACTGGAGGCGCTGGGGGTGGAGATTTTAGGGGAAACTCAGGTGGCTCAAGGGCGAATAATTGAGGGCAAAACCTGGTTACAAGTTGGTAATCGGGCGATCGCCTTCGATCGGGTTTTACTCGTGACTCCTCCTGCTCTGCCGTTTCCCGCGCCCACCTTGGAGTTACTAGGAGTAGACTGGACAAATCAGTATTTAAGGGTTAATAATAAGCTACAAACTACGAACCCAAAAATCTATGCTTGCGGAGATATTTTAGGGGGATATCCCTTACCCCATCTGAGCTTATATGAGGCAAAAATTGCGACTAAAAATGCGTTATTTTTCCCCTTCTTTACCATTGATTATAACCAGTTGCCCTATACCATCTATAGCAAGCCAACCTTAGCCAGAGTGGGGTTAACGGAAGCTGGGGCAAGACGGCGATATGGGGATGTCCAGGTCATTCAAGAGGATTTAAAAACTAATCCGGCGGCGGTTTTATCCGGAGAGATTACTGGATTTATTAAAGTGATTGTGCAACCGGATGGTACGATTTTGGGGGCGACGGTGTTGGGAACTAGAGCAGAAGAAGTCATTCAATCCCTGAGTCTAGCCCTTCACCATCGGATCAAGCTGCAAGGATTGCAGGAGAGTCCGGGAGTTTTCGGCAGTGTATCACAACTGCTGGCGAGAGTAGGCGATCGCTGGCAACTCCAGCAGTTTCACCAATCCTCTTGGTCTCAAACCTTTCTCAAGTGGTGGCTATCCTGGAAACGAGGTTAAAGGGTTAGCCACTATGATATTCTAAGGTCGTCATTTCCTCTTCCCAATTCCCCATTACCCATTACCCATTACCAGGGCGAAGCGCTATTAATCATGGATAAATTTAGAGTTGAAGTTATTTCTAAAATCCCCAATCCTCAACAGGTAATTTATGCGGCGATGCATCAAGATTATAGTGAAAATCTAGTTTATGATGAACGAGAAGAATGGCCGAATGAATCTAAAGCGGGAGAACTGATTGTTAAACATTTATTATCTGGGGGTCGGGGCCATTATGGCCCCTTAGAACATCCTCAAATTGTCTTGAATTGTGGTTATTTTCCCCACAGCGTCATGCAACAAGTACGGACTCATCGGGTCGGAATCTCGTTCGATGTACAATCCAACCGCTATACAGGATCGCGAATTATCCAAGCGGCTCAAGGCTTAAAACCCATTGAAGAGGTGTTTTATCTCCGTCCAGTGGGAGAATATAGTAATCGTCAAGGGAAGCATTATACCTATACCGAAGAACAGCGACAATCAGATTTAGAGTGGTGTTTGCAAGCCGCAAAACGGTATCAGCAAATGGTGGAGAGTGGCATATCGGAAGAACATGCACGGGGAATTATCCCTTTTGATGTTAGACAACATTTTTTGGTCTCTTTGAATGGGCGATCGCTGATGCATCTGTTAGACTTAAGATATAAGCTTGATGCTCAACTTGAATGCCAAAAACTCTGCGAACATATCTTTCCTCATTTCCAAAATTGGATGCCTGAAGTGGCGCAATGGTATGAGAAAAACCGCCTGAAAAAGGCGAAGTTATCCCCCTAGTCTAAAAATGATGCTCCAGAGGGCAACTAATCCAAATCCGGATAAAATAATGCCGGAAATGCGGTTAATCCAGCGCAAACGATCGGGGGTTATTTTATGTTTCATTAAGCCCATACCGGTAACCAGCACACACCACCAGAGTGCCGATCCAGAAAAGACACTTAAAACGAGGAGAAATGCTAATCCTTGTCCATAGCTATTTCCGGCTCCGAGTCCGGCGAAAATGGCGGCAAAGGAGAGAATGGTCAGGGGATTGGTTAGGGTTAAAAATAGGGTGGAAACATAGGCACGCCATAGGGTTTTTCCGTCAATTTTGGCTTCTTCTTTGCTGGGAGATGAGCGAAAGGTTTGCAGTCCTAAATAACAGAGAAAAAGTCCACCAATCAGGCGTAGTCCAATTTGATGTTCGATTAAGAGATTGGAGATGAAGGTTAATCCAAATCCGGCAATGCAGCCATAGAAACCGTCGGCGGTGGCTGCGCCTAAACCGGAGACGAGTCCGGCAATTTTGCCTTGGCTTAGGGTGCGACGGATGCATAAAATGCCGATGGGGCCAACGGGTGCGGCGATGGAAAAACCGATGATTAATCCTTTGAGAATGACTGTAATTTCCATGGGCGATCTAAAGTAATAAGTAATAAGTAATAAGTAATAAGTAAGAATGTA
Organism: Roseofilum halophilum BLCC-M91; assembly: GCF_030068445.1. Taxonomy (GTDB): domain Bacteria; phylum Cyanobacteriota; class Cyanobacteriia; order Cyanobacteriales; family Desertifilaceae; genus Roseofilum; species Roseofilum halophilum. The sequence goes on along the minus strand of NZ_JAQPOK010000150.1, from coordinate 65,057 downwards.
GGTTGGGTTGAGGAACGTTTCGCTTCGCGACAGCCGAAAACCCAACACCAGTCTGACGAAAGTTGGGTTTCACTGCCGTTCAACCCAACCTACAGTTTTAGCTCTACTTTAGAATAGCTAAGTTGCCGGGGGATTTGAAGGGGAATTGTAAGGTAAAGGGGTTGATTTTTGGCGTATTTTAAGGTAAAATGTGAGAATGACTTTCGATTCTGAAAAACTGTTAGATTCGACGGGATGGCAAATTCTGGAGATCTTGCAAGGGGAGGGGAGAATCTCGTTGGCGGAGTTGGGGAGAAAGGTGGGGTTGTCTGCTCCGGCGATCGCCGAACGGGTGAAGCGCATGGAAGAAACGGGTATGATTACGGGATATCAGGCCCAGGTAAACCCGGAAAAAGTGGGCTATCCGATTGCTGCTATGATTGCCCTAACCACGACTCCCCAGCAGTATCGGCAAATCTTGGCTCTGATTGAAACCTTGCCAGAGGTGCGATCGTGCCACCATGTCACCGGTAACGTCTCCTTCTTTATGGAAGTGACGGTATCCTCTATGGGGCACTTAGAGGAGACGATCGAGCGACTGAGTCAATTTGGGCAAACCTCCACCTCTATTATTCTCTCGTCACCGCTTCCGAGACGGGGGATTAGGGAGCATTAAGGGAAGGGGTTAGGGCGATCGCTCTAAATAATCCTGAGTAATTTGCATAATAATATCTAAGCGAAAATCTTCAAATAAGGCAGTCAGGGCTTCAGATAAGGTGGGGTGAGTGGGGGCGATCTCTTCGATCAACTCTTCAACTCGTTCTTCATTCACTTCCCTAGCGGCATAATAGAGGGATTCGACCCAAGTTTCTCCCACTTGATTCAACTCTTCTTCCCAGAAGCGATCGGTGCGTGCCGGATACTGTCTTTGCTTCCGCTTCGATTCGGGAATCGGTTCATAAATGTAAGCCGCGTTTAAATAACGAGATAAACTCTTAAACAGGGTCATACTCTTAAAAGGCTTACAGATAAAATCATCCGAACCCACCTCAATAATTTTCGCTCGCCTTTGTTCAAAAGCACTCGCAGTGAGAGCAATAATCACCGTTGGGTTTAGGCCCTTCTGCTTTTCTTGTTCTCGAATCATGCGGGTAGCAACCAAACCATCAATCACCGGCATCCGAGTATCCATGAAAATCAAATCCGGTTGCCAACTTTCCCAGATAGCGATCGCGTCTTGACCATTGCTCGCTTCCCTCACGTCAAACCCCACGGGAGAGAGCAACTCCATCAACAGCTTGCGATTTTCCGGCGTATCATCCACCACTAAAATACGATAGGCTTTTTGATCTGGTTTTAAGTGGATAACTTGTTGAGAATCTTGGGCTGAAGATAAAGATGCATCACCGGGTTGAAACGGAATATCAAACACAAAAACAGTACCTTTACCCACTTCACTACTAACAGAAATTTCTCCCCCCATCAACCGCACAAACTTATGGGTAATTGATAAACCCAAACCCGTCCCTTGTGCAGATTGCCTTCCTGTGGACGTTTGTACAAAAGCCTGAAACAAATCCGGTTGTTCTTCCAGTGCAATCCCTGGCCCTGTATCACTCACCTGAAATTCAATATTTGCCGGATCTGCCTCTGGATGTAACTTCACCCTCAGTTCTACCTGACCCAGTTGGGTAAATTTCATTGCATTTCCCAAGAGATTAATCAAGCAACTTCGCAGCTTTTGCTCATCGGTTTTAATATATTGGGGCACTTGGGGATCGACATTAAACTTGAGGATATTGTTTTTGGATTCCGCCTTGATCCTAAATAAATCTTCCAAGCTGTCTAATAAATAGTAGAGATCTAAGTCTTTTTCATTTAATTGAATAATACCGGCTTCAATCTTGGATAAATCCAAAATATCATCAATCAAATCTAATAAATGTTCTCCACTGCGATTAATAATCTCTAAGTATTCTTGCTGTTCATCGGTGGACTGACCATCCCGAAGCATCACTTGAGTAAAGCCTAAAATAGAGTTTAAAGGAGTCCTGAGTTCATGACTCATATTGGCTAAAAATTGGCTTTTGGCCTTAGAAGCAGCTTCGGCCTCTTCTTCCGCTTTTTTTCGTTCTTGAATTTCTTGTTGCAGGGTTTTATTTTGCGCTTGCAGTTGGTTTTGCAGTCGTCGAATGGTTAATTGATGCTCAATCCGAGCTAACACTTCTTCCACTTGGAAAGGTTTGGTAATATAATCGACCCCTCCAACCTTAAATGCTCTGACTTTATCTAGAACTTCATCTAAAGCGCTTAAAAATACAATGGGAATATTCTGGGTCTTTTCCTCCTGCTTCAGTTGTTGGCAAATCTCATACCCACTCATGTCAGGTAATTTGATATCTAACAGAATCAGATCGAGATTTCCGGATCGAGAAGCTCTCAGAGCCATCTCTCCTTTAACGGCTCCCTTAACTTTATAGCCAGCCTCTGACAAGGTTTGAGATAAGACCTGGAGATTTTCCAGTTGATCGTCAACAATGAGAATATTCCCTTTATAAGTATCCACAGTTGTTTGGTTCTCTAGCGATCGGCATTAAAATTATCCATTTGGGTATCTTCGATCAAACTTAAAATTTGATCGCAGCGAAAGGTTTTGACTAAATCCGTTAGGGATTGTGCAAGAGTTGAGTATCGATCGGGAATTTGGTCAATCAACTGTAACAGTCGATCGTCATCAATGGCATCTGCTGCCTGATAGAGTTGCTGAAGCCACTGATGGGGCATAACTTTGAGGCTATTGGATGTGAGACTAAATGCAGAAGGGGAAGAGGTAAGGGATTTTTCCTGGAGTTCTTGTGAATGATGATCATAAATATAACGTACACCTAGATATTCAGCTATCTTTTCAAAGATCAGGTCTTCTGTGAAGGGCTTGAGTACGCAGTCATGACATCCGACACTCAAAATACGATCGAGTTCTTCTTCTAAGATGCTGGCTGTTAAGGCAATAATAATTGGGGCTGGCTCGGTTGCTGGGGTATTGGCTATGATATATTCGGTGACGAGATCGCCGTTCATGACTGGCATTCGGATGTCCATCCAAATTAAGTGAGGTTTCCAAGTTTCCCAAAGGGCGATCGCCTCGTGTCCATTTTCGGCCAATTTCACTTCAAAACCAATTGGCTCTAGAAATTGTAACAAAAGTTGCCGATTTTCCCACTGATCGTCCACAATCAGAATCCGGTATACGGGTTGCTCTGGAGCTAAACCCACGACTCTATGACTCGAATGGGTGGGCAGCACGCGATCGGAACTGACTCTGAACACTTCAATGGTAAACTGAAATTTACTGCCATAACCGACTTGACTTTCTAAAGTGATTGTGCCCTGCATTAACTGCACAAATTTTTGGGCAATGGTCAAGCCTAAACCCGTTCCTTCCTGAGACACTTTTCGTCTTTTACTTTGCACAAAAGCTTCAAATAATTTCTGCTGCTCTTCTGGAGCAATGCCCGGCCCAGTATCTTCGACTTCAACTTGTAAAACCACCTTATGACTGGATGGATCGACCTGGGGATTAACGGTTGAAATCCTCAGACTTACATGACCTTCTTCGGTGAATTTTAGGCTATTATTGAGCAGGTTAATTAAAATTTGACGTAATTTGACTTGATCGGTACAAATATAGTAAGGTACTTTAGGAGAGATATCAAAAAACAATTCTATATTTTTCTGTTTTGCTTTCAGCTTAAACATTCCTTCTAAGTCATCGATTAACCTCATAAAATCAAAACAACTTTCATCTAAAGTGATGCGACCGGCTTCAATTTTTGACAAATCTAAAACATTGTTAATCAATGTCAATAAATGTTGTCCACTACGATTCATAATGCGAAGATTTTCTTGATGTTCTGCGGGCAACGAAGACGAACGCCCCATTAATTGACAAAATCCCAAAATCACATTTAGAGGCGATCGCAGCTCATGACTCATGTTGGCTAAAAACTCACTTTTAGCCCGATTCGCTAATTCTGCGGTTTGCTTGGCTTGTTCTAATTCCTGGGTTCTTTGAGAAACTTTTTTCTCTAAATCTTGATTCAATTCCGTCAGTTCAGCATTGATGAGTTGTAATTTTTTATTTTGTTGGGCTAATTTCTGGTCTTGATCGTAACTGCGTAAGGCTTCAGTTACTGTTAATTTCAAATCTTCTTCATCCCAAGGTTTAGCAATATAACGATACAACTTGGCATGATTAACGACTCGCCCAACCACATCTGCACTGGCTTGACCCGTCAGTAATATTTTTAGGGTTTTTGAGGATAAGTCATGCACTTTAATCAAAAGTTCATCCCCGGACATTCCCGGCATCATATGATCGGAAATAATCAGGGCAATATCTATCCGATCGGCAATCAAATCCTGGGCAATTTCCAAGGCTTCAATACCACTTTCTGCTTGCTCAATCAAATAGCTCGAAGTCAACCAAGCCTTGAGTTGTCGCTTTAAGCTATCTAAAATAATTGGGTTATCATCAACACAGAGTATGGCTCGCTTAGAAGACATCCGTTTCGCCCTCAATGAATCTTCATCTTAAAACAATAGAGTCTCTAGGGCAGAATTTCTATATACTCACCCCGAAACAACCCCCTTTATGGCAAAAACATCCATAGAGACTTACAATAAAGAATAATCACAGAGCTATAATGAATCAAAAAATACTTTGAATTTCCCCTGGCTCTACTGGTCTGTCTCCAACCTACTTCCCATTTTGCATTCATATATCTGACCCATCACTAATGATTAAGCAGGAACCAGTCCCAGTTAAACCCAATATCCTTGTGGTTGATGATATCCCAGCCAATTTGCATATGTTTGCTAAGATGCTCAGTCGAGAAGGCTATAAGGTGCGATCGGCAGTCACAGGTGCATTGGCAATATCGGGCGCTAAGGCCATGCCCCCTGACTTGATTTTACTAGATATTTTAATGCCAGAACTTGATGGTTATCAAGTTTGCTCCTTACTCAAAGCCGATCCCTTAACTGAGGATATCCCAATTATTTTTATTAGTGCCCTAGGAGAAGAAATTGATAAGGTGAGAGCCTTTGAAGTGGGAGCAGTCGATTATGTGACTAAACCGTTTCTCAAATCCGAGGTGCTGGCCCGGATTGACTATCATATTCGAGCCTCTCAGACCCAAAAACAACTCCTCACCCAAAATTTCCGTCTCCAAGAAGAAATTGAATATCGTCGGTTGATGGAAGAGAAGTTGGAGCGTTTTAGCTTCCATCTTAAACAGATCCATCGTTTAAGTACGTCCCATTATCGGACAATCGAAGCTTTATTTCGGGATTATCTACAAACGGGTTGTTCGATTTTAGGGTGTTCGGTTGGCTTGATTGGTCATGTGGAAGAGGACAGGTATGTGATTGATGGGGTGGAGTCAACCCTTGAGTTTATCAATGCATCCAGGCAACTGGATTTTAAGGATACTTATTTGGATTGGGTGATGCGCCGACAAAAAACGATTACCCACGAACAAGGCGATCGCGGTTCTAGACCGGTCAAACCCTTGAATTTAGGGCGCTATACTTTGGAGACGTTTATGGGCACACCGATTTGGGTCGAGGATGAATTTTATGGTGTGTTAGGGTTTGGTTCAACCCATGAGCAGGGGGAGCGTTTTGATACTCAAGCTCAGGAAATTTTAGAGCTGATGGCTCAAAGTTTGGGTAAGTGGATTGGTATTCGGCAAACGGCTCTGAAACGCCAACAGGCGGAAGAGCAGACCCAATGGTTACTGAAGGTGACTCAAGAGATTAGCCGATCGCCAGATTTCTATACGGCTCTCTATACGGCTCTGGAACACCTGTGTGAAGCGAGTGGTTGGAGCTATGGTGAGGTGTGGCTACCGAGTGATGAGGGTCGGGTCTTAAGCCTCAGTCCGGTTTGGCATTGTCATAAGCAGGAACCGCCAGAGGTCTTGAGCCATTTAGAGCGGTTTCGTTTCGGTCGTCAAAGCCAGATCTGGAGTAGTGGGAGTGGTTTGCTGGGGAAAGTGTGGGTCACTGGAAAGGCTGAGTATGTGCCGGATGTGCCCCAGCGATCGCCGGAAATTTGCCAACAACCGGATTTAGCGGCTCTGTGCCATATTCAGAAAGGGTTGTGGATTCCGATTTTATCGCGTCCAGGAGAGCAACAGCAGGAACAGGTGGTCGCGGTGTTGGTGCTGTTTCTATCGGGAATTTCGACCTTAGAATTTCACCATCGAGGCGATCAATTATTAGCGTTTGCTTCGGCGATCGCCTCCCAATTAGGAACGGTGCTACGGCAAAAACAGGTGGAGGCTGAACAAAGAGCCATGTTAATGGCCATGGATGACGCGATCGTCGTCTATAACCAGGAGGGGGTTTGTCTAAAATTTATGACCAATAATCCCCAATTTTTGCGGGAACCTCCTGAAAACCAGTTATCCACAACCCTGTATGATTGTTTACCCGAAGCCCAAGCCCATGAGCAGTTAAGAGCCATTGAACAGGCGATCGTCACCGGAGACACCCAAACCCTGCAATATCACCTCACCATCGAAGAACAACGCATGTGGTTTTCCGCCAAAGTCTCCCCTTTATCCGATCGAACTGCCCTATTCGTAATTCGAGACATCACAGCCTTAGAAACGGCAACCACTGCCCTCCAACACAGCGAAGCTCGATTTCAGGCCGTTTTTGAACAAGCCGGGATTGGCATTTACATTACCACCTTAGATGGTCAGTTTGTGCAAACCAATGCTGCCTTTCAATCCTTCATTGGTTATTCCCCAGAACAATTGCAATCCATCCCATCATCCCATCTAATTTATGCCGAAGACCGGAGTGCCCATGATACCCACTTTCAACATCTGCTACTCGCTCAAACTCAATCCTATCAAATCGAACAACGCTATGTTCACAACAGTGGAACCATTCGCTGGGGAAGAGTCACCATTTCTGCCCTTCAAGAAAACCAAAAAATCGAATTCATCTTGGGCATGGTCGAAGATATCACCGAACGCCATCGCATTGAATTAGAACTCAAAGAAAGTGAGACTCGCTATCGAGAACTGATCGAAGTCCAAGAAGATGTGTTGATTTGTCGCTGGCAACCCAATACTCAACTGACCTTCGTCAATCAATATTTTTGTCAATTCTTTAATCAAACCAAAACTCAGCTCATCGATCGGTCTCTAAATTCCTTTTTAGTCAATCCCAATGATCGTCTAGAAATTCAAAACCAGATTATCCATTTATTAAAAACCTTAACTCCACAAAGTTGGGAATATGAATATCGCTCTGGGACAGGACAATCTCGATGGTTACGTTGGACGAATCAACCCATTCTCGATCGGAGTGGAACCTTGGTGGATATTCAATCATTTGGTGTTGATATTACTGCCCAAAAACAACGAGAATTAGCTTTTAAGTTACTCTCTCAAGGGATCGGAACCTCGACAGGAGATGATTTTTTTGAAAGTTGCACTCAATATTTAGCCAATCTTCTTCAAGTTCCCTATGCTTTGATTGCCAAAGTGCGAGATCGCGAACTCCGACAAGTTGATGTTTTAGCCTTTTGGAATGGTACAGAAATCCAAAAACTTTCTCAACTAGATGTGCTGGACGCACCCTGCTATCCCATTTTATCAGGACAAGAAGTTTATTATTCCGATCGCTGCCAAGAGGAGTTTGGCAAGTATCCATTGATTCAAAGCTTGAATATCCAAAGCTACCTAGGACTCCCCTTGAAAAACAGTTCACACACAGTGATTGGCTATATTGCTATTTTGGATGTTAAGCCACTGGAGGTGAATGAAGAAAAAAGAGCAATATTAGATGTCTTTGTGGCACGATCTGAAGCCGAAATAGAACGAAAAACTTCCGAAGAAAAACTGAAAAAAATAGCTCAACAAGAACGGGCGATTGCCAAGATTCTCGCCCAGATGCAACAAGCCTTAAATGTAGAAACTATTTTGGCAGTCACAACCCATGAAATTCGAGAATTGTTTGAGAGCGATCGCGTGGCGATTTATCGCTTAAACTCAGATTGGAGCGGTGAATTTATCACGGATTCTGTGGCTCCGGGTTGGCGCTCTTTATTCGATATCGATTGTGTGTTTTCTCCAGAACTGATTACGGATGAAAGTTGTGCCCTAAAAAGTTGGATTGATACCCCGAATCAGCGTTCTTCTTCTGTCTTGTCTATGACGGCGGAATCCGTTTCCTTTCATGCCTATCAATATCTCTGCATGACCGATGTTTATCAAGCGGGCTTTGAAGTGGAGTATTTGAAGTTTATCGAAACAATTCAGGCGAGATCTTACTTAATGCTCCCTCTTTTTTGCTCCAATCAACTCTGGGGATTATTGGGTATTTATCAAAATGGAGCGGCTCGTAAATGGCAAGAAGATGAAATTAAAATGGCGATTGATGTCAGTAATAATCTCAGTGTTTCTATTCAGCAGTCTAAATTAATTGAAGCCATCCAAACCCAATCGGAAGAGTTGAAAGTTGCCAAAGAAAATGCCGATGCTTCTAATCGAGCTAAGAGTGAATTTTTAGCGAAAATGAGTCATGAATTTCGGACTCCTTTGAATGCAATTTTAGGCTTTGCCCAAGTGATGGGGCGAGATGGCTCCTTGTCTTCGACGCAGCAAGAACAACTGAAAATCATTAATCAAAGTGGCGAACATTTGCTCAATTTAATCAATGATGTTCTAGAAATGTCGAAAATCGAGTCGGGCAAAGTGAGCTTGAATGCCACAGATTTTGATTTACTCAAAATTTTAGAGAATCTCAAAAGCCTATTACAGCTCAAAGCTCGTTTGAAAGGGTTAGCCCTAAAAATCAAGGTTGACGATCGCGTTCCTCAATATGTCTATGGAGATGAAAAAAAGTTAAGGCAAGTTCTGCTTAACCTGGTGGATAATGGGATTAAATTCACGTCCCAGGGTTGTGTTACCCTCGAAGTCATCCCATCCCCTACCCCTGCAACCGATCGCGATCGCCATTATATTCGGTTTATCGTCTCTGATACCGGCATCGGTATTGCCCCGGAAAATAGAGACTTGTTGTTTCAACCCTTTGTTCAAAGTCAGGCATTAGGAGTCGCCCATGGCTGGCAAAATGACGAAGAAGGAACGGGACTAGGATTAGCCATTAGCCAACATTTCGTTGAGTTAATGGGAGGTCAATTAAGGGTAGACTCTACAGTGGGTTTGGGGAGTCGCTTCTTTTTCGATCTTCCCTTAGAGTTGGGACAAGCTCAATCCATTGCAACCGATCGCCCCCTACAACCGATCGCCGGATTAGCTCCCGATCAGCCCACCTATCGCATCCTAGTCGTTGATGATGAACGGGAGCAGCGCTTACTCCTGTTGCATCTGTTAAATCATGTGGGGTTTGAAGTTCACACTGCCGAAAATGGCCAAGAGGCGATCGCCCTCTGGCAAAGCTGGCAACCCCATCTGATCCTCATGGATATGCGGATGCCCGTGGTTAACGGGTTAGAAGCCACCCAACAGATTAAGGCCAGCATTCAAGGTCAAGCAACCGTCATTATCGCCGTCACCGCCCATGTCTTTGAGGAAGATCGACAACAGGTTTTAGGGGCTGGATGTGATGACTATATCAGCAAACCCTTTCAGCAAACCGTACTGCTCGACAAAATTGCCCAACATTTGGGCGTTCGTTATCTCTATGAAACCTGCTCCCTGGAGCCAACCGTTGACCTCACCTCTAGTCTGGAGACTGCCCAGAACGTTCAGTCTAAGGGCGATTTACCCTGGGAAACCTTATCTTTGGATTGTCTATCGGCCCTCCATCAAAGAGCCATTGAAGCCGATCATGAATCGATTCTCGACCTGAGTCAAGAGATTGACCCTCCAGAAATCGCCCAATGGCTGATAGAGCGGGTTAATCAGTTTGAGTTTGAAACCATTTGTGAGGCGATCGCCCCATTTCTGACCTCAAAGTAATATCAAGTCTGCTTATTCATGTCTGCAAAGCGGAAATACCCTAATTAAAAATCTAGGGAGCAAGATGCTCCCACTCCAGTCAGATCAAAGAATTCGAGGAGTGCGGGCATCTTGCCCACTTCTTGAATCCAATTAATTGATATAACCCCTACCCAGAGTTGGAAACCCGACTCCGGCGCTCCTCCAGAGAAACCACCGCCGCTTGACGACTCTCCCTAGCCACTCGCACCAACAAGCCCGCAGACAACAAACTAGCAATCATTGAATTGCCCCCATAGCTAAACATAGGGAAGGGTAAACCCGTCGTTGGCAGCGCTCCAGTGGCCACCCCAATATTAATCAACGATTGCCCCACCAACAAAAAAGTAGCCCCGATCGCAATTAAACGATGCAGCTTATCCGTCGATTTCAGCGCCACCATTAACCCCAAGGTGGCATATACCCCCAACATCAATAACAACAGCAGACTGCCAACAAAGCCAAACTCTTCCGCATAAACCGCAAAAATAAAATCCGTGTAGTGAATCGGTAAATGGAACCATTTTTGTTGCGAGAGTCCCAAACCTGTGCCCCAAAAGCCCCCTGAGCCGATCGCCAATAAACTTTGGATCAATTGATAGCCATCGTTAACGGGATCGGCCCAAGGGTCTAAAAACGTCATAATCCGCCGCCGTTGATACTCATTGATACTTAAGCTCAACATCCCTAAACCCAATCCCACTCCCCCCGTGGTTAACAACAAGCGATAGGGCAAACCCGAAGCCACGGCGATCGCAAACAGCGTCATCCCGCAAAACGTCGCCGTACTCAGATTCGGTTGCAGCAAAATCCCCACCAACACCGCCCCAAAAATTGCCAACCATCGCCAGCGAATTATCGGTCTTAAAGACGGCCACCATCCAAACACTTGGGCCCCTTGCAACACCAAAAACGGCTTAATTAACTCCGACGGTTGTAACGGCAACCCCCCTAAAGACAACCAACGAGTCGCACCATTAATCGTTGTCCCTAATCCCGGAATCACCGTCACACCAATCAACCCCAGCAATAACAGCAGAACCCATTGGGATACTCTCATCAGGGATTTTAACGGCGTATGCACCATCACATTAAATCCCACACAGCCCAAGAACGCCCAAGCCATTTGTCGCTTCACATAATAAAGCCCATCCCCATGGGAATTAGCCAAAGGATAGGAGGCCGAAAACAAAATCACCAGCCCAACTGATAACCACAGGAAGGTTAACCATCGCAATAGTCGCGCCTCCATGGCCCATTCCTTGACAGAGGGATCGATCCAAGGGATTAACTGTTGAAGCTTCAATGAGTATGATAATTTACTGAATTCTCTATGGACTCTAACAAAAAACAAAGCAAAAGTAAAGCTTAAACCCTTACTCTTGCTCTGTTAGAAAACTCTTTGAATCGCTCTATCAGTGGGGCCAACCCGCATCCAGAGCGCAATCGATATACATTAGAGTAAACCAGCGTTGGTTCCCACCTTACCAGTGGCCAACTCCACCTTAACGATTTTGCCACCCATTTTCATAATTCGCTGTTGCTCACGAAACCAATTATCATAGGGCACTAACTTCGTGAAGTAAGTATTTTGGAGTTCTCGTTGCGTCCGAATTCTGCTTAAACTCGGCACACAAGCTGTTACCTTAAACATCCGCATGGGCTAATTTCTCCTATTGCGATCCAAAAATTCAGAAAAAATGCTATCAAAACTTTTTTACTTTACCCTCCCCAGTCTGGGAGTCAAGAGCCAATTCTAGACCATTGCGATCGGTTATTGCTCTATCATCTGACAGTTCAACCCCCGAAACAAACCCTTTCTCGCGATTAGGCTTGTAACGGTCTAGGACTTACCCTAGACTTCCCAGACTCTACTTCTGAAGGGCGTTTATAAAGCACTACCTTCAGTTGAAGCACTTAGTCTAGCTTAAGCCAGAGGAGATGTAATCGAAGTACACACCCATTTCTTTACCAGCCGCTTCGCCCACCAAGCTAGCAGTTACTGCTTTCATCGCTTGGATTGCTTGAACGGTGGAACCGATGGGAACACCCAGAGAGTTATAGGTTTCTTTTAAGCCGTTGAGAACCCGCTCATCTAAGATGGAAGGATCTCCAGCCAACATCGCATAGGTCGCATAACGCAGGTAGTAATCCAAATCACGGATACAAGCAGCGTAGCGACGGGTGGTGTACATATTTCCACCAGGACGGGTGACATCGGAGTACAGCAGAGCTTTAGCCACTGCTTCTTTCACAATGGTAGAAGCATTGGCGCTAATGGCTGTAGCTGCACGAACCCGCAGAGCGCCGGTTCCGAAGTAGCCTTTGAGCTTGTCCAGAGCAGCAGAATCAAGGTACTTACCTTGAACGTCAGAAGAATTGATAACAGCAGTAATTGCGTCTTGCATGGTTGTGTTCTTGATGAAGTTACTTAAAAATGGTCAGTTGTAGTTAATGCTCAAACCTTGAGCCTTGGCTAAAACTTAGGTCAGTCTAGGAAAGACCACCTTTGACATAATCGAAGTAAGAACCGGCTTCAGCCGCATCTTCACCTGACATCAGGGAAGTGGCTACAGCTTTCATGCAACTAACACTTTCGGCCACTGCATCCAGGGAAGTGCCCAGAGATTTGTACATCTCTTTTGCACCAACCAAACCGATTTCTTCGATGGGGGTTACATCACCGGCCACGATTCCATAAGTAATCAGACGCAGGTAATAGTCCATGTCCCGTAGACAGGTTGCGGTCATTTCATCGCCATAGGCATTTCCACCAGGAGCAACCACATCAGGGCGTTTTTGGAAGAGTTGATCGCCTGCTTCCTTAACAATGCGCTCGCGAGAGTCGGTGAGGATTTGGGCAATCCGTAAACGTTGCTCACCAGATGTTACAAAAGCTTTGATCCGATCCAGTTCACCTGGGCTGAGATAACGAGCTTCAGCATCAGCATTCACGATGGATTTCGTGACGATACTCATGTTGTGGAGTCCTCCAGAATAGAAAATGTCACCAATTTGGTTTTATAGAGATGGCTTGCGCCAAAGGGTCTGAGTCTAGCGCCGTAGCAACTTCGTTGAGTTAATGAATTTGCCGTTTGCCGTTTTAAGGAACCTTGGCATAGCTCAAGGGGATTAGCTTAAAAACATAGGGTTTGACTCAGCGATCGCCGGATACTTAACCTCTGAATATTTTTCATTGGTTTTATATCCGTCCGAACTCATTGTCAGGCATGGAGTTCACATCCTAAATCACTTCTTAACATTTTTTTACATTTTTCCTCATTTTGAGCGCTTCTCTAAGCCTGTCAGCATAAGTATTTAAGACCATTTATTTGCACTTTTCCGGCTCGTTACAACTGTTCACATTTTTTCCAATGATTTTCCAATGCACAACAAAATCCATTAGGGATGGCAGTTTGCACCTCCCCTAATGGACTCTACTCTCGCCGACTAGCGGCGATCGCTCTCAAATTTTAACGGATATAACCTTTAGACTGGCTCAAAGCTAGGAACCACAATTTCCTTGCTCTGCTTCGTCAACTGGTTATACAGCTTCTCTGTATTCGGGAAGTTAGCTGCCGGTAGGGTGTTATAACGGCAATAGGGAACCACATCTTCACCAAAGGCCTGTAGATATTCCATACTATTAACCATCGCTCCAATAAAGGCACGAATGCCCTCAGTAGACAACACCTGGTTATACTTACGAATCTCCGCCTGATCTAACGGCGCACGACCCAAGAAATGTTTCGTTCCTAGCTCAATCACCTTCGTATTCGGGAAAGGCGTATAGAACTCCTTAATATACAGATCCGAACAGCCTAAACCTTCAATAAACTCCTTGACCGTAATCTCACCATTGGTCAAACGACTCTCTAAACCAGAGAATTCATTCCTGACGATAAATGGCGCGATATCCCGCTCAAAGATTTGGCGATAAGCTGCACCAATCAAAGCATTGACAGCCGGTTTATTGACCAAAGTCGTTAACTTAAAGACCTTGCGCTGCTCCCGTTGCTTGCGAACCCCTTGATTGATCCGCACTTGCACCTCAATGTCACCGCGTGATTCCGTAACTGCGCCGAGTTCAACAAAGCGTGGAGCTTTTTCAGGTTTAACCTGTTGACCCATATCTTCCCGCAGACTACCCACGCGCATGGTGCGTAAGGATAATCCACCCGGAGTCAAATACCGTTCATAGGGAACCGTATCTTCTCCGAAAGCCTCCCCATACTCAACGGAATCAATAATCGCATCCACCAGGGCATAAAAACCCTTCTTAGAACACAGATCGAAATACTGATTCATTTCCTGACGGCCATAAGTCGGACGACCCAACAACCGCCGGTGGATATACTCAATCGCCTTGACTACATATAGAGAACTCCAGTACAGATTGCGGAACACATCTGATTTAGCCAGGGCTTTGATAAATTCCCGAACTGTAATATCTCCATTTTCCAGGCGGATTTCCATCACCTTCAGCCGTTGACCGTCATACACATCCCGGCCAAAGACCTGTAAATAGCAGGCGCGAATCACTGCTTGAGTGGACGTTTCCGAGAACTTCACATTAGTTCCCGCTTTTTTACCCACTGTCCCCGGTATTTGATCTAACTTAAAGACCTTCGGCCCTAAAGTCCCCGGAGCTTTACCCCGTGATTTTGGAGCCGAAACCTGGCTATCAATCCCCGCTCCCCGATGAATTAACAAACGGCGCGTATCCTTACCAAAGGGCGCAGGACTCGCACTCGGATTGCGGGTTTCTTTGGGGAAAATCGCCCCAAACTGAATTTCCAGGGGATCGTTACCCGAACCATATACATGGCGATCGGGTAGAGGACGGTTATAGGCCGCAAACGTGGTAATAAATTGGGGCACTTTGCGGAACGGTGCGCTGTAGTTAAACAGCTCTTGTTGGGGCCCCCAGTTGCGGCACTCTTGGGCTTCTTGCCCTAAACCGCGCAAGTAAGGAACTGTTTCTTCTCCGAAGTAATCCGCGTATTCTTGGGAATCGACGAGAGCGCCCACTAATGCTGGTAGTCCGCCATCGGAAACAATGGAGAAATATTTCTGGAATTCTTCCCGACTCGAGAGACCTCGACCGAGAATATGGCGGAAAGCCAGTTCTACTACCCGACTATTGACAAACGGTTCGTAGAACTGTTGGCGATACAGAGGACTCAGACATAAACGGCGTACAAACTCCTTCATGGAGATATCGCCATTTTTCACCTGAGATTCTAGATAAGAAACCGATTGAGAATAGGCCCGAGTAATATCTCGTTCAAAGACTTGCCGATAGGCCGCTTTCACCACGTCCTGTTTTTCTGAAGTGGAGAGTCCGGGCTTCATGACAAATTTTTGCCGACGCTCAGAAGCGTTGAAGTAAATTTGGGGCAGTTCCAGTCCCTGTTGATCCAGGCTTGGCCGTTGACGGATTTTATTTGACGGTGTGGAGGCTTTGAATTCAGCGATCACTACGTCAAAATATTGTCCGACAATTTCGCTCGATTCTGGGTTGTTTTTGACATACCCTAAAGCACTGGCCTTCATTTCCTGTAGGGCTACGATGGTAGCCGCCGTAGAACAAGCGCCTTCAATAATTTCTCTGAGTCCCCGGACGTTGACGGAGAGAATATTGGGGTCTCCCGCCACGATCGCATAAGTAATATAACGCAGGAACCAACTTAAATCCCGTAGGGATTTGGTCATGTTAGACGGCCCATAACGGGAAACGTTAATGGGACGAAATCCAGCCGGTACTGGGCCGGTGCTGGGGGTATTGAATAAAGCCCCAAATCCTGAGAAGAGTCCGCCACTGCGATTATCTTCTACAAAGGTTTCTGTACCTACGTTCCTGCTTTTTCCGGCTCCTACGAGGGCGGGTTCTGGGTCTTTGGGCTTTTCTAGGAAAGCCATGGGAGAACCACCGGTGAAGATCCGATTGGCTGCCCGTGAAACAATCAGTTCAGAATTTTTAGTGAGGATTTCGGCGATCGCCAACCGTTTGAGACCTGACTCGAAATAGCTTGAAAGCTCACCGAGTTCAGTCCGCCCTAAAAAACGGTCTTGCTGTTCAGCAACAGAAATCGTTGAAACAGCAACCGTTTGATACAGTTGCGGACGAGCAACGGAGCTTCCACCACTTGCCTTGATAGTCATGCGCTCTTCTTAGCTCCCTTTGGATGTTTACAGCAATTGCGTTAAACGGCTTGTGGCTATCGACCAGTCCAGAGGACTGATCCCTGATAGCTATTGATGTTTGATCTTAAGGGTAGTCTGGCTTGACTCCCCTTGTTTATTAAAAAGCGTAACGATTCTACATCATAGGCGATCGCAGTCCCCTGACTGAGAAAAAAGATAAGTTTTGTTACGTTATTAGCCAGGGCTAACCCATCCAGGAACCCTTAAACTTCCCGAAACGGCGCTGTAGTACCCAACATTAAATCTCTCTGAGCCAATGGCTTGACCTCAGCCCTAAGTTATTCCTGCGGCCCAAATATTGGATAATCAGATCTGGCAGAAATCACCCTCTCCCCCACTTATGTCCGAAGCTCAAGCTATTAGTCACGCTGTAGCCAAACTTTACGATACCTACCCCTTTCCTCCAGAACCTTTGCTTGATGAACCCCCTCCGGGATACAACTGGCGCTGGAATTGGTTGGCGGCTTACCAGTTCTGCACGGGACGTAAGCCCCCTCGTCAAGATATCCGGATTCTCGATGCCGGATGTGGAACTGGGGTAGGCACTGAATACTTAGTTCATCTGAATCCCCAAGCTTCTGTGGTGGGCATGGATTTGAGTGCTGGAGCGATCTCAGTGGCTCAGGAGCGTTGTCAGCGATCGGGGGCCGACCGAGTAGAATTTCATCACCTCAGTTTGTATGATGTGGGACAAATTCCTGGACAGTTTGAACTGATTAACTGTGTGGGCGTATTACACCACCTTCCCGATCCGATTCGCGGTATTCAATCCCTGGCTTGTAAGTTAGCTCCAGGGGGACTATTGCATATTTTTGTCTATGCCCAATTGGGACGCTTTGAAATTCAGCTCATGCAACAGGCGATCTCCCTGCTCCAAGGAGAACATCGGGGAGATTATCAAGATGGAGTAAAAATCGGCCGTAAACTTTTTTCCGTGTTGCCCGAAGATAATCGCATCGTGCGCGAAGACAAACGGCGCTGGGCCCTGGAAAATCACCGGGATGAATGCTTTGCGGATATGTACGTTCATCCCCAGGAAATTGATTACACCATTGATACCCTGTTTGAGTTGATCGAGGCTTCCGGATTAGCCTTTGTCGGCTTTTCTAATCCCCAGTATTGGACGATTGAACGTCTCCTCGGCCAAGCTCCCGAACTGATGGAACGGGTCGAAAATCTGAGCGATCGCCAGCGCTATCGCTTGATTGAACTGCTCGACCCAGAACTGACTCACTACGAATTCTTCCTCGCTCGTCCTCCCCTGGATTACTGCGACTGGTCTGAGGATCGGCTCCTAGCCGCAGCCATCCCCGAACCCAATCCCTGTCTCCATGGTTGGCCGTCCCAAAGCATTCTGAACCCGGACTATCAACCGGTTAGCCTATCGGAAGAAGAATTTCAATTGCTGCAAGGGTGTGATGGACAACAAACCGTTGGCGAGATCCTGGCGCAAACCCAACAGGGACTAGAGGAAATGCGATCGCTTCTGAGACAAAACTTGCTCCTTCTTACCCCTACCACCAAAGAGGGCGATCGCTAATTCCCCATTCCCTAATTCCCCATTCCCTAATTGCCTCAAAACATTAACACTTTCTTCAGAAACTGACCCCTGTCCGTGATATGATTGCCAGGGAGTCTACGAACAGACCTCTCAGGGTCACCTGAAAGAAAGTTTGGCTCAATCCTCTGTGGCGCTCCTAAAGAGAGCAACCCCCACAGAATCCTTGTTTCCTGCAAAGGAATGTTACCTTTTTACCTAATCCGGTGATGAGAAAACGCACACCAACAATTTAGGGTTAACCAGTCGAAGTGAACACCTCCGACGAATCTCCAAAAACGCCAACGCCAACAGCAGAAAACCTGCCCCAAGCTCCTCTCCAGCCCGCTTCGGCTGGCGCAATGGATGAGTATTACCAACTCCAAAAAGAGTTGTACCTCTGGGCTTTGGGTATGACAGGAATTGCCTTCCTATCAGTCTGGTTTTTCTATAGCCTCACAACCGCCCTCAGCTATTTGATCGGCTCGTGTGCCGGGGTAGTTTACCTCAGACTGTTGGCCAAAAACGTAGAAGGAATCGGACGAGAAAAACAAAGACTCGGTAACACCGGTTTAGCCGTATTCATTGGCGTGATGATTGTCGCCTTCCAATGGAAACAGCTAGAAATCGTGCCTATCTTTTTGGGGTTTTTAACCTATAAAGCTGCGATCATCGCTTATGTTCTTAGAACAACCTTAACTCCATAATTGGCGAGCGATCGCCCCATGGAATTCAGGTGGAATCTCGTAAAAAGGCAAGCCCCCCTCATCATAACCTTTGGTCTTAGCGGCCAGACCTTGATGAGCGACCCATACTTAACCTCACCGTTCGAGTATAGGTCGAAGCCACTTCGATCGGACTCCTAACTCTGAACCCTCTTTAATAATGGATATGCTTAACTTCCTGGACGCTTATCATAGCCTCCCGTTCGCCGAGCTTGAAGTCGGTAAGCATCTCTATTGGGAAATCGGTAATCTCAAAGTTCATGGGCAAGTCATAATCACCTCCTGGTTTGTGATTGGACTGCTTGTGATTGCCTCGGTCGCCGCCACTCGAAACGTCCAAAGAGTCCCCAGCGGAATGCAAAACTTCATGGAGTACGCTTTGGAATTTATTCGAGACCTGGCCAAAAATGCCATGGGTGAAAAAGAATATCGACCCTGGGTTCCCTTCGTCGGTACTTTATTTTTGTTCATCTTTGTGTCAAATTGGTCAGGGGCCTTAGTTCCCTGGAAAATTATCCATTTGCCAGCAGGTGAACTAGCCGCACCAACCAGCGATATCAATACCACGGTCGCCCTAGCCCTTTTGACCTCCCTAGCGTATTTTTACGCCGGAATCAAAAAACTGGGCTTAGGATACTTCGCTCACTACGTTGAGCCAGTACCCTTCATGCTCCCCTTCAAGGTAATTGAAGACTTTACTAAGCCTCTTTCCCTGAGCTTCCGTCTATTTGGTAACATTCTGGCTGATGAATTGGTGGTTGGGGTATTAGTTTTACTGGTTCCTTTGTTTATTCCCTTGCCCGTAATGGCATTGGGAGTATTCTTAAGTGCCATTCAAGCCCTGATCTTTGCGACCTTGGCCGCCACCTACATTGGGGAAGCTCTAGAAGATCCCCATCATGGCGAAGAAGAACATAGTTAGCCGTCAAGGGATAAGGCTGATACCCATCCCAACCTAGAGAAAAGCTCTCTTTCTGAAGATCTTCGGTCTCAAGCCGAAACAAAAAATCCTATCAAGTGTACTCAATTTAAAAAGGAGATTGAACCCATCATGGATTCATTAGTTGCTGCTGCTTCCGTTATTGCTGCTGCCCTGGCTGTTGGTTTAGCGGCGATCGGCCCTGGAATTGGACAAGGAAACGCTGCCGGTCAAGCCGTAGAAGGGATTGCCCGTCAACCCGAAGCTGAAGGAAAAATCCGAGGCACTCTCCTGCTGAGTTTGGCATTCATGGAAGCGCTAACCATCTACGGTCTGGTCGTTTCCCTCGTACTCTTATTTGCTAACCCCTTCTCGTAAGCCATTGGGCTAACGAACAGTAGAGATAGGAAAGTTTTCTATCTCTACCCTAATCTAACTGAACTCAATCGTCTAGATTGTCAGTTCCGTTACAGATGAGGGCCAACTCCCTAGAACCTCTAGGGAAACCCTGTTCTCTTGACCAGGAAAACTATAAAACCAGAACAAATCGTTAAAAAACTGGGGACGATCGCCAATGATCGATTGGACAATACTTCTAGCAGTAGAAGCTGCGGCGGAGGAAGGGGGAGGTCTCTTTGACCTAGATGGTACGTTACTGGTAATGGCCATCCAATTCCTGATCTTAGCCGCCCTACTGAATCAGATTTTTTATAAGCCTCTGGGTAATGCCATAGACGAACGGAGCAACTATATCCGTTCCAATTTAACCGAAGCACGCGAACGTTTAGCCAAAGCCGAACGACTCGCCCAACAGTACGAAGAAGAACTCGCAGGCGCTCGCAAACAATCGCAAGCGGTAATTGCCGAAGCTCAAGCTGAAGCCGATAAAATTGCAGCTCAGAACATGGCTCAGGCCCAGCGAGAAGCGCAAGCCAAACGGGAGCAAGCCCAACAAGAAATCGATCAACAAAAACAGGAAACCCTAGGAGTCCTAGAAGGACAGGTAGACCAACTGAGTCGCCAAATCCTAGATAAACTCCTGCAAGCCAGTTGATCCCCTCCTTGTCTGGAGCTTCTCTGGCCCCTTCGATACCCAACTGAACGTTTCGGACTTCGTGTGTGGCCCAACCCTGGGTCAGAAGCGAGGAAAACCTGTAGAAAAACTGCGCTCAAATGGACTTTCATAGCATGGGTAATTTTTGGTTGCTGGCAACAGAAGCAACAGAACATGGGTTCGGACTCAATTTTGATGTACTTGAGACGAACCTCGTTAACCTCGTTATTATCATCGGAGTGCTGGTGTACTTTGGTCGCTCTGCGGTGGGAAAAACCCTAGCCGCTCGGCGCGAAGAAATCGAAAACGCCATTAAAGATGCCGAAGAGCGACAACAAAAAGCGGCATCGGCACTCAAAGAACAAGAACAAAATCTCGCTCAGGCTCAAGCTCA
The DNA here is from genome assembly GCF_030068445.1 of Roseofilum halophilum BLCC-M91. GTDB lineage: Bacteria > Cyanobacteriota > Cyanobacteriia > Cyanobacteriales > Desertifilaceae > Roseofilum > Roseofilum halophilum. Next base: position 44,220 of record NZ_JAQPOK010000150.1, on the reverse strand, counting down.
AGCTGAAAAAATCCGTCAACAGGCGGTGGAGCGAGCGGCAGAGGCTAAAGCAGCCATCTTGGCCAAATCGGATGAAGACATCCAAAGACTAAAAGACACAGCCGCTCAAGATCTAGAAGCTGAACAGAGTCGAGTGATTGCTGAACTGAAGAAACGGGTTGTTGCCTTAGCGATGCAACGGGTTGAATCCCAAATCAGAGATGAATTAAACGAGGATCTTCAGCATCAACTGATCGGGCGGTGCATTGCTAGGGTAGGAGGAAACGGATGAAAAACAGTTCAATTGTCGGTTCGATTGTAGAACCCTACGCCGAAGCTCTAATGTCCATCGCCCAAAGCAATGACCTGACGGAGAAGTTTGGCGATGATGCCCGCATAATCCTAGAAATGTGGGAGAGTAGCGAGCAACTGCGCTCACTGCTGAGTCATCCCCTGATTAACCCAGAGGCGAAAAAAGGGGTTCTCAGACAAATTACTCAAGATCAAATGGACTCTTATGTTCAACGGTTCCTATTCCTACTGGTGGATCGGGGACGCATCCAATTTTTAGATGGGGTTTGCCAATCCTATCTGACCCGATTACGGGAATTGAATCAAACGGTTTTGGCCCAGGTCACCTCAGCCGTAGAACTAACGGAAGAGGAAGGCCGGGCGATCGCCGAACGGACAAAAGCAATGACCAACGCTAGAGATGTGGAACTGCAAGCTCGCATCGATCCAGACCTGATTGGTGGCGTGATCATCCAAGTGGGATCTCAAGTCATTGATGCCAGTCTGCGCGGCCAACTGCGGCGTATTGGTCTAGCCCTAGCCTAGGGCTGGTAAACCTTGGGTCTCCCCCCTGGGGACTGGCCAAAATCTGACAACTGTTGACCCCTAAGCACACCTGTTACATCCAAAAATAAACGCATATGGTAGCTATCAGACCAGACGAAATTAGCAGTATTATCCAACAACAAATTGAACAGTACGACCAAGATGTAAAAGTCTCTGAAGTCGGTACGGTTCTGCAAGTCGGTGATGGTATTGCGCGGATTTATGGCTTAGACAACGCCATGGCCGCAGAACTTGTAGAATTTGAAGACGGAACGGTGGGCATTGTCCTGAACTTAGAAGAGGACAATGTGGGAGCCGTATTGATGGGAGATGGAACCAATATCCAAGAAGGTAGCTCGGTTCGGGCTACTGGTCGGATTGCCCAAGTCCCCGTCGGTGACGCGATGATTGGCCGGGTGGTTAATCCCTTGGGTGAGGCCATCGATGGTAAAGGTGAGATCAAGACCAGCGAAAGCCGCTTGATTGAATCTCCGGCTCCGGGAATTATTGCCCGTCAGTCGGTTTGCGAACCCCTGCAAACGGGGATTACGGCGATTGATGCCATGATTCCTGTCGGTCGGGGGCAACGGGAGCTGATTATTGGCGATCGCCAAACGGGAAAAACCACCGTTGCTATTGATACGATTATTAACCAGAAGTCAGAGGACGTAGTTTGCGTCTATGTGGCGATCGGTCAAAAAGCTTCTACGGTAGCTCAAGTCGTAGCCACCCTAGAAGAAAAGGGAGCCATGGACTACACCATCGTGGTTGCCGCTAACGCCAGTGACCCCGCCACCCTCCAATATATTGCTCCCTACACCGGGGCAAGTATGGCGGAATACTTCATGTACAAAGGCAAACATACTCTAGTTATCTACGATGACTTGAGTAAGCAAGCCCAAGCCTACCGGCAAATGTCCCTACTGCTCCGTCGTCCTCCCGGTCGTGAAGCCTATCCTGGAGATGTATTCTATCTCCACTCCCGTCTGCTAGAGCGTGCCGCTAAACTCAATGATGAGCTAGGAGGCGGTAGTATGACGGCTCTACCGATTATCGAAACCCAAGCTGGGGACGTTTCTGCTTACATTCCTACCAACGTAATTTCGATTACGGATGGTCAGATCTTCCTCTCTGCTGACCTATTTAACTCTGGCTTGCGTCCAGCCATTAACGCGGGTATCTCTGTATCCCGTGTGGGATCGGCGGCTCAAACCAAAGCCATGAAAAAAGTAGCCGGGAAACTGAAACTGGAATTGGCTCAGTATGATGACCTGCGAGCCTTTGCCCAGTTTGCGTCTGACTTGGATAAGGCGACCCAAGACCAATTGGCACGGGGACAACGCTTGCAAGAGTTACTCAAACAACCCCAAAACTCTCCTTTGAGTGTTCCCGAACAGGTGGCCAGTGTGTATGCGGGATTGAATGGATATCTTGATGATATTCCGGTGGAAAAAATTGCCACTTTTGCCCAAGGACTGCGGGATTATCTGAAATCCAGCAAACCCAAGTTTGGCGAAGTGATTCAGAGTGAGAAGAAACTCACCGATGAAGCAGAAGGCTTGTTAAAAGAAGCGATCGCTGAATATAAGCAAACCTTCTTAGTCTCTGCCTAGACTTCGACTGCGCTCAGTCCAGGGTCTTCAACTCAGCATTGATAGTGGATAGTTCATCCCTATCCACTATTTGACTCTTCCCTGTCCCCTATCTCCTCGTTTTTCCTATGGCAAATCTTAAAGCGATCCGCGATCGCATCAAATCCGTTAAAAATACTCGCAAAATTACGGAAGCCATGCGTTTGGTGGCCGCAGCAAAAGTGCGTCGCGCCCAAGAACAAGTCTTAGCCACCCGTCCCTTTGCAGACCGTTTAGCTCAAGTGCTGTATCGTCTGCAAAGTCGCCTTCAGTTTGAAGATGTTGACCTCGAACTGCTCAAAAATCGGGAAGTCAAAACCGTTGGGTTAATTGTCTTTTCCGGCGATCGCGGCCTCTGTGGCGCATACAATAGTAACGTCATCCGTCGCGCCGAAATTCGAGCCAAAGAACTCGAACAAGACGGCCTCAACTACGAATATGCCCTCTTAGGCCGTAAATCCGTTCAATACTTCCAGCGTCGGGAAGTCCCCATTGCCACCACCCGTACAGAACTAGCCCAAATACCGAGCGCCGAAGAAGCAGACGAAATTGTAGATAACATTCTCGGATGGTTCCTCTCCGGTAAAGTAGACCGGATAGAGCTGATTTATACCAAATTCGTCTCCTTGATTAGCTCCAGACCTGTTATTCAAACCCTACTCCCCTTAACGCCCCAAGGGTTAGAAGTGGTTGACGATGAAGTATTCCGTTTAACTACAGCCAATGGTAGCTTTAATGTTTCCAGGGAAAAAGTAGCCTCTCCAGAAGAAGGTGGTTTCCCCAGAGATATGATCTTTGAACAAGATCCCGCCCAAATCCTGGAGGCTCTGTTACCCCTCTTCATTAAAAACCAATTCCTACGGGCCCTGCAAGAATCTGCCGCCAGTGAATTGGCTGCTCGGATGACAGCAATGAGTAGTGCTTCGGATAACGCCAGTGAAATGATTAACACACTTACCCTGTCTTACAACAAGGCTCGGCAAGCTGCCATTACTCAAGAACTGCTAGAAGTGGTTGGTGGAGCAGAAGCGTTGAATTAGCCCTATGCCCTGGCAATGAATGGGTTAATCGGTGCAGCCTGAAAGGATATAGGCTGTGCCGATATTTTTTTTATTTATTCCTCTTTGGCTTTTCGTTAAAATTCAAATTAATGAATCCTCAGCATCAAAAACTAAGGAGAGATAACTATGGTTACGAATACAATGATCACTCGATCGCCCAATATTCCGCGATTAGAAAATGGAGACCATCTTTCGCGCCCAGAATTTGAGCGCCGCTATTCTAACATGCCGGAGTTGAAGAAAGCGGAATTAATCGAAGGAGTGGTTTATATGGCATCACCGTTACGCATTAACCAACATGGTAAACCTCACTTTAACGCGATCGCTTGGTTGGGAGCTTATGCGTCTATGACTCCAGGGTGTCAAGGAGGCGATAATGCAACAGTGGTTCTCGATAGCAACAACGAACCCCAACCCGATATCCTCCTCCGGGTTGAGCGGGAAGGACAGTCTATCGTCAATGAGGAGGGATATGTGGTGGGAGCGCCGGAGTTAGTGGTAGAAATTTCTGCTTCGACTGTTTCTCTGGATATGCAAGATAAGTTGCAGGTGTATTGTCGCCATCAGGTGCAAGAATATTTGGTATGGCGGGTTGAGGATCGGGCGATCGATTGGTTTCGCCTGAGAGCGGGTCAATTTGAGAAATTGGAAGCTGATGAGGAGGGGATCATTCGCAGTGAAGTCTATCCGGGGTTGTGGTTAGATGTTGAGGCGCTGTTGAGTGGTAATTTAGGGCGGGTTTTGCAGGTATTGCAAACAGGAATAGCAACAGAAGAGCATCAAGAATTCGTGCAGGTTTTGTCGCAAAAGTAGGTTGGGTAGAGGGAAGTGAAACCCAACCTTAACGTCATATAGCGCTGCGCTCTATAGTGTTTACAAATACTGGAAAATGGCATCTTGCTCGCTGTTGTGCCTACGAAGGGTGATCGGCTGAAAAATCCCCAGAATCTCAAATTTTGTATTCTGAGCTACAAAAAAACAGAATAAAAATCGATACAATTCCGCCAGCAAATAATATAAACTGTCAAACCCTTGGCAAAATTATTATCTTTCCCCCATTTTCCAGCTCGTACCCTAAAACTCGACAGTGGCTTAACTCTAATCCATCAACAAATGTCAGCCACTCCGGCAGTGGCTGCGGATGTGTGGGTGAGAGCCGGGGCAATGCATGAACCGGAAGAACTGCCAGGATTGGCCCATTTTCTAGAACATATGGTGTTCAAAGGAACCGATCAGATCGGGCCGGGAATATTCGATCGCGTGATTGAAAATCGGGGTGGAGTCAGTAACGCGGCTACCAGCTATGATTATGCCCATTTCTACATCAATACGGCGGTTCCTCACCTGGCGGATACCCTGCCCTATTTAGCCCAAATTTTACTCTATCCGGCGATTCCGAAAGAGGAATTTCTGCAAGAGCGAGAAGTAGTGATGTCAGAAATAAGACAAACTCAAGACGATCCAGACTGGTTAGGGTTTTCCTCCTTGTTGGAACATTTATATCCCGATCATCCCTATGGTCGCTCCGTACTAGGGACACAAAGGCAAGTCCTAACCCATACACCAGAACAAATGCAGGCATTTCATCACCACTGTTATCAACCGGAGAATATGACCGTGGTGTTAGTAGGAGATATTAGTGAAACTCAGGCCATTGATTTAGTCAGTCAAAGTTTTGTCCATTTTGAAGATCCACCGAGGGAAAGGAACGGGAGAGAAAATGGTCAACATCAGCAGCGATGGGGAGCATCATTACCCCACCAACTCCCCTCCAAAACACCCCCTATTTTTCCTCTAGAAACCATTCGCAGAAAGGAATTAAAGTATCCTCGTTTAGAAGAAGCTCGGTTAATGATGGCCTGGTTAGGGCCCGGAGTCGATCGCCTCAGCGATGCTTATGCTTTAGACTTAATTTCTGTACTCTTGGCCAGTGGACGCACCTCCCGTCTCGTGAGAGAATTACAAGAAGAACAGGGTTTAGTTTATGGGATTAGCAGTAGTTTTTCTCTGCAACAGGATTCTAGCCTGTTTACGATTACCGCTTGGCTAGAGCCGAAATATCTCGACGATGTAGAATCAGTCATTCAAAATCGCCTGGAGACCCTACGCACGACCCCCATTTTGGAGAGTGAACTGCGATCGTGCCAGCGTCAACTGTGTAATGATTATGCCTTCTCTACGGAAACTCCCAGTCAATTGGCCGGATTGTATGGGTATTACAATACCGTAGCCGAAGCTAGGCAAGCCGTGAGTTATCCCTATCGCATTCAAGCTTTGACTCCTGAAGAAATTCAGCGTGTGGCTGGAAAATATTTACACCCCGATCGCTATGTGGTCACCCGGCTAAAACCCCTGTGGTGAGCTAACCTTGTAGGGGTTGCCTTGAACTTCGATCTAGTATACCCCTCTCCTTTTTGTCTTTATATAGCAAACCTAAATGAGTTACAGAGCTTCGCGCTGTTATGGGTAATGGGTAATGGGTAATGGGTAATGGGTAATGGGTAATGGGTAATGGGAAAACCATTTTTTACGCTATGCGTGCCCATTCTTCAGGCTTTTCATGGGACAACACTCTCAAGGAACATTTGGATTACTGTACCTCATAACATCGAAAAACGCTGTAACCCTTCCCTCAAGGCCGAATCCATACTATCCTCATCCAGATAAAGACGAATCACACTCATACTTTTCTCTGTTGATAGTGCTGTTGGGCCAACTGAGTATAGGCATCTTGTTCTGCCTGCAAATCCCCATCCATCGCTTCCCGATTAGCATGATAATAAGTCAGAGCCGCATACACTTGAGTCAACGTCAAATGATCCAATCGTCGCCCAATTTCCTCCGCGCCATATCCTTGATTGTACAGAGCCGCCACGCGACGCACCGAGGTTCCAGTCCCCGCAATAATCGGCCGCCCAGAACGCAGTTTAGGATCGGTTGTAATCAGAGAATCGATATTAATTGAACTAACCAATGGTCTTACCTCCTGGTTGAAAATACTTTATCCAATTTAGTCAAAGGTTGGCAGGGTATGCTTGTAGGATTTGAATCATTTTGCTTATCCTCCTGCCCACCCTACGATAATTTGCTCATTGTTAATTGATCCAATTTAGCCCAACAGTTGGGGGGGGCGGGTTCAGCAAAGTTATCGATAGGTATCCTAGATTTGGGTATAACCCGCCCCTACCCCTGGCATTTGCCCCTCATCCCCCAACCCTCCTTCGGCTACGCTCAGGACGGCGCTTCTCCCGCAGGCGCTGTCCTGAGCGAAGTCGAAGGGAGAAGGGGAGAAAAGTCCCTCTCCCGTGGGAGAGGGATTTAGGGAGAGGGCATATCCACCACCGTATAGCGGCGATAAAATCCTTGCCATTCCACCCTTTGCAATGTCTCCCACACCTCGACCATTTGCGCTCCCGTTAATTCCGGTATTTCGTCCTCTGGAAAATCCGAAAACGGCCAACCGTCGCGCAAAACAATCGCCAAAAATTCTGCCTCTCCAGAATCAAAGTAAATACCCGGCCACTTAGCATTTTTGGGCATGGTTTCGACTGCCTGCGATACCTCATACTCTTTGCAAACACCCAAGGAGGGACAAAGGGAGTAAGTCCCATCGGTTGACTGATTTAATAATAGTAAATACCTGGGAAAGGGTACTTGTAATTGGAGTTGATATCCCCAATCGGCGATTAATTCTGTTGGGGGTTCTTGGGGTGCGCCACGGGGTCGCCGGATGTCGTCTGCGTTAAGTGGCATACACTCTAACCATCCGTTGTTTAAGACCACTTTTTCGTGTTTCTGCAACTTCCCAAACATCCACCGAGGAAAGGCTTTATCCCATAGCCAATGATAACAAATTTGCCAGGGCGAAACATCCGGCGCACCAGCTTTCTTGGGCTGCAACTCTTCAAGGTTAACCCCATCAAGTTTCATTTGTTCGCCAAGCGTCTTCTTGATTTTCTTGATCACTTCCCCAATAGTAACGTTGATGTTAGCCAGCTCAAAACCACCGTTTAAGTCATCTTTAATCTGACAAGCAATGGTTGGATGTTCCTTGTTCACATTATCGGGATGCCAGCGATGCCAGAAGCAAAGTTTCTGGGCTTCACTATTGCGGTTATGGGTGAAAAGTTGTTGCTTCGTGTACAAGAGAAATTGTTCTTGCAAGGTCTGCGGTTGGGAATTGACCATGGTTTTGCCCTACCATGCTGTACTTATTTTTCTACTATAGCAGGTTAAGTTGGCATTTGAAAAGAGGGTTTTGGCGAGTTTTATTTTGTTTTATTTCTCTATATTTTGGCTTATTCTTGTTGATTTTAAGCGGATTATGAGAGGCGGTGCGTTACGCTTCGCTAACGCACCCTACGGGGGTTGGGGGGGAGTTTGGGCGATTTATTTTTCTGTATTTTCTGAGCATTCTCTTATAAAAAATAGAGGAGTAAAACGGGAGTATGAGCGTAGGAAATTGATGATTATGAGTTCTCAAAAACGACAACAAAAGATTGTACTTTTGATTTCTGAATTGGTGCTTCCCAATTTGGTGGGGTTTATCTTAGATGCTTCGTTGGGCTTTAGCCTGAGCGCGATCGTTGTGTTGTATCATATTTGGAAGGAGTGCGATCGCCCTTGACCACGCTGCTTACACCTTACCGATTACCAGCGCGAAGCGCTATGACCATCATGACGGCTAGTCTTCTCTGCTCACTCCAATCGAATCAGACCCATCGCTTACAACTGACCAATGGTATTGTGCTGTTAGTGGTGGAAAACCCCATCACTGATATTGTTTCAAGTCGTTGGTTTTTGCGCTCTGGGTGTAGTTGCGATCCTCCAGAAAAAGCAGGTATCGCTAACTTGGTCTCTTCCTTGCTCACCAAAGGAACACCGAACTTTTCATGGTCAGACATTGCCGAGCAAATTGAGTCAGTTGGGGCAAGTTGTGGTGCAGATGCAGCAGCCGATTATTTTCTCATGAGTCTGAAAACTGTCTCTGGGGATTTTGTGCCTTTGTTTAAGTTAGTGGCTGAGTTGATGCGATCGCCCACTTTTCCCCTAGAGCAAATACAATTAGAAAAACGCCTGGTTCTACAAAGCATTCGCCAATCCCAAGAACAGCCCTTTTCTTTAGCCTTCAAAGGCTTGCGCGAAGCCATGTATGGGGATCATCCCTACGGAAAATCGCCCCTCGGAACCCTAGAAACAGTAGAAACCATTACCCAAAACGACCTACAAGCCTTTCATCAAGCCTATTTTCGTCCTGATAACTTGGTGATTAGCATCTGCGGACGGATTACGGTATCTGAGGCTGTGTCCTTAGTGGAGGATATCTTAGGGGATTGGCAAGCGCCAGAAAAGCCGATTCCTCAAGCGCCTTTTCCCCAGTTCAATCTCGATCGCCGATTTGGGCTATCTCCTATCATTCAACCCCAGGAAACCCAACAATCCATTGTCATGGTCGGCTATCCTGGAGCGCCGGTCAAGAGTCCAGATTATCCCGTGTTGAAATTGCTCAATACTTACTTAGGTAATGGCTTATCGAGCCGCTTGTTTGTGGAATTGCGGGAAAAACGGGGATTAGCCTATGATGTTTCTGCCTTTTATCCCACTCGTCAAGATTTGTCCCAGTTTGTGGTATATATGGGAACAGCTCCCAGCAATACAGACATTGCAATTCATTCCCTACAAGAAGAAGTCGAGCGTCTGAGTCAAATGTCCCTAACCCTGGAAGAATTGACGACTAATAAAAATAAACTCCTGGGACAGTATGCGTTAGGTAAACAAACTAACTCTCAGATTGCCCACATTCTGGGATGGTATGAAACTATTGGGTTAGGCATTGAATTTGATAGCCACTTCCAAGAAGCCATTGCACAGGTGAGTATTGAGCAAGCCCAGGACATTTCCCAAACCTATCTTACCTCTGGCTGCCTGTCGATTGTCGGCCCCCAAGAAGTCGTCGGTGAAAGGCAACCGGGTTTCTAGGTTGACAACGACGGGATATAGCCATTGGCGCGGCACAACTGTGCCGCGCGTTTCATGTCTGCGAAGCAGAAAGCGCTATATCTTACGGATGAAGAGCGATCGTGGTTTTACGAGGATTCTCTGCTGTTGTGCTGAGGATGGTGATGTCTAGACAATGGGTAATGCGATCGCGAAGATTGTTCCTATGCCTTGCTCTGAACTGCATTCGATCGAGCCACCATGCTTCTCCGTGATGATTTGATGCGCGGTAAGCGAAGCTATGCCGTAAGGCTTTTCGCCATCCCCAAACCGGTTCCTTTGCCAACTTCTTTGGTGGTAAACCCCTGCTCAAACATTCGTTCGATCGTTTCCAGTTTCATTCCACAGGCATTGTCTTGGATCTGAATTTGCACCTGTTTATCAACCACTGAAGTGGTAATCGTAATCATATTAGGATTAGCTTTAATCTCCTCGAAGGTTTTGCCTTGATTCGCCTCCTCAAAGGCATCAATGGCATTGGCCAAGATGTTCATAAACACCTGATTTAACTGACCTGGAAAACATTGCACTTCCGGTAGCTCACCATAGTTCTTGACAACTTCAACTGCTGGCCGCTTTTCATTGCCCTTGGTTCGATGCGTAAGGATTAGTAGTGTGCTATCAATGCCTTCATGGATATTAAATGCTGTCTTATGGTCTCGATCCTGACGAGAGAAGATACGCAAACCATCACTGATATTGCGAATGCGGTCTACTCCTACATTCATTGAGTTGATAATCTTGGGTAAATCTTTCCGCACAAATTCTAAATCAATCTCTTCAATCTCATCTTCAATATCTGTATCAGGGTTAGGCATTTTTTCTTGATACAAATCAATCAGTCCGAGTAGATCCTTTATATAGTTTTGGGCGGGTTGAATATTCCCTTTTAGGAACCCCACTGGGTTATTGATCTCATGGGCAATGCCTGCCACTAATTGACCCAGGCTCGACATTTTTTCGGCTTGCACTAAATGGATTTGAGTTTGCTTGAGTTCTTCAAATGCTGTTGTTTTGGCAAGCACCTCTTTCTCTAACTCATCAGCATCCGTAACCCGTCCAATCAGAGGACGCAACACGAAAACCAAACCAAATGTGGCGATCGTGCTGACCCCAAAGACTGCCAGACCGACAAAAATCAAATCTCGGTTCACCGCACCATACAGTTCCTGGCGCTCCATCTGCACTGCAATGGCCCAGTCCGTATTCGGCAAGGTCCCAAAGGCAATGACCTGACCGTCGTAATGTTCAATTCCCGTTGTATCTTGGGCGATCGCATCTTTGAGTACAGAAACCAAGGGTTCTGGCAGCACCTGCGAACCGTTTCGCAAGGGAAAGAACAACGCTAAGGTGTCCCCCTTCTCTTGGGCCAAGAGCATCTCGCCCGTCTCCCCCAGTCCGCTAGATTCCGCAACGAGCCTCTCCATGTTGAGCATCCTAAACACAGCAATATCCCGGCCAATCCGCTCTTGCTGCTCAGAAAAAATGGGGCTACTCACCAAGAGATGGGGGTGATTATCAATCGTGAGCGGGCCAACTGTGATGGACTCATCCGTTTCCCCTTGGAGAATGTCTGAGAGGCCCAGAGGAGAGTCAACGCCGACATGAACCAGAAGTTGGTTGGTGCGATCGAAGCGACTAACCCCCACCAATGACTTGCTTTGATCGATCGCATCTTCTAGATCGAACAAACTCAGTTCCTGCAACTCAGTCAAGCTTGCCTCGCCCCGAACGTAGTCAGAAAGTATCCGTCGGGCAAAGGTACGGCTCGTGACCTGTTCGGCAACCTGAATCTTGCCTTGCCGCACCTGTTCAGCCGCTAAGGTTCGGTTACTCAGTTTAGCCTGGAGGTCTTTCTCCTGAGCGGTTTTCAGCTTGTTGTAGAGGGGAATGACACTGACCAATGCCACCACTAAACTGACGCAAAAAACCCCTGCCGTAGAATAACGGCTCAGGTTGCGTTGTAAACGGTTTGAAGAGTTTGAGGGACTGTTCACCAAGCTTGTTTGATTCGGGTTATTTCCAATCTATTCAGGGTAAACGCAATAAAATCACCCCAAAAAACTGCTATTGGGGATCGTGCCATAGAAAGGAGTTCCGTGCGATTCGGACTGAAAATCCTCTTGTCAAAAGATTATTCCCTTGTAGACTCCCCAAGTCTGGTCACATCTTGCACGGAGTTTCAGACCCAAAATTCTGATGATACGTCCTATCCTATTGTAAACGATTATGGCCGGCCACACCGGAAGGGCGTTGCTCTAGAGCCAATTTTTCTGGTAAGGTTCACTCAAGTCAAGTTTTCAGCAGCTTCAGGTGTCTTCAATTTCTCCATCCCCACAAACGCCTTGGACGCTTCCTGAGCCTGCTGTTCTGGAGTCCCTGAGAGCGGCTCTACTGCACTGGTATGATGATGCGGGTCGGGTCTTACCTTGGCGAAAAGAGCAAGACCCTTACCGGATTTGGATTTCCGAGATTATGCTCCAGCAAACCCAAGTGAAGACGGTTTTATCCTATTACGATCGCTGGTTGCAAGCTTTTCCGACCCTAGAAACCTTAGCCCAAGCTGACCTCCAACAGGTGCTAAAACTCTGGGAAGGATTGGGTTATTATAGCCGGGCGCGAAATCTCCATCGAGCAGCCCAGCAAGTGATGGCAGAGCATCAGGGCATTTTTCCTCAACAGTTAGAACAAGTCTTAAGCTTACCGGGTATTGGCCGCACCACGGCTGGGGGCATTCTCAGCGCTGCCTTTAATCAACCCATTTCTATATTAGATGGCAATGTGAAACGCATCTTCGCTAGACTCACAACCCTACCGAAGCCCCCAGGGAAAGCTCAGAAACAGCTTTGGCAATTATCGGATGCTATGGTGGATCGGGAGAATCCCAGAGACTTTAATCAAGCGCTGATGGACTTAGGAGCAACAATTTGTACTCCGAGAGCGCCAAAGTGCGATCGCTGTCCCTGGATGTCCCATTGTCTCGCCTATCAAACTCGAACCCCTACCTATTGGCCCATGCGTGAAACTCCCCCTGTTCGGCCCCACAAAACCATCGGTGTTGCCGTCATCTGGAATCATCAAGGACAACTGCTCATCGACCGTCGCTTAGATAAAGGATTACTCGGCGGTTTGTGGGAATTCCCTGGTGGCAAACTCGAACCGGGGGAAACCCTACCAGAGTGTATTAAACGGGAAATTCAAGAAGAACTGGCCATAGATATAGAAGTGGGGGATCATCTGATTACCATTGACCATGCCTATACCCATTTTCGAGTAACTTTAAATGTCTATAATTGTCGTTACTGTTCGGGTACACCTCAAGCCATAGAATGTCAAGAAATTCGTTGGGTGACCTTAGAAGAATTAGATCAATTTCCCTTTCCTAAAGCTAATCTGAAAATCATTCAAGCCCTACGCGATCGGGGAGTTCCCCAATTGGGGGGATAGGGTGTTTACAATACAGCGCTTTTCGATGTTATAGCGCGAAGCGCTGTAAAGGGGCCAAATGCAAGGCGTGATGAGTTGAGTAGAAGATGGAGAGTTCAAGATTCCAAAACTAAATTGGTTAACATTGTATTCATTTTATTCACGGATTCAATATACTCATTTTCGGCAATAGATTCGGCCATAATTCCCGCGCCAGCATTGAGATAAATCCATTCTCCATATTGATAGGCTGACCGAATGGGAATGGCTAAATCCACCTCTTCTTGAGAATTAATCCAGCCGATCGCCCCCGCATAAATACCTCGTGGCTCGGTTTCCAGACGATCGATCCAGGCGATCGCCACCTCCTTCTCTATTCCCGAAACCGTCACCCCCGGAAACAACACCTTCAGCGCATCCCAGAGAGATTGATTAGAGCGCAATTGACCTTGAACTTGGGACGATAAATGCTGCACCCATTGATACTGCTTCACCTGCATAAAATCCACCACTTTCACCGTCCCCGGCGTGCAAACCTTCTGCATTTCATCCTGCACCAACCAAATGGAAAGGGCATGTTCTTTAACTTCCTTCGCATCCGCAAATAACTGGCGTTTGAGTCGTTCATCCGCTTCTGGAGTGTCTCCCCTCGGACGAGTTCCCGCTACGGGATTGGTCATTAAATTCCGTCCTTTTAAGCGATCGTGGGATAATTGCATCAAAATTTCTGGACTAAACCCCACCGTTCTGATCCCAGGAAGGTGCAACCCATAGGAACGAAGCGCCTGATGCTGTTGATTTCCCAGGATGTAGGTTCCTAAAACATCTAAATTGCCCTTGAGTTTCACGGAGCGAGACAGAATCGCCTTATGTAATTCCCCTTGATGAATCGCCCCTTGCAAGGCTTCTACCTGAGTTTGATAACGATCTCGATCGCTAAACTCGAGTTCAGGAGTGGTCGAACGTTGAGGTTTTAACCCTCCTGACTCCTGTAATAACGTACAGACGGGTTCCGGAGAGTCCAAAGTACGCACCAGAATCTGATCGGGTTGAATAATGACTTCCGTCGCGGGCACAAAAAAATACAGTAGGGGGCTGGCGATCGCCTTCCGATACGGATAATAATAGCGAACACAATCAAAACTCACATAACCATAAGCCGTCCACTGCTCCAGAGGCATTGAAGCTAACGCCTGTTCCACCTGCTTAAACGGGTCATCCCCAGGAAAATATCGATCCTCAACCAGCCCTTGAAGCGTCACTTGCTGGAGATCCACCGAAACGGCGATCGCCCGATTACCCGCAAACCGTACCACTTCCCCACTCTGATACACACCGTATTCAGAAAAGAGCCTAGACTCAATTAACGTCTGTAATACACCTAATGGTTCCCTCTGACCGGGGAGTAACACTTCATTGTAAGTCCAGGTTCTGCCCATGTTTTGTAAAAGACAGCGAGGGATAAGAGGGAACAGTGCCGCAATAGGCCCTTTCGATTCTCCCATCTATCGCCAACTCTGGTCAATTTAATTTAACCGGGTCTTTTCATCAACGGTTAATCGAACCATCCGGCAACGTTGCTCCCCGCAACGTTGCCCCCATCAAATTAGCACTACTCAACTCCGCATTAAACAAATTCGCCTCCGATAAATTCGCCCCACTCAAATCCGCTCGTCCCAAATAAGCATCAATCAATTCGACTTGCTTCAACATCGCATTGCGGAACGTTACCCGACTCAAATCCGCCCGATTCAAACGGGCCATCGTTAAATCCGACTCATCCAGATTCACCCGATTCATCTTCGCATCCGCCAACAGAGCGCCCTGCAAATTCACCCGCATTAAATCCGCATCAATCAAATTCACCCGTTCCATCTTCGCATCGGTCAAATTGGCATAACGTAAATTTGCTTGACTGAGCAGAGCTTCCGTAAAAAAGGCTCCGTGCAAATTTGCCCCCTGTAAATTTGCCCCCGTTAAATCTGCATCTCGCAACGTGGCCTCACTTAAATTGGCCTCACTGAGATCCACCTTAGACAAATCCGCCCCCGACAAATTCACCCCCCGTAAATCTGCCCGATGCAAGGTCGTTCCCCGCAAAAAAGACATATAAGACCGGCGCTCTTCCCGTAAATTTGCCCCCCTCAAACAAGCCCCCGTTAAATTCGCCCCACTTAAATCTGCCCCTCGCAAATCCACTTCCATTAAATTGGCATCCACCAAATTCGCCAAGGTTAAATCCGTCATCCGCAGATCGGCTTTTTGCAACGTTGTGCCATGTAAATCCGCATCATGTAACTTTGCCGAAGTCATACTGGCTTGGGTTAAATTCGCGCCTCCCAATTGAGTTCCCATTAAATTCGCCCGATTTAAGTTAGCTCGGTTGAGATAGGCAAACATTAAGTTGGCTCCTTGTAAATCTGCTTGATACAAGTAAATACCAATCAAATCTGCTCCTCTCAAATTGGCGCGATTGAGCTTTGCACCCGCAAATTTTTGTTCTCCGGCTTCATAGCGCTTAATCAGTTCCTGAGCGTTCATATGTCCTCTTCATGCCCTTGATGGATAGTTGGCCAATCATGCCCATAATAGATTTTGCTAATATATTTTGCCCCTAGGAAGGCAATATACGACGAGTTGATTCGGATTCCTTATCGCTAGAATTAGAGGAATTTTGAACCATTGTACCCGTTAATTTCTCAGGATTACGGTCAGCCTTTGCTCGATGTACAGCATCTTCCATTCCCGGTTCCCAATCTTGATAAAACCGCCCCATACATTGGAGGATAGCTCCGGCTGCTTGATTACATTCTGTGGGGTCTTCTTGGACGTTGTTGGCCGTAGTACAAAGACACTCTTCTAATTGGGCAAAGGTTTCACACTGTTCGTAGATGCGATAGAGCAAGCTATCGAGGTTTTCGGTTTTCAGGTTCACCCAATCTTGTTCTTGTAAACGGGATTTTTGGTGTAAGGCAGAAAATAAGAGGATTTTAGCTCGGAGGGGATTGGTATATCGTACCACTTCTAAACGGAGATTGAAGGGGTCATAACCGGTGCGAATTTGAGTGTTTACCGGGGGGTCAACAACGGGAGCAGAACTGGGTACAGGTTCATTAGAGGCGAGGGTAATATGGGTTGGGGGAGCAGTGTAGACTTGGGTGGCTTCTTCTGTATCCTGATAGCCTTTGCCTAAGATCAGAATAATACTGTTGGCGATCGCCTGATATTCTTGTTTTTTGTTCAGGGTACTCGCAATCCGTTGTAGGGCTTCACTGAGATCGTCTAGGGTAGGATATTTATCAATCACTGATTCCAGGAGCGCCTGTAAAGACACGGCTTTTAAGCGTTTGGCATCATTTTCCCAAATATCTTGCCAGGCACAGACTAACATTTTTTTCATCCGCAGGGATTCGGGATGACGTTCGATTGCGTTGGTGATTTGCGGTAGAGCAGAGGATAAAGAAAGCATGATTAGCCAATGTCGTGTTCTGTTGGGTTGCGAGAGTAATGGCGGGTAGAGAAAATCCCGTAATTCCCCAGAAGGGGGTTGGCTTTTATTTTAATACCAGTTGCTTCTACTGCATCGATCCTTTAGAAAAGCTTACAAATTGGGTTATGGAGACTAAATTAAGGAGTTGAGAAATTAGGAGTTTTTATGTTATTTCCAGTTATTTATTCTGAGGAATTTTTGCGCCATGATACGGGACGACATCCGGAGAGAGCGGAGCGTCTTCAGGCGATCGCCGATCGCCTCAAATCCAGTCCATGGTCTGCATCTCTCGATTGGCAAACCCCCACTCCGATAGAGGTGCGTCCAGCTTTACCCTGGATAGAACAGGTACATACCCACGATCATATTCAACGGGTGCGAGAAATTGCCCAAAAAGGAGGGGGGTTACTCGATGGTGATACCCCGGTTTCGGCTCAAAGTTATGACGTGGCACTATTGGCAGTCAATGGTTGGATCGATGGTGTAGAGCAGGTTTTGGCAACAGGCAATCCGGCATTTGTGTTGGCACGTCCTCCAGGACATCATGCAGAAGCTGAACGGGGGATGGGGTTTTGTTTGTTTTCTAATGCGGCGATCGCCGCTCACTATGCTTTAGCACAACCGGGAGTCGAGCGAGTCGCTATTCTAGATTGGGATGTCCATCATGGCAATGGCACTCAGGCGATCGTTCAACATCATCGGCAAATTGCCTATTGTTCTCTCCATCAGTTTCCCTTTTATCCCGGAACCGGTAGAGCCACAGAGCGGGGAGAGTATAAAAATGTTTTAAATATTCCTTTACCTCCAGGCTCTGGAATATCTGAGTATTGGCCCCCTTTTGAGAGTCAAGCCATCCCCTTTTTAGAGCAGTTTAACCCCGATTTGTTGATTGTCAGTGCTGGTTATGATGCCACGAAAGACGATCCTTTAGCGAGTATGCATTTGGTTCCCGATGATTATGGCACATTCACCCAAGCTTGTTTACAACTTACCTCCAAAATTCTGTTTGGCTTGGAAGGAGGTTATAATTTATCAAGTTTATCCGAGTCAGTGATGGCAACGATCGCCGCTTGTTTGCAAAAATAGCATGAAATCTTATGAAAGTTACCGTTGATATTCCAGCGAGCGCCCTCTCTCAGTTAGTGGCTCCCACTCTAACGGAGCCGCGCATTACTTTGAACAATATTTCTTGGCAACAGTATGAAACTCTGTTGACAACGCTCTCTTCCTCCCGCAATTTGCGCCTGAGTTACAATAAAGGATTATTAGAAATCATGGCAACTTCTTCGCAACATGAAAGGATTAAAAGTCTCATTAGAAGACTTCTGGAAACGTATGCTTGGGTGGAAAATCTCGATTTTTATAGCTATGGTTCGACCACATTTCGTAATCAAGCTGCTGCTAGGGGTTTAGAAGCTGATGGTTAGGAGTTGGAGAAGTTTTGTTTTGGCAAGATGACCGTTTTATTCTCTATCAATTGGTGAATTCTACTACAGGCTATCAAGAAATTGAACACAGCCAACTATTACCCAATTTAGACCTCGATCTCCTCTGTCAATTTATCGATCCAGAACAGGAACCGCAAATGGTTCGCGCCTATCATCAAGCCTTACAAAGTTAATTGTTAATTGTTAATTGTTAATTGTTAATTGTTAATTGTTAATTGTTAATTGATATAAACTTGGCTGAGAATATAGCGTAGGCGATCGTAATCATCCTTGAGCAAAAGACTCAAATTTCGCCCCGCTTGCACTAACCAAGATTGTTCCGTATGGCGCAGTTGGTAAATATTTCTTAGGGTAGCGGCAATCAGCGCATCAACCGGTGTTCCGGGAATTTCCAGTAAAATCCGAATAAAGTCAAATTCCTCACTAAAGCGAATCACTTCATCGGGATGACATTGATAAACCGCTTGGTGAATTTGGGGGGGACGGGGGGGTAAATGCTGGTAAATTCTAGAGCGAGAATTCCGGGATTCAACAGTTTCAAATCCGACGATCGCCGCTCGAAACTCGGTTTTCAGCATGGCGAAAATTTGCGGTTGCTCCGATCGCAGTTGTTCTAGGGAGAGTCCCAAGGCTCTAGCGCGATGGATCGAATCAATGGGGGTAGTCGTAGCATGATAAACCACCGCATACACCCAGTAACCGCCATCGGTTACTGGGGAAGTTTCTGGAGTGACACCGAGCGATCGCACAAAGGAACCAAACGCTGGCATCATCGGAAAACTGAGATCTTCGGGTTCCAGACATTGGGCTAAAAACTCCGATGTTGCCGTTTCGATCACCTCAGCGATGTGGTTTTGGGGGCGATCGTTGATGGAAGTTTGAGTTAAGGGTAAGCGCATGAGGATGACTAAGACAGAGAATCGGGATCTACATTGAGTTGTTGAAGCTTTTCGCGTAATTTTTGTAACTCTAACTCCGCTTGGTCTGCACGTTGTTGTTGGCGATCGCATTCCGACTCAGCTTGCTCGGCTCGTTGCCGTTCTTGCTCTGCCCGCTCACTTGGTGTCGGTATCCACGCCCCATCTCGATCGTAGAAGCGCAACCATCGCCCTTCTACTCCCTCGTACACCCCTTGCCATAACCCTAATCCTAGACCTAATGGTTCGAGCCAGACTTTCTCCTCTGATAACTCCAGCCTTTCGTACCTTCCAGAGTTAAGGACAAACACCCGCAACTGATTCTGATAGCGATCGTAAATCACATAATAGGGAACCTGTAAAATTTTCTCGTAGACTTCCCATTTGGTTGGCGGCTTTTTCTCTTTGCGTTCTGTGCGTCCTAAGTCTTCATCTTCCGTTCCTGGAGACGCTAACTCAATCACCAAAAACGGACTGATTTGCTCTTGCCAGATCACATAACTCAGACGTAACTCTTGTTGGTTGTGACTACGCTTGGCTCCCAAAACTACAAACCAATCCGGGCGTTTGTACCAGAGGGTATGCTGGCTGTCATAGTAGAGATTAAGATCGCTGGCAATAAAATAGTCTTCCTCAGAGTAGTGGGGAGATTGACAAGTTTGAGTTAATAAATCCGGTTGGTAATCGTGAAACTCATCAGGCAATCCAGGTTCCTCCGGATCTTCACTGGGTAAATCATACATCGTTGGCAGGGATTTCTGCTTGGGATAGGGATACAGTTGAATCATGGCTTTACAGAGAACTGCTTATGGGGAGTGAAAAACAAGCCAGTAGTGAACTGACAAGCTTAATTTTGTAGTGCCTTGACCGCTCTAAAATCAGTGCATTAGATCCTGGGGAGTGCGATCATCTTGCTCGCTAGGGCACACAACAGCAAGCAAGATGATCGCACTACAAAGATGGCTTTAACACGGTCAAGGCAGTAGTGCCGTAAAACAGCTAAAATGGGGCATTATCGATGGATGAGGGTATGGGTTTATTCTTCCCAAGTACCCATTACCAGCGCAAAGCACTACTTTGTCGTCGTGGGGTCATCAATTTCCAACTCTGAAAGTCGGAAGGTAACCAACTTATCCCAATTTCCTCCCTCAAACAGTACCGCAGCCTTGCCATCGGTTACCCGTTGTACTTGGCCAGTAAAGCCATAATAGGTATCCCCAGTATTTTTTACTCGTACTGCTACACCTGGTAATATCATCCTTTTTTACCTCAATTTATAAAATATCCATTAAAACTTTAGCCGATGTCGGTGGTTTGCGACCGCTTCCACCAAGCCGATCGCCAAAAAATTTGTCAGCAGAGCCGATCGCCCATAACTCATCCAGGGTAGAGGAATTCCAGTTACCGGAGCAAGGCCAATCGTCATACCAATATTCACCATCACCTGGAACACAATCATCGATAATACCCCGATCGCCAGCAAGGAACCGAAATTATCCTTAGCATTTTGGGCAATCATCACCAACCGCAAACAGATTAACCAGAACACCACCAACAGGATAGCCGCGCCAATAAATCCCAGCTCCTCACCGACAGCAGAAAAGATAAAATCCGTATGTTGTTCGGGAATAAAATGCAGTTGGGTTTGGGTTCCCTGATGTAATCCTGTGCCATGGAGTTGTCCGGAACCAATGGCAATCCGGGATTGAATTAAATGATATCCTCCCCCTAGGGGGTCTTTTTCAGGATTGATAAATAGGATTAACCGGTCTTTTTGGTAATCCTTGAGCAGTCCCCAAAAGACTTCTCCTAAAAACCCGAAGGCTGTCGTCAGAGCAAGAGTAACCCCAGCTCCCATGCGCGGCCAAGGGAGAGTAGTCCAGGCTAAGAGAACCAGTAAACCAGCCCAAGCAAACCAGGCCGGAAGGTAGATATTAAATAGAATCGCCGAGACTAGGGGAGAGATCAGTAAAATCAACCAACCCGGATTTGTATTGGCCCAGTAAAGCATTCCCAAGGCGATCGCCCCAAATACTAAAGACGTTCCTAAGTCCGGTTGCAGAAACACCAAAGCCCAGGGGACAGCTACAATACCCAGGGTTTTGAACAAGCTCGATAGGGTGGAAGCTCCCTTACTGTGCAAGAGAGAAGCTAAGGTAATAATCACCCCCAATTTAGCAAATTCAGAGGGTTGAATATTAAAACCCCCAATCGTAATCCATCGTTGCGCCCCTAAAGCCGTTGTCCCTACAAAAATCACCGCTAATAGGGAAAGGTTAGTAATCCCATAAATAATCCATTGCCACTGGATGAGTTGCTGGTAGCGCCAACGGGAAATAAATAGGGCTAGAATGCAACCCATTCCCCCAATAATCCAATGTTGCACCCAATCGGTGTATTCGAGATTAAGCTGGGTTGAGCGAATCACGATCCCACCAAACAGGGTAAGTCCCACCACCAAGATCAGCAGGAACCAATCTAAGTTTTTCCAACTACTGAGTAAGGAAAACCAGTGAATTCTAGAAACAGCATTGGGCGAGTGAAATAGAGATCTACGCATAAAAATGGGTAATGGGTAATGGGTAATGGGTAATAGGGACAAGTTAAGACTATTTTCCTATTCCCTATTCCCTATTACCTGGACAAAAGGATAATTTATCCGGCGAGGACGGCGACGGAGATTTTAGCGGCGATCGCCTTAGCTACCTCAACTAGAGCTTTAGCCGAGGCGGATTCAGGGTTGCTGACCACAATCGGCAAGCCTGAATCTCCACCTTCGCGTAAAGACATTTCTAGGGGAATACAACCGAGCAGGGAAATACCGAGTTCTTCTGAGGTTTTTGCGCCCCCTCCCGAACCAAAGATGTCATACTGGCGATCGGGCAGATCCGGGGGAATAAAATAACTCATATTTTCCACAATTCCCAGCACTGGAACCCCCATCTGTTCAAACATTTTCAGACCCTTGCGCGAGTCAAGAAGGGCAACATTTTGGGGTGTGGTGACAATTATGGCCCCCACCATGGGAACGGCTTGGGTGAGGGTTAATTGGGCATCTCCGGTTCCGGGAGGCATATCCACGATCAGATAATCCAACTCACCCCAGTCCACCTGATAGAGGAATTGGCGAATCACCCCATTGAGCATGGGGCCGCGCCAGACTACCGGTTGGTCTTTTTCAATCAAAAAGCCCATGGAAACCAGCTTCACGCCGTGATTAAAAGCAGGTTCTAGGACTTCTTGACCTCCTCTTTCTTGTACCATCACCTTAGCGGAGTCCAAGCCCAACATAGTCGGAGCATTGGGGCCATAGATATCAGCATCAATTAACCCTACTTTGGCCCCAGTTTGGGCTAAAGCGACAGCCACATTCACCGCGACCGTACTTTTGCCCACGCCCCCTTTCCCACTGGAGATAGCAATAATATTTTTCACCCCTTCAATGCCTTGGCGATCGGGTAAGCTATTCTTAGCTTGGGGCGTTTCTGCTGTCACCTCAATATTCACCGCTTGAACCCCTGGGATCTGTTTCACCGCTTTCGTACAGTCTTCCACAATAAATTCCCGCAGTGGACAAGCTGGAGTCGTCAGTACCAAGGTGAAATTCACATTGCCCTGAGTATCAATCTCAATCTGGCGAATCATATTCAGTTCCACCAAACTTTTCCGCAGTTCTGGGTCTTCCACAGGTCTCAGGACTTCCAAAACGGATTGGCGATCGAGGGTCAGATTCATAATGATTAGCTATTCGCTGTTGATAATTTCGGTGTTACTCATAAAATTTTAACGCTCTTGGGGAGTTCTCATGGGTTTTTATTCCCATGGACTCAAAATCCAAAATCCACCGAGTTTTCCGGGGGCGTTTTCTTTCCTGAACTTCCTTGGGCTGCCTTCTCTGCTGCCTTGGCCAGGGCTTCCGCCACTTTAGCCGTATAGGGACGAATAAACGACCAAATCACAGGGGAGAGCCATCCTCGCAGGGTAACAGAATAGGAGATCCGCGTTCCCCAAACGGTGGACTCGACTTGGTAGATGATCCGCTCTTCAATTCCGGGCATGGCAAGGATTCTAATGCTTAAGAGTTCCCTGGGTCTGACTCGTTCGACAAAAATGCGAATCGGAATCGGGCAAAACCTGGTTACAGCGCGAAAAATTAGTCCAGGTTTAGGGACTAAACCCCTGGGGACATTCGTTCGCGCTAAGAGGGGATGCCAAGAGACATCCGCGAAATCAACAACGGTTTGCCATAGATCATCGACTGACGCTGAACTAATGACACGATAGGTTTTGGCTAGGGTACAGCGAACTTTACGACTTTTGCGACCCAATAGCTTAGACAAAAAATCTGGCATTGTCTATTCAATACTCACGCTAAAAAATAATAGGGATGATTGACACGGTTTAGGTTTGAGCAGGATTAGGGGAGGGTTAATGTCAACTGGGAGTGGGTCATTCACGCTAGGTTAACATTGCCAGTGAGATCTGCGGATGATGGATTAAGAATTATTTCAGTTCAGAACGGTTTTTGTGTGTTAGAGCCATAGAGGTTGTACGGTTGTGCCCTAAAATGGGTGCAGAGGATCTCAATGTTGAGGGTTAAATCCAGAAAGTCTGATTGATTATGGGTCTAAGGCTTGTTCCAAGTCGATTGGAGATACTACAATCAACACCAGAAGTCCACAATTCCTATAGAGAAGGTAGACGAGCCAAAATGGAGCAAAGAACACACGAAACTGAAGATGGAACAACGGTGATAGTTTTAACGCCAACCGGACGTTTGGATATCACTACAGCCTGGCAATTTCGTTTGAAGCTACAGGAATGTATTTCCAAGCTCAGTAGGCATGTGGTGGTGAATCTGGGTCAAGTCAATTTTATTGATAGCTCAGGTCTAACCTCTTTGGTGGCTGGGATGCGAGATGCGGAGAAAGTCAAAGGCAGTTTTCGGATCTGTAATGTTCACCCAGAGGCCAAGTTGGTGTTTGAAGTGACGATGATGGATTCTGTATTTGAAATTTTTGAAACGGAAAATGATGCACTAGAAGGGGTTCCCAGAATACCTGGATAATTTTGGCCGAGAGCATCGTAAACAAGTTTTGCGGTCGGGAGAGGAGGCGGTGGGCTTGATTCAAGCAGCCGTCTTATGCTCCTAGTAACTGGGTTTCGATTCTGGTTTGTCTGAAAAGTCTTGGCAAAGTGACCTTTAGGGGCGAGAATGGGATGACCCACTCTTGATAATTGTAGCTGTGAATACTGTCCGCACTGTCTCAGATACCAAGCGAGCGTTTTATACTCATCACACCCGGCCGATCAATTCTATCTACCGCCGTGTGGTGGAGGAGTTGATGGTAGAGATGCATTTACTGTCGGTCAATGTGGACTTTGAGTATGACCCCATTTATGCTCTTGGGGTTGTTTCGTCCTTTGACCAGTTTATGGAGGGATATGTACCAGAGGCTGACAAAGCGTCTATTTTTACGGCTTTGTGTCAAGCGTTGGAGAGCGACGCGAATGTTTATCGTGCCGATGCTCAACAGGTGAAGGAACAGGTGAAGGATTGGTCTGGAGAGGCTTTGGTGGCTCTGCTGTCCGATCCGCATCAAGGTGATGGTGCGGATGCTCTGCGGGAGCGGTTGAAGGCGATCGCCAATAATCCTAAGTTTAAATATAGCCGTCTGTTTGCCATTGGTTTGTATACCCTAGTGTCTACGGTCGATCCCGAACGAGTGAACACTGAGGAGACTCGTAGCCAAGCTTTAGAAAAGATCGCCCAAGGGTTAGGGATCTCTGTGGAAAAACTGCTCAAGGATATTGAGCTGTATCGGTCGAATTTAGAGAAGCTCAAGCAAGCTCAGGCAGTGATGAAGGATATCTTGGAGGCTGAACGCAAAAAGCGCCAAGAGCAAATCTTAGAGAAGGATGCTTCTGCTGCTGCGTCTTCGTCTACTGAGGAAACTGAGCAAGCTACAGACGAATCTAGAAAAGAAGACTAAGTTGTAGATCCTCCAAACCCCCTTAAAAAGCAGGGGGGTTTCGGCTGTCGCTGACATGAAAGGGCGATCGCCAGAGTCGCGATACCTAATGTAGTTGCTGCGATCGAGGTTTGGGTAGAAATCCTGAGCATTATGGTTCCTCAAAACATGAATTTATCGTCAGAAGCAATTAAGGCCTCTATAAGGTACTCAGGTTTTAGGGGGTGTTTTTATGCCAAATCGAGTTCTTTGTAACAAAAATTCATGTTTTGTCTGAGGAGCAATTTCAGCTATGTTTCCTCAAGCCCTTTTTAGGATAGAGTTTTAGCGGATTTATCGATCGCGTCCAATCTGAAGTTTCGTAAAAATTTTCGGAGGGAGGGAGCGATCGCCCCCAACCGAGAAACCGGGTTTCTGAATCCAGATTTGGGTTGAGAGTCCAAAATTGTCGCACAAACCCGGTTTCTAGTATTTCTCGAACGAACCAAAATAGCGTTCAATCAGGATAATCGCCACAATATCATCGATGGGACGGGGGGGTTGGCGCATTCCTTGGGGAATCAGACGAGTTAAGCCTTTTGGGGGATACATTTGCCAGTAGCGATCGCGAGCTTCTAAGGTAGAATATCTCTCATCGACCTTGATAATCTCCACCGTTTCGGCAAACTCCGGTTTCAGTTTCGCTTCCCATGCTTTCGAGGTGGTTTGATTTCCCATCACCAAAACGGAAATCCCATATTGTTCGCACCATCGCTTTAAGGTGGCGATCGCCTGCTCGGAAGCAACCACCTCATGCTCGAATACCTGGCGATCTTCTCCCATCACCGCAATGCCGCACTTATCTTTACCCGGATCGAATCCCAGAATCATCAACTTTCAACTCTAGTCACTTTGTCTGCGTAGAAATGGAATCAGAGCCTCGCACACTTTTTCCGGCCAGTCTTCTTGAGCATAATGGCCAACTTCTTCTAAGGCAATAAATTCGGCTTGGGATACCCTAGAAATCGCTTCTTTAGCACTCGATTGTAACAACCAGGGATCGTTTTCTCCCCAAATGACTTGCAGGGGTTTTGACCATTGGGGGAGGGTGCTGCTAATTTCGGCTAAACTCGATTTCAGGTTCAGATTTCGCAAGGTTGCCAGCAGAGCGCGTCCAGCAGCCGAAGTTTCCAGAAAGGGACGACGATAAACATTGAGGTCTTTGTCATCGACTTGATAGGGCGATCCCCCTTCTAGGGTGCGATCGACAATCAGGGGATCTTGGGTCATCATTTCTCCGGCTAGGGGTAGGGTAAATTGCTGGATTTTCCAGGGTAATTTGGCACTGGCGCTCAGGGGCATGTTGATGAGGCTAAGGCGATGGATGCGATCGCCATTTTGCAGAGCATAGAGGAGTCCAGGAACACTGGTGTAGCCTTGCAGCACTAGGGAAACTTGCTCCAATTCTAGGCTATCAATGAGGTCTCCTAAAGCTTGAGCAAACGCTTCAGGAGTATAGGCAAAGTCCCGTTTTTCTGGCAGTGATGATTTCCCTGCACCGATCCAGTCGGGGGCGATCGCCCAAAACCCTTTTTCCGCTAAAGACGGCATAACCTCCCGCCAACTATAGCTTTGGGAAAGCAACCCATGGAGCAATAAAACCGGAGGTTTCTCAGTCGCTTGCATCGGTTGCGCTTCTCGATAAAACCACTCTAGGGAACCGACTTCGATTTGCTTCTCCTCTATAGACACGCTTTTCCTTAGCTCCGTTTTGTTTCACTGGGACGGGGTTAGCATACCGTGGTTTTTACCTCCCTGAACAGTCCCTGCTTCCTGAGTACAATCATTAACTTTTGTTAAAATTGCCCATTCTGTAGCAGTGACTACAAAAAAGTTTGCTATAGTTAGAACTGTAAGGAAAAAAACACTTAATTAAACAACTGGAGAAACAATTATGTTATCTACTAACGATCAAGCCCGCGCTTTAATGAACCGCCACCATCACCTCGTGAAAAACCGTCAACAGTCCATGCTCAACCGCTCCGCAGCCGAAGTTGGACTCGATCAAACTGGTGACTACTGGAATAACATCCAAGGGAAACCCGTTAGTGGAGCTAGTGACGCTTACGATCGCAGTGGTTCATCCATGAGCTAGTAGGGCAAGACATCATCTATACGACCCTATAGATAAAAACCATCGACATCACTAAATATTTGCCCTTTGTATTTCAACGACCCGCAGGACGTTTCTGAACCAGAAGCGTCCGTTGTTTTGTATATAGCTAGTCTCAATGAGTTGTGCAACTGGAAATGCCCTCTCCCTCAATCCCTACTTCTGCTCCCCTTCTCCCTTCGACTTCGCTCCCTTCGGCTACGCTCAGGGCAAGCAGGGCAGCGCCTGCGGGAGAAGGGGCTGGGGGATGAGGGGCAGCCATTACATAACTCATTTAGGTTTGCTATAGAGCTAAGTTCAATCCACCGATCGCCAGAGAAGAGAGATAAATTGTCAAGAATATGATAATTTAATAATCAATAATAGTTTGGGATGACTCATGACGATGGTTGAGTGTCTTGGATTTCCTTAAGAATAAGTAATTACACCCCCTGAACACAGGATTAAATTAATTGTGAATTAAACCATAGGCATCATGGGTTCTGTATGGAATTCTGTGTATTGCTATCGTTTATGCCTAAGATATGCCTAAGATCAATTGACCTTTTGAGTTTTAATGAGTTTAATCAAGCATGAAAATTAAAACCAAAACGATTCGCTTTTACCAGGATAAGGATCTCGATTCTCTTTTGCAGTCAACCGATCTGCAAGAGAAGGATATTCTAGGGATGAAAGCTGTGGCGAAGGTTTTGCCTTTCCGCACAAATAACTATGTGGTCGAAGAGCTGATCGACTGGAAGAATATTCCCGATGATCCGATCTTTCGCTTAACGTTCCCTCATCCAGAAATGTTACCGACTCAAGAGCGCGATCGCCTGATGGATCTCTTAAGCAATAATGCTCCCAAAGCAGAGATCAAAGCGGTTGCTAACGAAATTCGGCGAGGACTCAATCCCCATCCAGCCGGACAGAAGCAGTATAATGTCCCCACCTTTAACGATGAACCGGTTCCTGGCATTCAGCATAAATATGACCAAACCGTTTTAATTTTTCCCACAGCCGGCCAAACCTGCTATGCTTACTGTACCTTCTGTTTTCGCTGGCCTCAGTTTGTCGGCCTCGATGATTTAAGGTTTGCCACTCGTGAGTCGGGTATCTTTCAAGACTATCTGCAACATCATCAGGGAATCACCGATGTATTGCTGACGGGTGGCGATCCGATGACGATGAAAACTCGCCAGTTGGCTCTGTATATTGAACCCTTACTGACCCCAGAATTTGACCATATTCAAACCATTCGCATTGGCACAAAATCGATCGCCTACTGGCCCTATCGTTATGTCACCGATGACGATGCAGATGACTTGTTACGTCTATTTGAAAAAGTCGTCCAACAAGGCAAGCATTTGGCCATTATGGCTCACTACGAGCATTGGCAAGAGTTAGATACTCCAGTGGCCGAAGAAGCCATCCGACGCATCCGCTCCACCGGGGCCCAAATTCGCACCCAAGCGCCTGTCCTTCGTCATATCAATGATTCCGCAGAGACTTGGGCGAAAATGTGGAATATGCAAGTCCATGCAGGTTGTATTCCTTACTATATGTTTGTGGAGCGGCAAACTGGAGCGAAGGAGTATTTTCGGATTCCTTTGGTGAAGGCTTGGGAAATTTATCAACAAGCCATACAGCAAGTGTCCGGGTTGGGACGCACAGCGAGGGGCCCGGTGATGTCGGCTTTGCCTGGGAAAGTTGTCATTGATGGTGTGGCCGAAATTGCCGGAGAGAAGGTGTTTGTGCTGTCGTTTTTGCAAGCTCGCGAACCGGACTGGTGCAAGCGACCGTTTTTTGCCCGTTTCGATCCGGATGCCACTTGGCTCAATGACCTGAAACCTGCTTTTGGTGAGGATAAATTCTTCTACGAAAGTCAGCTTGAGGAGATTTTGACCCGAAAGGCGCTGAAGGTCTAATCTAGAAAAATGAACCCGTGCGTACAATTAGCGCACGGGTAAGGAAATTGAGGCAAGTAGCGATCGACTGTTATATTAGCTATGCTACCGCCGCCGTTTCTTGGGTCTTTTTGGCTTTATCGAGCAAGGTTCTGAATCGGCGAGGAATTTGCATGTTCCCTCTCGACATTCTCGCGAGTAAGGTTAAACACATGGTACTGATCTGCAAGGTTCATCAGACGAATTTGCCACTCTGAAACCTCTAGATAGCTCATATACTTGGTATTAGCGCAGGGAGTCCAAAATCCCCCTAAAATAGCTGGATCTTCAAAGGCCAGCAGTCCCAAATCCCGAATTTGTTGGTCTTGGGGAGTGCCAGCGAAAGGACTAATAGAAACCGGCCTGATCTTAAAATCTATTTCGGGATTGATGGCTTTAACGTCTTGATAGAGCCTAAATATCGCCTCCTCCAGGAAGAGCAAACTATCATGGTCATCATCAGGTAGCCCAACAATCACACCATAACCAATCCGAGGAACTCCAGTCCTGGCGATCGCTCGTATGATGTTGCAGTGTTCTTTCCAAGGCATCAGCTTGTGATATGACTCCCGGCCGACTAACGGTCGTTCCGCAGGGATATAGGAGTGGAAGCAGCCAACCTTGCCATCCCAGCCCCAAAGTGCTTGTATCAGTTCTTCATCAGGAGTGAGGTCTCCATCGGGACGGATAGCTCGCCCCAAAGTGGCCTTTTTTAGCTCCAAACCATTTGACCAGGCAATAGGGATTTCTCGCTCCCTGAGTCCATTGACAATATCCAGAATTTCTTGTCGCCCGCCTTCAAACAAGATCCGCCCCAGAAATTGATCTGAGTAGCTTTGAACCCCACGAGCGCCTGCTTCTTTTTGGATCTCGAACCATTTAAGGGACTTTTCGGGCGACATCCGCAGATATCCCAAACGATAACTTGGAGTCTGGCAAAAGTCGCACTTGCGATCGCAACCCATATCGACGAACACCGAACCATGAGGGAGCAGTGGCATATCGCTATAGGTGTGCTTGTCTCCAAAACACGCCTTAACCAGGTCTAAAGATGGCAGAGGCCAGTCTTCTGGATGCAGGCCAGGAAAACCTTTTCGGTATTCCGTGCCATCAGGAAATAGTACGCCTGATAGCTTTTGTCGTTCTGGCCTTCCCAGCAGGCGATCGAATATTGCCCAATTCCCTCCCCCGGATTTATCTTTAACAATGGCTGTAGCACCAGCTTGCAAATAGATATCCGGTCTGCCAATCGCATCGGAACCTCCGACGACTACCGGCTTACCTGTACTTGCCAAATGCTCGATCGTCTTACAAGCTGATTCGCACTGGCGGGTAAAGTTAATCGTCACTCCCCAGGCATCATAAGCATCTGGGTCAACGCTAGATATTTTATTACCGACCAGGATTTTTTTAAGGGTTTGACCTCCCCATTCAACTTGGTCGTATTCTTCTTCCTCATCTCCATCTCGGAGATTCACCAGTTGAGCGTCAAACCCACCCGATCGCAATTGAGAGATGAGAATCTGCTTGCTAATCATCGGAATTCCCTGGGACAAGTTGTGCCAACTGACTCCGTTCGGTGCGCGCAGATCCACTTCTGGGACTTCAACCAATCCAATTGAGGGAGCTTTTGTCATTTTTTCGATCTCCTGATTTGGTTTTGACTTTATGTCTCGGTGTTTTCAGATATTTTTCCTTCCCACCTGAATTTCTTGCCCGGACTAGGCTGCAACTTCAGCCTGTTCACCATTCTTGGCTTCATCCGGCAAGGTTCTGAATCGTTGAGGAATTTGCAGGTTTTTCGAGTCGCCAACGCGAGCCAGACGGAACTGCCAATCGGACACTTCCTCGTAACTCAGATATTTGGTGTTGACGCTCGCTGTCCAGAATCCGGCAAACAGGGCTGGGTCATCAAATTGCAGCAAACCCGATTTACGAATAATCTCGCCCTGCGGAGTTCCCAATATGGGAGAAATGACAAAGGGACTGATTTGGAAGATGATCGATGGATTAATGGCTTTCACTTCCTCATAGACTTCCCAAAGGGCTTCTTCGAGTCTCAATAAGGCTTCGTTATCGTCGTCGGGCAAGCCAATAATTACGCCATAGCTAATCATGGGAACGCCCGTTCCGACAATGGTTCGCACAATACGCTTATGTTGTTGCCAGGGGACTAATTTGGCATAGGATTCTCGGCCAAAAATCGGTCGTTCCGCAGGAAGGTAACCCGCGAGGGTTCCTTTGCGACCATCCCAATCATAGATGGCGTGAATCAGTTCTTCGTCAGGGGTTAAGTCTTCTTTTTTGCCACTGTGTCCCCGTCCGAGGGTCATTTTCCTCAGTTCCAGACCGTTGGGCCAGAGAACGGCTAAATTGCGATCGCGCACTCCCTGCATAATCTCTAGAATTTCTTGTCGCCCTTCAGGGAAAATCGTCCGTCCCAGAAATTGATCGGATAGGCTAACGACTGATTTTGCGCCCGCTTCACAGAGTACGTCGAGCCATTCCATCACCCGTTTAGGAGACATCCGGCGATATCCCGTGCCGTAGGTGGGGGTTTGGCAGAAGTCGCAGTGGCGATCGCAACCCATATCTGGGAATATAGCACCAATGGGTTTTAATTCTTCGGGGAACGGGTCCATCCAATATTGGGTTCCCAGACATTCTCTAGCCACCTCTACCGAGGGCAGGGGCCATTCTTCGGGATGCAGAGGAGTCTTATTTCTGCGATATTCCGTGCCATCGGCTAAAATCACACCGCTTAGTTCTTCTTTTGAACCCTTTCCTAACAGATAATTGAACAGGGGCCAATTGGCAGATCCTGATTTATCTTTAACCACCACTGCCGCACCATTGCCCAGATAAACTTCGGGAGCAGCAAAGGGATCGGAACCCCCCACAACCACGGGCTTGCCTTTACTGGCCAAGTGCTGAAGGAGCATCAGGGCAATTTCCCGGTAGAGGGTGAAGTTAACCGTAATACACCAAACCTCACAACTTTCTGGATCGACACTTTTGATATCCAGACCCACATAATTCTTGGTCAGTTCAATGCCTCTCCACGTCACTTTCCCGTAATTTTCGATATAATCCCCATCTCGGAGATTAATGAATTTTGTTTGAAATCCACCCGCTTGCAGATTAGAGATTAATACTTGTTTGCTGATAATCGGTTCAAACTTCCGCAAGGAATAAAAGTCGTTGCCATCGGGATCGGATAGCTTTAACTGAGGCAATTCTACTAGCCCAATTGCAGGACAATCTGTGGCAATGGTCATTCTTTCTCCCCTATCTGTTATTGATTTGTTTGAACTCTTGTATTCGGTCTGTATCAAGCTGTTGTCCCTCTAGAAACAACACCCAGAGTCTGAAAAGCTCTATCGAGCTTGACCTATTTGTTTACTTGAGAAGTGATAGAACTTTTCTGTTTTCATAGAATAATAGGGAGATTCTAATTGATGACCACCAAGCTTGTCAAGGGCAAATTTAGATTAAAAACCATCCATTCTGTATCCCATATAGAAATATTACAATATTACAAATTCGTGATATTTCTTAACAATTTAACGGGATTATGTCTAGGAAACGCGCATCAGCTTGATTAACAAATAACTTTTCAGAATCAAACTCGAACCATTAAGAAAGAGTAAAGACCAAGCGACTTCAAGGGGCATGGTGAAGCCAAATCCTAGGGTGGCACAATCTTTGACCAACAGGCTAAAGAGTAGGGTTTGGGAAAGGGGAATGTTTTGGCCGGTTGTCAGTAAGCGAATTTGATGTATGGTTCCGTAAGCGAGAATAAAGGCCATGATTACGGTCAGAAGATCGGCGCTAATGTTGATGGCAAAGGGTAAGGGTCTTAAGAGAATCAAAACTAAGCCGATTGTTAAGGCGATCGCCGTTAAAATCACACTCATCAGACTGGGAAGGGAGTGGCGGTCTAAGTAGATTTCCCAAAGTATGCCGATCAGCAGTAATAAAGCGCTCAACCTTGTCCACACCAGATAATGATTTAACTCAGGACGGGTTAACCCTAAAAAGAAGATCGAGAAAAAAGCGGCAAAGCTGGTGATAAACTGTTGGGCGGACAAGTGACGGGTATAGCCTTGCAGTCCAATGAGGCGGCGATCGCGCAGAATTTTGAATTGATGAAACAATCCATACCCCGTAAAAAGGAATAGGATTACATTCACAACTCCCCAAACATGAAATTGCATAAATTTCACTCAACTCTGCTAAACTTGTTCAATCTTGATCTACCGAGTTTAACCCATTTTCAAGAATGAGCAAAAAATTTACTGATGCTGAGACCGAACACTACTATAATACTGTGGAAATTCAGTATCAAATTCCTTGGAACCCGGACGGAAGTAAACACTGGGGATACTTTGATGATTTAAACGTTCCTGACGAGGAAGAAGCTCTATTTCGAGCCAGCAACCGTTGGAACGAATATATGTTGAGCAAAAGTGGCATTAATGCCGATTCTCGCGTGCTGGATATTGGTTGCGGTAATGGTCACACCGCAGTCTATTTAGCCAACCAAACCCAGTGCGAAGTAGTAGGCATCGATATCAGTCAAATTCATGTGGATAATGCCCAAAAGCAAGCGGAAAAGTTTACTCAATTAAAACTCTCTTTTGTCAAAGCTTCAGCCACGAGTTTACCGTTTTCTAATGGAGAATTTACCCATATCTGGAGTCAAGGAACCTTGCTCCACATTCACGAGCGAGAGTTAGTCTTAGAAGAAGCGCATCGACTCTTAGCTCCAGAAGGTATATTCCTCTTTGATGACTTGGTAAGCCTCCACGATCGTCCGACTGAAGACACCCAAAACTATGTCTATAATCGGTTGCATGTGAGTCGCTTTATTTCACCAGAATCCTATGCGGATGCTTTAAGACGTGCGGGTTTTGAAGTTTTAGATTCGCTGGATTTACGCCAACACATGAAAAAGTTTTATGATATTCAATCGAAGCGCTTTCAAGGGGATGCCGAACGCAGCCTAGGTTACCAAAAAACGAGCCAGGCAGTGGTGAATGGAGAAATTGCTTGGTGGTTTTATTTATGTAAAAAACTTTAAGCTTGATACCTGTAAAACTAATTAATCTAGATTCAGAGGCAAGGAAGATGATTAAACAAGAAGATGTAAAAATTGTTCTCAAACAAGACGAAACCCTGAAATACGATCGCCAAAACTATCTGGAATTCCACCAAGAGCTATCGTCCAAAGATCGGGAGATCGCGATATTACTGCGAGATGAACCCATTTTTGATGTTCTCGTTCCCCAAGGTGTGTTCAACCCCTATGGTGGCATTGCAGCCCAGGCGTTCATGAGTGGTATCCTCAATGAAGATGTTTTAGTCAAGGGTAAAAAAGTTCTCGATCTCGGATGTGGATGTGGGGTGATTGGGTTGTGCTGTATTGTTAAGGACAGCTCTCAAGTGGTTTTTTCTGACCTTCACCCTAATGTTCTACCCTTGCAAAATAATGCTCTGATGCGGGAACAGGATCGGGTAAAAGTCCAAGATTTGTGTGCAGGGGAAGCTGAGAATTCCTACGATCTGGTCTTTATGCCTTTTCCCAGTCGATCTATCGATCGCCCCATCGATCCGAGTTCTTACGAGATGGGGATTCTCAGGAATGACGATCTCGTATTTCGGGCGATCGCACAAGTGGGTAAGGTCTTAGTGCCTTCGGGAGAGTTTGTCTTCTTTTACCGGGTATTTAACGATCGCTTTCCCCTGTATTTGGAGGTGATGTCCACGCTGGCTGAAGATTTCGATCTAAGCAGCCTCAAACTCTTGTGGTATGTTCGCGAAAAGACCGGCCATAGCCTGCTATTATCGGTGAAAAAACAGGAAAAATAGTCCACCTGCCGGATGCAGAAACCTGGTTTCCTCTTCTTGTGTAGGGGCAGGTTTCCTCTTCTTGTGTAGGGGCAGGTTTCCTCTTCTTGTGTAGGGGCAGGTTTCCTCTTCTTGTGTAGGGGCAGGTTTCCTCTTCTTGTGTAGGGGCAGGTTTCCTCTTCTTGTGTAGGGGCAGGTTTCAAACCTGCCCCTACTATAGAATTAAGCGCTCCCAGCTTTGACCAAATCAACGGGTGAGCTGGGTTGACTGTTCTGGTAGTCGGTGACAATTTTTCGGAATTGGTCGCCCTCGATAGTTTCCTGGTCTAATAAAACATCCACCAGTTTATCCATTAAGGGGCGATTTTCCCGCAGCAGTTTACGAGCTTGTTCGTGGCAACGGACAGCAATTTCCCGCACGTGGCGATCGATTTGGGTGGCAACTTCCTCCGAATATTCGGAACGAGTCATTAAATCTCGGCCTAAAAAGACTTCACTATTGCCACTTTCGAGGGCTAGGGGGCCCAGATCGGACATGCCATAGCGGGTGACCATTTCCCTAGCAAGTTTAGCCACACTTTCAATATCGCCACTGGCTCCTTTGGTGACTTCGGCGTAGCCAAAAACTTCTTCTTCGGCGGCTCTTCCACCGAGCAAAATGGTAATTTGATTGAGCAACCAGGCGCGACTATATAATCCACTGTCAATCATGTCTTCATTGAAGACTTGCTGGGCAAAGCCGCCAATGCCTCCGGAACGGGGAATAATGGTGACTTTATTCAGGGGGTCAGACTTTTTGAGTAGGGTCATTAAGAGAGCATGGCCGGTTTCATGGTAGGCAATGAGGCGCTTTTTTTTGCTGTCGAGCAGGGGGTTGAGGGTGAGGCCGATGGTGATGCGATCGATCGCATCATTGACTTCTAGGGGAGTAATGGCTTCCTTGCGCCGTCTAGCGGTGAGAATGGCGGCTTCATTGAGCAGGTTGGCTAAATCTGCGCCAGAGAAGCCAGGGGTGCGTTGGGCGATCGCCTCTAAAGATACATCCGCCCCCACTTTCTTATCGCGAGCATGAACCTCTAAAATCCCCAACCGGCCCTTATAGGTGGGCAAATCCACCATCACCTGACGGTCAAAGCGACCGGGACGCAACAGGGCCTGATCCAGCACATCGGGGCGGTTGGTGGCGGCAATCACAATAATGCCACTGTTGCCTTCAAACCCATCCATTTCCGTCAACAATTGGTTCAGGGTTTGTTCCCGTTCGTCATTACCGCCACCAATACCTGTACCCCGTTGACGACCGACGGCATCAATTTCATCGATAAACACTAAACAGGGGGCGTTTTCTTTGGCTTTCTTAAACAAGTCCCGAACCCGCGAAGCCCCCACACCGACAAACATCTCCACAAACTCGGAACCGGAGATGCTGAAAAAGGGAACGCCTGCTTCACCGGCGATCGCCTTGGCCATCAGGGTTTTCCCGGTTCCCGGCGGCCCTACTAATAACACACCTCTAGGGATTTTCGCCCCAATAGCCGTAAACCGATCCGGTTGTTTCAAGAAGGTCACCACCTCTTGCAACTCTTCCTTCGCTTCCTCCACTCCAGCCACATCGTTAAACACCACTCCAGTTTTGGCCTCCATCTGGAATTTAGCCTTAGACTTGCCAAAATTTAACGCATTACCAGCCGACTGGGAAGAGCGCTTAATAATCATCATTAACCCAATCACCACCAACAGGATTAACAACAAGTTGGCCACACTACTGAACACCATGCGATTATCGGCGCTTGCCTGCTCCCCAAAGCCCACTTTATTCGCTTTCAGGGCTTCAATCAATTCGGGATTGCGCTCAAAAATGACCACTTCTTGCTCGGTCTCCGATCCCTCTAACTTCACTTGAGCGCGGTTTTTGGTGGGGTCAATTTCGACGTGCTTGACTTCTCCCGCTTCAATTTTTTCCAACAATTGGGTATAACTCAAGCTGTTTGACTGAGCCTGGACTGGACGATTTAAGAGACTCCAAGTGAACAGCAGGGAACTACTCAGGGCTAAGGTAGCGCCCAGGGACATTCCTTTGCGTTTGAAGGTTTGAGCCATAGTCTTGAATTGAGAACTGTTCATAGCGTGAGATCCGGTGGTGCGATCGCCCAATAGATTAACGGTTGATTTGAGAATCGACTTCTATAGGATAGTACGGGTTCTCTTGGGTCACTCTTCTTAGTGTACCGTTGATAGCTGAGAGTGGACAGTAGAGAGTCCATCGGATGGGACTTTCCCTGATGTGTTTGTTATAAAATTGTGTTTTCTGCTGTGGACGAGAGGGGAAAAACCTGAGATGTTTCGGTGTGGGAGCATCTGGCTCTCTAGCTCCAGCCGCCGCTCTCTAAAACAACCTCAAACTGTAGCCGAGGATCTTTGCTCTTCCTACTTCCGATGAAAGCCCCTCCTAGTGAAGCTTATATGCTCCTTCCCTCTGTCTTCATGCCCTGTTTTCTATCTCATGTAAACTCATTGCTGTTAGAATTAGACGAAAAGTAAATCTTTTAGTAATCTTGCGTGAGGATCTATGACTCCTTCTTTAGCCAATTTTTTGTGGAGCCTGGTCTGGGGTGGCGTAATTGTGGTCATTCCGGCAACCGTTGCTTTAATCTTTATTAGTCAACGGGACAAAATCCAGCGCTCTTAAGGAATCAGAGCCGATTTTAAGCCGCAGATCCTTGGGTTTGGTTACATAACTGAGTCTCAAGGGTTTGCGGTAAAATTTTTGCAGGGAGTACATCTGAGATCCTGATGAGATCTTGATCGATCTATTACCAGCGCACAGCGCTATCGTTCAGTTTCGTGGAGTAGGCAAGTCATGGTCAATATTGGACTCAACCCAGGGGCAATGTTGGGCGTTGTCCTGTTTGGGGCGGGCGCTGGGTTGTATTTTCTTCGGTCTGTTCGCCCAGAACTGGCACGGGATCATGATATTTTTTTCATGGCGGTGGCGGTTCTCAGTGGTGGGATTCTGTTTTTTCAAGGATGGCGACTCGATCCCATTTTAACGTTTGGTCAGTTTTTATTGACGGGATCGGCGATTTTTTTTGCGGTGGAAAGTATTCGCTTGAGGGGTTTGGCGACCTCGCGGGCGAAGCAAAATACGCCGATTGTGGATGAGGATCGGCCGGTGAGCCGGGCCTATACTTATGATGGGTATGATGGTTACGATCCTCGGTTGGATCAGTTGGAACCGGAGGAAGAGCCACGTCCCCGACGGATGATTGGCACGAAGGAAGACCGCTATACTCAAGGCGATCGCTATGAGGATCGCTATGAGGAGGATTATCCCCGACGCTCTTCATCAAGCCGCAGACGGAGCAGTTCCCGCCCTTCGGCCGCTTCTTCTAGCTCAGGACGTAGACCCCCGCGCCGTCCTTCGGGAACGACGAGTAGAGGGTCTGAGGATTGGGAAACGTCGAGCTATCGCTCGGTGGGCTATGAAGATCCCTATGGCTCCATGGATAGGGATGACGATCTCTCCTATGGTCGTCCTCCAGAGTCACGAGAGTCGAGTCCTCCTTCTGAACCCCGTCGCCCTCGACCTCCAGAGAGCGATCGTGTTGGGTATGGCGATCGCGGCGAACCGGAACCGCCAAGGGAAGATTATGTGGATTTTGAGCCACTCGATGATTTAAGTGGCGATCGCCCCAACGATCGACCGGGGAATTTTGATTATTAGGGAGTGAAGCAACTATGGCCGGTGGCTCTCGGTTAAGCCAGGTCATCCTGCTAAGTTTAGGAGTCTGGGCTGTTCTTCTGGGGGGATGCAACCAGGTAGAGGTTCCCCTCGGCCCCCAGGCCATTAATAGTCGCTATCGGGATGAACAACCGGCGGTGAGTGGCAGTGGTCAGTATGTGGCGTTTGTGTCTAACCGCGATCGCCGTCAGCAAATTTATCTCTATCATCTGAGCCAACGTCAATTTGTCAAACTCCCTCGGCTGAATCAACCCAACGCTATCATCGAATCTCCCAGTATTAGCTACAATGCCCGCTACATTGTCTACCTGAGTAGTATTCGCGGCAAACCGGAAATTATTCTTTACGATCGGGTCACGAAACGACAGGAAGCGTTAACCTTGGCCTATCCCGGTTGGGTACGCAATCCCAGCATTAGCCCGGATGGTCGCTATGTGGTATTTGAAACTGACCGTCGGGGGCAATGGGATGTTGAAGTGATCGATCGCGGCCCGAATATTGAACTCGATATTCCTGATGGGCCGGTATAACGCTTCGCGTTGGTAATGGGTAATAGGCAGAAGGGTAGAAGGGTAATGGATAAGAAGAAACGGGCAACTGTTTTTTGGTTCTCTATGCTGGTGGTTCTCGGTAGTTTGATGGGGTGTAGCTATCCTCAAGTGCTGGCTGAACCCTACGATCCCAATGGTAAAAGTCTCAATAGTGCTTATAGCGAATCTGACCCCCATGTAGGAGGTCGCTATCTAGTTTTTGCTTCCGATCGCGGTTTCAGTCAAGATATTTATTTGTATGATTTAGTCGATCGCCGCCTAATCGATCTACCGGGTCTCAATTCCTTAGATATGATTGCTTCCCATCCCGATATCTCGGTAGATGGTCGTTATATCGTATTTTCTGGTAACCGTCAGGGGGAAACGGATATTTATTTGTATGACCGCTCCTTGCGTCAGTTACGGAATTTGACGGGTAATTTGAATACACAAGTCCAGAATCCGATGTTAAATGCGGATGGGTCTCGAATCGTCTTTGAAGCCAATGCCAAGGGGCAATGGGATATTTTTGTCTACAACCGTCAGGGAGAGAGGATTGAGTAGGGAATGGGGAATAGGGAATGGGGAATTCCCCGCGTCCCCGTGTCCCCCCATCTCCCCATCCCCCCATTTCCCCATTCCCTCCACGTTACTGCCAGCCAATCCACTCAAAGAAGGTTTGTTGACTGACGAATTCTAGAATTAGGAGGATAATGATACCGATCATGGCAAAGCGGCCATTGAGTTGTTCGGCATAGGTTGTCCAGCCAAAGGAAGGTTCGGAGGGGTTAGACTCTGGTGTGGCAGATTCAGGAGTAGGTTCAGGGTTAGATTCTGGGGTTTCAGGGGTTAATTCAGGAGTAGATTCAGGCATTTCGTCAGGACTCATAAGTTATAAGCGCTTCGCGCTAGTAATAGACTATAGTCACAAGTTAAGGTTGTAAGCTAGGGGAGGCAATAGGCAATAGAAAAGGTCATTTCTCTATCCTCCCATCTCCGCGTCTCCGTGTCTCCGTGTCTCCGTGTCCTCCCTACTGACTACTCCCCACTCCCCACTCCCTTGGAGGATTCTAGGGTTTTAACGGCTTCAATAAGCGATCGCACTTCGGATGTACCTTCTGAAGGCTCAAACGTAAAGGGGAACTTGCCCCGTGCTAACAATCGTAACCCCACGGGGGCGAGACTCAACAGGCCTTTAATATCTCGAAAGGCATTACCCACGACCTTGAGTGCAAACTGACGTTCATCCACCCAACCGCCCTCTTGAACCATATCGAGAAGAATCTTACGATGGCGGATGGGGCGGCTAGATTCAGCCGTATGGCGATCGAGAATTTCTCCTTTAATATGACTAATTTGCTCTAAAGGAGCAACCTCCATCGGACAGACGGTATCACAATAGAGGCATCGAGTGCAGGCCCAAACGCCACCTGTGGCATCATTATATTGATCTAAGCGCTCTGAAGTCTGACTATCGCGGGTATCGGCCACCATACGATAGGCCTTAGCGAGGGCATGGGGGCCGACAAAATCGGGGTTCACTTCTACGGCATTACATTCAGAGTAGCAAGCGCCGCAGAGAATACAGTTACCCGTTTTCTCCAATTGCGATCGCGCATCAGGCGATTGCAGGAACTCCCGCTCCGGAAGGGATCTTGAGGCAGTACTCACATAGGGATCGACCTTTTCTAAGTTGTCCCAGAACGATTGCATATCCACCACCAAATCCTTAATCACGGGAAAATTTCCCAAGGGAGCAATGGTAATGGTAGCAGGGGACTCCCCTGGTGCAGTGGCTTCGAGTTCACCGGCCACATTTTCTTTACAAGCCAGAGCAGAGCGTCCATTAATCCGCATTCCACAACTGCCACAGATGGTATTGCGGCAATTTTTGCGGAAGGCGAGAGTGCCATCAACTTCCCACTTAATCCGGTTGAGGCAACTTAAGATGGTCTCGCTCGGATCAACATCCAAGGTGTAATGTTGAACCCTTGGGGCGCTCTTTTGCTCTTGGCGAATGATCTGAAAAACAACTTCCATGACTTTAGAGGTTTGACTGAGGATGTCAAGGCATGACTTTATCATTCTACCTTTGCTTCCGGATTCTGATGCACTTACAAGGGGGAGAGTTGGGCGATCGATAGATCTCGATGGGGCTTGAGACCATTTAATCCTACTTGGGTTTTATCCCATCTTCTTATCGTTGAACCCTCTTTTTTCCTGTTTAACCAACAGGGACAGGGAGTATAATCCTAAAAGGTTCAAGAAGGCCTAAACGAATTCTTTACCCAAACCCTGAAAAAAAATAAAAAAACTACAAAAATTTAGTATGATTGTGTAATATAATTGTTAAGTCTGTCAGGAAAAAGCTGATTTAGACCACGCCAAGAGTGAACTCCAGCAACTCTGAAGCAAGTTTCTTCAGGGTGGTGTAGTTATAGCTCTAAAATTTTGTCTGTGTTGTTCAAGTCCACCGAAAATTAGGGTATTCAAATGAGCCAAAAGGATTTACAACTTCCTGAAGCACCCTTAACGGGGAAAGCCCTGCTTCAAAAAGTCAACGAACTCTCCCAACTCTCCCGTAGAGAAAGGGCGAAAAAGTGTGGCTACTATACGAAAAAAGATGAAGACGAGATCCGGGTCAACTTGGCTGAATTCTATGATGCGGTATTAGCAGCCAAAGGGATCGAGCTTGAGCCGGGTAAATCTAAGGATGGCCGGGGACGGGAGCCAACGTACCGCGTCAGTGTCCATAAAAATGGTCAAATTGTGATTGGTTCTACCTA
Source organism: Roseofilum halophilum BLCC-M91 (assembly GCF_030068445.1). Classification (GTDB taxonomy): domain Bacteria; phylum Cyanobacteriota; class Cyanobacteriia; order Cyanobacteriales; family Desertifilaceae; genus Roseofilum; species Roseofilum halophilum. The sequence goes on along the minus strand of NZ_JAQPOK010000150.1, from coordinate 2,477 downwards.
TACTGAAGCCATGGGGCTGAAGAAAGGGGATGAATTTGAGATTAAATTGGGCTACAAACACATTCACTTGATTCAAGTGGATGAGGATGATAAAAATGGCTCTGAAGCGGATTAACCCTAGCCAAAGTCCAGACGAAAGACTACACTGAGAGCATCTGCGTCTGGATTGGGGGCTATGTTTTCTGTATTCATCTCTAGGTGGCTATTTCACAACAGTCTACCCGGTTCAGGAGTTCTCAACAGTCTTGCCTTTTTTGTCCTGTGGGTAGTTCTGTGGTTACCGATCGCCATCCCTGTAGCTCTCCGTCTGCAATGGCATCCTCCCCATCCCTTAACTCCCCAACAAAAACTGTCCTTGCTGATGCCCCTATATCTTTTGGTTCCCCTGCTGTTAGGGGCAGTGGTTTGGATAGAAAAGCGACCGATTTCTGACTATGGTCTGAGCCTAGATCTGCCCATTTTTCTCTCGTTAATGGGGGGTCTAGCTCTGGGCCTACTGACCCTATTTATTGCCTATGGTGTACAAGTCGCCTGGGGAAACTTAACATGGCAACCGGAAGGAGTCAACTCTTCTTTCCCCCAGATTTTCCAGATTTTAGGGTCAATTTTAGCCTTGAGTCTGTGGATCGGTGTCATAGAAGAAAGTGTATTTCGGGGATTTTTACTGACCGAACTGCAAGGGGACATGGGTCAGATCTGGGCGGCTATTCTTTCGAGTTTAATCTTTGCCCTTTCCCATCTGATTTGGGATGTGAAGGGCAGTTTAATCCAACTGCCAGGCCTGGCCCTAATGGGCCTAATTTTAGTAATGGCCCGTTGGGTCGATGGGGGAAGTTTAGGATTAGCTTGGGGACTTCATGGGGGTTGGATCTGGGGGCTAATCAGTTTAGATACAACCCAAATTTTAAGGCCCAACTCCCATCGCCCCTGGCCCGAATGGGTAACCGGTATCGACGGACAACCCTTAAGTGGTCTGGTGGGGATTTTGATTTTGGGGATAACGGGTTTAATTCTGGGATTAATGGGTAATTTTGGCCGTTGAGTTAAACGGTTCAATGGTCAACAGAGTGACTGGATTAAGAGGCGAAAAGCGGGTAAATCGACCCACAGGAACAGAGCGGGAAACCTGGACTTGTAGCACCCGATAGGTGAGTTGATGGCGATGAATCCAGGCGATCGCCTCTTGCCAATGCTCCAATGTAGCCAGGGCCATCACTATTTTACCTCCGGGTAACAAGGTGGCTAAACAACAGGCTAAAATTCCCTGCAAATCCTCCCCTGTGCCGCCAATAAATACCCGGTGAGGGGCAGGAATTTGGCGGAGAATATCGGGGGCTTTGCCTTGAATGGAGATGACATTGGAGACCCGAAAGCGCCGGGCATTCTTTTGAATCAGTTGAATTCCGGCCGCCGTTTTTTCGATGGCATAAATTTGGGCAGTGGGGACTAACCGGCCGATTTCCATGGAAACGGAACCGGTTCCTGCACCAATATCCCAGATGGTTTGCTTGGGTTGTAGCCCCAGTTCTCCCAGGATGAGGAGGCGGATCTCCCGCTTGGTGATTAAACCGGGTCGATCGCCAAAACTGTAAAATTGGCGATCGGGTATACCGAGAGCAGGCAGGGAGTTTAAATCAATGCAGCTATCTTGGGGTTTGTGTACCAAGATGACAATATTCAGGGGGGCAAATGTCCGCATCAGCGCGTCTTGAGGAGATAAGCTTTGGATTAGCTCATCGGTTCCCCCTAGGTTTTCGCACACCCAGAACTGATAATGGGTAGGTAAATCTAGATTCAAGAGTAAATGGGCGATCGCCCCTGGACTATGGAGCGGATCGGTTAACACGGCAATGGGAGACGCGCCTTTTTGCAGCGCCGTCACCAATTCATCGAAGTCTCGACCATGGATGCTAATAATTTTGGCATCTTGCCAAGACACTTTCACCCGACTAAAGGCCAGTTGCACCGAACTCACATGGGGATGAAAACAGAGCTGCTCTGGCGGAAAATAAGTGAGCAGCAGTCGCCCTAAACCAAAAAACAGGGGGTCACCGGACACCAGAATAACGATGGTTTCTGAGCTGAGTCGCTCTTTCACCTGGTTTAGGGTTTGGGAGATATCATTTAACGTCAGGCGCTGGGCAGGGTGTTGGGGAAAATAGGCCAAGTGGCGATCGCTCCCTACCAATAGTGTGGCGCGATCGACGATCTCTTGTACTGTACCCGACAGTCCAGCCGCACCCTCTAAGCCAATACCTACTACATTAATTGGATGCATCACTGCTCCTAAGCTATAGCTAGTCTAAATGAGTTGTGCAATCGGAAATGCCCTCTCCCTATACAGCGCTTTTCGATGTTATGAGGTACAGTTATCGAAATTTTAAGGGTTGAGTGCCTTCCCATGAAAAGCCTGAAAAATGGGGATTATAGCGTGAAAAATGGTTTTCCCATTACCAATTACCCATTACCCTTCTGCC
>NZ_JAQPOK010000149.1 GCF_030068445.1 Roseofilum halophilum BLCC-M91 | reverse complement strand
TGGCAGAAACTATATCAAGATAGATAGGTGGTTTCCTAGTTCTAAGCGTTGTAGTAATTGCGGGCATGTGGTTGAAAAGATGCCGTTAAATATTCGGCAATGGGAATGTCCTAAGTGTGGCATACATTTAGATCGCGATATAAATGCCAGTTGTAATATCTTGGCCGCAGGACTTGCGGTGTCAGTCTGTGGAGCGAGTGTAAGACCAGAGCAGAGTAAATCTGTGAAGGCAACTGCTATGAAGCAGAAACCTAAATTGTGAGGTTTAGGAATCACCGCCCTTCTAGGGCGGTGAGGATGTCAAAACTCAAGGGGTGAGGTCTTACCCATTCCCCCCATTCCCCCAGTTCCTTATCCAAACCATAACCTCAACCCCCAAAGCCATCCCCTATACTGGGCCCATCTATGTTTGTTTTTTTCTGCCGTAGAGTATAACTGGGTTGAAAATCATGAAAAGACGGTATTTCCTCGCCTTCTCCCTAGGACTGTTGGTCAGTTGTACTGCCAACCAGACCTCAGACCCAAGTTTATCTAATCGCACCCCTACGGAAAATAGTTCTGTAGTGCCCCTAAAATTAGCCATCAGTGACGTTCAAGGACTCGAAAACCTCAAAAGAGACTATGAACCCTTTCGGATGGCCCTAGAGGATAGTTTGGGGCGATCGGTAGAATTTTATCCCGTCCAGAGTTATACTCAAGTGGCTTCGGCTTTGCAAGCGGGAAGCGTGGATTTATCCGTTGTCGGGCCTTCGGAATATGTGTTAATTCGCGCTCGCACCAATGCCATTCCCGCGATCGCTATTACCCGACCCAATTATCATGCGGCGATCGCCCTGCCTCCTGGATCGCCCGTACAATCGATCCGAGATCTCAAAGGCAAAACCATTGCTATGGTTAAAGTCGGTTCCACCAGCGGCCATTTAGGGCCCACGGAGATGTTTATGAGTGCGGGACTCGATCCAAAAACCGATTATGAGGTAAAAATGCTCGGCCGGGAAGGGTCTTTAGCGGCGCTGAAAAATAGGGAAGTGGACGCTTGGGCCGGGCCAATTATTGATTATGAAGACTTTTTAGAAGCAGAAGGAGCTTCTACGGATGAGTTTCGGCTGCTCAAAAAAGGCCCAGCTCTGCCGAGTGATGTGTTAATTGTTAATAGTCGCACGAAACCCCAGGAAGTAGAAAATTTGCGCGATCGCCTTCTGGCCGATCAAAATACTGTAATTCGTGCCTTAGCGTCAACATCTGCGAATACCAAGTATCAAGAATCTACGTTAATTGCCGTAGAGGATCGAGATTACGATATGATCCGCAATGTGTATCGGGCGATCGGAGAAGGGAATTTCCTCTAAGGAGATGGGTCATTTTCTATCCCGGAAGGCTCTTGAGTATCATGGTATTGAGGACTCCCTACATTGGACTATGATCAATAAAATTCAGCAGTGGTGGACTCACTCATCCTTTAGAGATTGGGCGATCCGACCGATCAATCATCTGAGTATTAGTCAAAAAATTGCGATCGGGTATGGGGTGTCCTTGGGGGTAGCCATTTGCGGTTCCTTAGCTGGACTGTATATTGGCGAATATTATCAGCATAAAGCCGACCAAGAATTGGCGATCGCCTCCCGCCAACAACTGCTCTTAAAAGATCAAGAAAACGCCGTCTTCGCTATCCGCTTACATCCCCAAAGACTCATCGGTATCCTCGGAGATACCATTTGGTTTAGCTATGAAGCCGATAAATTCCTCGCCGATATCAACCGAGTAGAAGCATCAATTCAAGCCTTTGAAACGTTTTTACAAAACTACGCTTACGCCTCCGATGTCGATCTGCCCAAACTGAAAGAAACCCTAACGGGATATCGTCACGTCACCCAAGAATATCGAGACCTGATCCTCAAACTGTGGGGAAAAATTGACCCTCCCAGTCTCACGGTTGACCAAATCGAACCCGCACGGCAAACGATTATCGATACCCTAACCTCCCAAGAAGCCACGCAAATTGCGATCGAATTTGACCGCTTACTGGAAACCTTGGTTTGGATCGAAGAAGTGATTGATAACCAGTACCACAGAGCTGAAGCCCAACGCATCCAAGCAGAATATCTGCGTCGCCGGATCATTGTTGCCAGTATCGCCAGTTCCCTGCTCCTGTCTAGTGTACTGGTATTCCTCACCAGTTCGGCGATCGCCCGTCCCCTCCAGTCCCTCGAACAAGTCGCCACCCAAATTACCCAAGACTCCAACTTTAACCTCCGTTGCCCAGTCACCACCCAAGATGAAGTCGCCACCGTTGCCCAAGCCTTTAACCAACTCGTCAAGCGCATCAGCACCTACACCCAAGAACTCGAACAAGCCCGCCTCACTGCTGATGAAGCCAACCAAGCCAAAAGTGAATTTCTCGCCAGCATGAGCCATGAACTGCGAACCCCCCTCAACGGCATTCTCGGCTACACCCAAATCATGGAACGCACCCAAGATCTCAATAGCCAACGTCACGGGGTGAAAATTATCGACCAATGTGGAACCCACCTACTCAACCTCATCAACGATATCCTCGATTTAGCCAAAATTGAAGCCCGCAAACTCGACCTCATTCCCCAGGAATTTCATTTGCCTGCCTTTATTTCCGGCATAGCAGAAATGTCCAGGGTTCGGGCTGAAAAAAAAGAAATTCAATTTGAATATACCCAACACCCCGGCTTACCCAAAGCCATAATTGCCGATGATAAACGGCTGCGCCAAGTCCTCTTAAATCTCTTAGGAAATTCGATTAAATTTACCCATCAAGGGCGAGTAATTCTGAAAGTTGAACCCCTAGAAGATTTGCCGACCCTTTCCGAAAATTACCTGTGGTTAAGATTTAGTATTCAAGATACCGGAGTCGGCATGAATGTCGAGCAACTGCAAAAAATTTTCTTACCCTTTGAACAAGTGGGCGCGAAAAGTCAACAAGCCGAAGGAACCGGACTCGGTTTAGCCATTAGTCAGCAAATTGTTGGTTTAATGGGGAGTGAAATTCAAGTCACCAGTGTTTTAGGTGAAGGCAGTCAGTTTTGGTTTGACTTAGAGTTACTCACAACCGAATCTTGGGGAACCGTTTTGCATGAAGAACAAAACGAGATTATTGGTTATGTCGGCCCCCGACGCAAAATTCTGATTGTTGATGATAAAGAAGTCAATCGACAAATGTTAAGAGAAGTTTTAATCTCTCTAGATTTTGACTGTCGCGAAGCCTCTAATGGAGAAAGGGGATTAGCTCTAGCCCAAACCTTTCATCCCGATCTAATTATTACTGATTTAGTCATGCCGGTTTTAGATGGCTTTGAAATGACCCGTAGACTTCGCGCTCAACCTGAGTTTGAAGACCTCACTGTTATTGCTTCGAGTGCCAGTGTCTTAAGTCAAGATCAAGTCGCCAGTATTGAAGCCGGATGTGATGATTTCTTGAGTAAACCGATTGATTTTCAGCAATTGTTTGCCCTGTTGAAAAAGTATCTCCATTTAGACTGGGTAACTCGCTCCTTAGTCCCAGAAACCCCTACAATTGAATCAGAAGATTTTCCTACCAATCAAGAACTTCCGCCCCTGGAGACGTTAGAAAAAATTATGGAAGCGGCAAAGATTGGAGATATTGAAGGAATTGAAATTGTGGTGCAATCTCTTAAAAACCACAATGGAACTTATCATTGGTTTTGTCAACAAGTCATGGAAAAACTTGAAGAGTTTGACGATCAAGGTATTATCCAAATGATTGATGCTACAGTACAAAATGCAAACCCAAAAGTTTGATATTTCTTATTGAATACCATAATTAAAAATGTAGGGAGCAAGATGCTCCCACTCCAGTAATATCAAATAATTGAGGGAGTCGATCGCTCATTTAGGAATTTTGGACTCGATCTCTAGATAAAAAAATATGTGATATGTTTTCTTTGTTATTATAACATTTTATCTAAGTATCACAGGGATTATTGATGTGATTTGTGGGAACCTAGCAAGGGCTAGAAGAGATTAGAGATGATCTTGAGGTCACCATGCTGTAAAATCGCAAATGGTATAAAGTCAAGGATATTCAATTTCCCTATACATCCTTTCCTATGACTCCACCTCTGTTGCAGCTCGACCAGTTGTCGATCGCCTATAATCCCGATTCAGAATGGGCCGTTCGCCATGTCTCCTTGGCGCTCAGAGCGGGCGATCGCCTGGGTTTGGTGGGGGAGTCCGGCTGTGGAAAATCAACCCTGGGACGGGCGATTATGCGCCTGTTGCCGTCCCAGTCCCAGGTAGAGGGCGATATTCAAGTCCAAGGAAAATCGGTTCTAGAGTTGACCCCAGAAGAACTGCAACGGTTTCGGGGTGAAGAAGTGGCACTCATTTTCCAAGACCCCATGACTCGTCTTGATCCTTTGATGACCATTGGCGATCATTGTGTGGAAACCCTACAGTCTCACCAGTCTTTATCCTATCGGGAAGCTAAGGATCGGGCGATCGCCGTTTTGGAGTCCGTCAGCATTCCCGCCTCCCGATGGTCTCAGTATCCCCACGAGTTTAGCGGGGGAATGCGTCAACGGGTAGCGATCGCCTTGGCGTTATTATTAAACCCCAAGCTCATTATCGCCGATGAACCCACCACCAGCTTAGATGTCACCGTCTCCGCCCAGATTTTACGGGAATTAACTCGGTTATGTGCCGAGCGGGAAATGGGCTTATTGCTGATTTCCCACGATTTAGCCTTAGTGGGAGAATATTGCTCGGAAATTGCGGTGATGTATCAAGGAGAACTCATTGAACGGGATCGAAGCGAGCAGGTCATCTTTCATCCCCAACAGGAGTATACGCGATCTTTGCTGGAAGCAGCTCTGCATATTCAGGCGATCGAAACTAAAGCGACTGCACCTCTGTTGGAAAAGCTGGAAAAGCAGCCCTTGCTCCAAGTCTCCGACCTAAAAACCCATTACAGCTTAGAGAGTAATTTAATCCAACAACTGTTTACCCAAAATTCCACTGTTATTAAAGCCGTGGATGGGGTGAACTTTGAACTCTATCCCGGAGAAATTTTAGGACTCGTGGGAGAATCCGGGTGTGGTAAAAGCACCCTGTCGCGCACCATTTTACACCTAATTAAACCCACCTCCGGTAAGGTCGAATTCCTCGGTAATGGGATGACCTCCATAAACCGGAAATCTCTGCGCCAACTGCGTCAACAAATGCAGATGGTTTTCCAAGACCCCCACGCCTGCCTCAATCCCCTGATGAAGGTGGGCGAGAGCATTGCCGACCCCCTCCTCATTCACGGTCTAGAAACCCCCAAAACGGCCAAATTAAGGGTCGTAGAGATGCTAGAAAAAGTGGGCTTAACCCCCACCGAAACTTACACCGATCGCTATCCGGGGGAACTCTCTGGGGGACAACAGCAACGGGTGGCGATCGCCCGCGCTCTGATTACCCAGCCCAAACTGGTGATCTGCGATGAACCCGTAAGTATGCTCGATGCAAGCGTACAAGCGCAAGTGCTGCAACTGATGCTAGACCTAAAACGGGAGTTTGACTTAACCTATCTGTTCATCACCCATGACCTGTGGGTAGCCCGATTTTTATGCGATCGCATCGCCGTCATGAATCAAGGTAAAATCGTTGAACTCAACACCACCCACCAAATCTTTACCCATCCCCAACACCCCTATACCCAAACCCTCCTTGCTGCTGCTCCCTTACTGGCAAAATCTTCCTAAGACCCAAAGAACACTGATGCTTGTTGTACAACAATGTTAAAGTTTTTCGCCTAACAGAGATTCATACCTTGACTTTAATTCCTGTTTGGCATTATTTTCGACAATCTGACCATAATCTAAAACGGCTCTGGTGAAATTCCAGGTTAATAAGCTAGACAAAGAGGCTTTGATGGCATTTTTTTCCAACTCTGCAAAAATGCTGACAACTGATTCATCTCTAGATTTATCTTTTCTGACTCGCTCGTGCAATAAGGAGTAGGGATATTTGAAGTAAAAAGCGAAATCAGTTAAAAAAATAGTCTGGCTTTGTGCGCGGTAAGGTGAAACGGAATACGGAGAAATTTTCCCGCGATCGCGGTTTGGATGAGATTACCATTGAAGTCATATACGCTGCCAAAGAAGCCGTGGGCGCATAATACAGCGTTTTTCGATGTTATGAGGTACAGTAATCGAAATGTTCCTTGAGAGTGTTGTCCCATGAAAAGCCTGAAGAATGGGCACGCATAGCGTCAAAAATGGTTTTCCCATTACCTATTACCCATTACCCATTACCGCGCGAAGCGCTGTATAGCAGTATTCGCTCCTAAGCGATAAATTTTAATCCCCCTAAATCCCCTACTGAAACAGCAGGGGATTTTCATTTTCGTCTTCAATGTACTTTTTTCACAGGCAGCTCAATAATAAACTCTGTACCTTCATTCAGGGTAGAATCGCAATATAAAGCTCCTTGATGAGTTTCGGTGATAATTTGATAACTAATTGTCAGACCTAAACCTGTACCTTGACCAACGGGTTTCGTGGTAAAAAAGGGATCGAAGAGTTTAGATTGTACTTTCTCTGAGATTCCTGGGCCATTATCGGCAATGTGAATTCTGACCGTATTAGAGTCCTTTAACTCTGTAGTTAGGTGAATAGTATCAATCCGGTCTGGGTTTGAAGACTCATCTAAAGCATCCATCGCATTGGTAAGCAGGTTCATAAATACCTGATTAAGCCGTCCTGGGTAACAGTCCACTAAAGGAATTTCACCATAGTTTTTGATGAGTTGAATTTCCGATTGATCCACACTGCGCTTAAAGCGATTTTCTAAAATCATCAAGGTACTCTCTAAACCTTCATGAATATCCACTTCTTTACAGTCTGATTCATCGAGACGGGAAAAATTACGCAGAGATATAACAATTTCACGAATACGATTGGCTCCTACTTTCATCGATTGCAGGAGTTTAGGGAAGTCCTCTTGAATAAAATCGAGGTCACTGTCTTCAATGAGTTCTTCAATTTCGTTTTGAGGTTGAGGATAATATTGCTGATAAAGACTAATAATCTTGAATAAGCTATGGGTGTAGTTTTCAGTATGAGTTAAATTACCATGAATGAAATTCACAGGATTATTGATTTCATGGGCAACTCCCGCCACCAATTGTCCTAAACTGGACATTTTTTCAGTTTGCACCAGTTGAGTTTGCATACTTTGTAAATCTTTTAAGGTTTGGGATAATTCAGCCGTCCTTTCTTGAACTTGACTTTCTAAGACTTCATTGTACCGCCGGAGTTGCTGCTCTGCGGCCTTTTGTTCGCTAATGGTTGAGGACAAAATCAGAATAGTGAGACTCACTACACCCACAAAAGATTGCAACAACAGCATAGAGTCTAGATCTGTTTCTTTCGCAAATGCCCCAATTCCTTGGGCAGTCGTTAAGATAGAAATTAACGATAACACCACAACCAATAAGGTAGCACCTCGCTTTCCAAAGCGAAAGGCTGCCCAAACCATAGGCAGCAAAAACATATATTCTACGGAATAACTTAGCACGAAGGTTTCCCAAGAGATAAAGGCGATAAATGCAATCAGCAGCATGAGTTCCCTTAACTGTTGTGGGTTGGTTTTGAGACCGCGAAATCCTCGTTCCCAGGTGAGTACAAAGGGGGCAAAGACCAAAAATCCGACAGTATCTGCCGTCCACCAGGTTCGCCAAACTCCAGCATAGTCTACTGTAGAAATTACTTCTTGAAAATAGAGAATAGAGGTTCCCCAAGTGGCGTTAAAAATGGGGGCAAAACTGACTGCGATCGCAAAAAACAAAGTGGCTTTAACCGAATTGAGAATTTTGCGATCGCCACTCCACCATAAAATCAAAATCGCAGCAATTAACGCCTCTATCGTTTCTCCTGTGCCGATGGGAAGCCCTAAAGACCAGCTTTCATAGAGGTTACTGTCTAGCCACCAATAGCCGATCAGCATTCCGGGTAAAATGCGAAATTGACTCAAGAGTAATGCTGCTAAAGAAATGCCTGAGAGGGGCCAAACAGGAGTTACATCATTGAAACTGGCAAACTGAAAGGCAAACGTGCCGATAATGTGCAAGATGACAATCATTAGCCCATTCCATAGAAGCATTCTGCCCTCGCATACCCCAGCACACCATGCCTCAAATTTCTGTCGAGGTAAAATATTGAATGTTGGAAATTGAAACCTAAGCATCACTAAATTGTTGTGTAACTATCCAAAGAGTAAAAGCAAGAGTTTACCCTTATATACTCCTCTATATTGAGTATCTTCTTTTTCATGCTTCCCAGTTTACCCCATCTCCCCTGAATTGTTACAGCGCTTCACACTGTAGTGGGGGAATGGGTGTATACAGTACGAAACGCTATAACAGAGTACAGTATTATTGATGTGAGTCATTGCGAATGGAGCGAAGCAGAATGAAGCAATCGCCAAGATTCGAGGATTGTGCGTTTCCGCTTCGCGGACATGAAAGCGACGCTTGCGCGGAGCGCGAATACTTCCCCGCGGTCGCAATCACAACTCAAATCTATGAATCAACGGGTTAACGAAGAGGACACAACGATTGCTCAGGAGAGTCTTTGGTCTTAAATCACCCGGTCATTGCCCCCATCAACGGGGACTTGGGCGGCGGTGGTTTTGGCGAACAAAGGCCCACACATTTCGGCGGCGAGTTCAGCGACGGCATGGCTATCGACTTCTACTTTTAAGACATTGTTGGTTTTGTATTCTTCCACGGTTAACCCATAATGGGCGGCGCGAGAATTCAGAACCTCTTGAGTCCATAAACCGGTGTCGAATACGGCATTGGGATGGAGGGTATTGAGGCGAATGTTATCTTTGCCCCACTCTAGGGCAGCGACGCGCATCAGTTGATTTAGGGCGGCTTTGGAGGCGGAATAGGCTGCTGCTCCGGGGCCGGGGGCGGGGACATTTTTGGAGCCGATGACCACGACTCGACCGCCTTGGGGGGCGAGTTTCAATAGGGGATAGGCTTGGCGCAGGAGGGCAAGGTTGGCATCTAAATTAACCGACATCACTTTGCGCCATTCGGCACTGTCTAGATCGGCAATGGGACAACCACCGGGAAAAATTCCCGCGTTGAGGATGAGCATGTCTAAGCCGCCAAAGCGTTGCACGGCTTGTTCTAGGGCGGCATGGAGGGCGGTTTCGTCGGTGACATCGCAGGTGATGCCACAGAAGTCAGCACGGTCATAGAGGGCTTCAATTTTGGTATCGAGATCTAAGCCGATAACGGCTGCTCCTCGCTGGAGCAGGGAGTCTACGCAGGCTTTACCGATGCCGGATGCTGCGCCGGTGACGAGGGCTATTTCGCCAGTGAACAGGGGGGGTTTGCCACCTTTGCGGAGTTTGGCTTGTTCTAAGTCCCAGTATTCGACGGCGAAGATGTCTTTGGCAGAGAGGGCTTGATAGCCGCCGAGTTGGGTGCTGGCGCTGATGATGTCGATGGTATGGTCGTAAATGTCGGCGACGATATGGGCTTGTTTGATGGTTTTGCCGACGGTACACATGCCGAGTTCTGGGTCAAGAATGACTCTGGGAATGGGGTCGAGGATGGTTAAATCTGGGGTGGCGTGGGCGCGGAAGTAGGCTTGATAGGCTTGGACGTAGCTCTGAATGTCTCGCCCGATGAGGGGAAGGCGTTTGGTGCGAATGACGTGATCTGGGGTGGCGGGGCCTTGTTGGGAAATCTGTTGAATATCTTCTCTTTGGGAAAAGTTGAGGGTTTTGGGGTTGCGGTGGGTGCTGAGAATGAGGGGAAATTGGGCGGTTGTGGAGAGGGTATGGCGCAGTTGGGCGAGGGTTTGACTGAGGGGAGGGGTTTCGGGGATGGAGCGTTCGGGGATGGAAACTTTGGCTCCTTGTTTTTGCAGATAGGTTTCGGCTTGACTGACTAGCTCAATCATGCGTTCGTAGGATTCTTGGGCGGTGGCTCCGAAGGAAAAGATACCATGATTCATTAGTACCATGCCGAGGGTCTGTTCCCCTGCTTCTAGGGCGAATTGGCTGGCACAGACTCGCGCGAGGTCAAATCCGGGCATGACGTAGGGGATAACGATGAGGCGATCGCCATAAATCTCTTCTATCCGTTGTCTGCCATTGGCTGTATTGGTCACAGCAATGATGGCATCGGCATGGGTATGATCCACATATTTGTAGGGCAAAATGGCGTGCAAAATCGTCTCTACGGATGGCGCAGGGGCGCTGGCACGGGTCATCTGGGTTTTCAGTTCATTGACCATTTGCGGATCGGACAATTGCTTGAGTTGTGCCAATTTCAGCAAGTGCGGTATCCGTACTGGGGCAAATCCTTCGGCTTCGATGGTGGCGAGATCCCATCCGCTTCCTTTGACGTAGAGAATGTCTTCTTCTTCTCCGAAGAGGTTCGTTTCTTTGACTTTGACGGAGGTATTGCCCCCTCCATGGAGGACGAGGGAGGGGTCTTTTCCTAAGAGGCGTGAAGTATAAACTCTTTGTTCTAAATCCGTTTTATATTGAGCAGCTTCGCTCGGATGCCATAAGTTTTTAACCATGATTATAAGAATTAACAATTAATAATTAATAATGGGTGAACCGCCGAGATTTTGCCCTCTCCCTTTCATGTCCGCTTTGCGGAAAATCCCTCTCCCACGGGAGAGGGACTTTACTCCCCTTCTCCTGTGGGAGAAGGGGCTGGGGGATGAGGGCTACTCGCTAAGGATTTGGGGAACCTTAAAGAAGTCGCCATCGCGATCGGGGGCGTTGTCTAAAAGGGCTTCCCGAAACTCATCCGGAGTTAGTAAATCTTCGCGGGTGATATTGCTTAATTCGATCGCCCGCGTGGTGGGGGGAACGCCTTCGGTATCCAACTCGTTGAGCTGTTCCACATATTCGAGAATCTGACTCAGTTCCCCACTTAATTGGGCTTCCTCTTCCGGTGTCAGGGATAAACGGGCTAGATGGGCAACTTTATGAACTTGTTCTTGGTCGAGCATAAGGGTTCTGGAAGACTAGAAAACAAAATAGACTTAGAAAAAGACTTCGCCTTGCGATCGCCCGGTATTTTTCAACCAGTTTTGGGCTTCAATATAATTATTAGGGGCCATTTTAATCGCCCGACTCCAATAATCGGCGGCGATATCAAACCACTCTTCAGCCTTCTCATTATCCCCGGCTGCTTTGGTCTGCTCGCCCTTATAGTGATAGATGACGGCAATATTATTCAAGGCTTGGGGCATCTTATCATTCAAGTCTAAGGCTTGCTCATAATAGTCGATCGCCTTGTCATGCTCCCCATTACTGGCATGGATCAAGCCCACATTATACAAAATATAACTGCGATCGTTGGGGTCTTCCTCTAAGTTCAACGCTTCATAATAATTATCCAAAGCCTCTGCATACTCACCATCAGCCTGGGCAGACATCCCATCGCGATAATAGGCAAAGGCAGTTTTCGACTTATTGCTCGTGGGCAGAATCTTCAGAATAATATCTGCCATTACCGTAAAGCTCTTATCAATAAAGTTATCGTTGCGTTGGGTTCTGGGCATAACCGTTTAGATTAAAGGGTTTCAACTTCCCATTGTAACAAGGATGGACATTTATACGATTTTAACTATTTTAGATCAAACAATCCACGACGTTAGGTTAGCACCCTGACCTCGGAGGGTTCAAACACCACCTTTGCACAGGGTCTCTAACCGAAACTGTACAATCTTAGCTATCTCCTCTAGCGCTTGTGCCTGCTCGACTTGGAAATCATCACTTAATCGTGCTTCAAACGCCTTCAAAATCGTCTCTTTTGTCTGTCCCTTCACCGCCATAATAAACGGAAAGCCAAACTTCTGTTTATACGCTTCATTCAAAGTCACAAAGCGATCGTACTCCTGGGAACTCAACCGATCCAAGCCTGCTCCTGCTTGTTCGGCGATCGAGTCGGGAGCCATGTTCAGGCGACTCCCTAAATCTGGATGCGCTCGAATTAACGCCATTTTTTCCCCATCGCTCAATTCCAGCATCTGGGAGATCAGCATCTGATACAGATGTTTTCTATCTCGAAACGGCTTCTGATGCCAAGTTTGAGCGGCGATCGCCGGAGTCTTTTCAAATAGACCACCCAAAGCCTCCACAAAATCCTCTTGACTCATTTGATTAATCTGTGCGATCGTATAGGTCATTTTTGATCTCCCGGATGCTGAAGTATGTCAACATTAATAAATGGCGACAATAGGGTGAAAAATGGTTTTCCTATTCCCTATTCTCTCCCCCTTGACGACATGCTGACAAAGAGCGATAAGCAGCTAACTCCCCCGATACGTCGTATAAGACCAAGGCGAAACCAACAAAGGCACATGATAATGACTATGGGGATTCGAGACTCCAAACTGAATCGGAACCTGATCCAAGAAGACTGGCTCCGGTAAATTTCCGATAGTACGCTGAAAATAATCACCGACAAAAAAAACTAATTCGTAATTGCCAACTTCCAACTCTCCATCGTCCAATAAAGGAACATTGGTTCGGCCTTGCACATTGGTTTTGGTCTGTTTGAGCAGGGTTTTAATCGGCGACTGGCGATCGACTGCCCATAATTCCAATACCATCCCCGCAGCAGGAGAGCCTTGCGACGTATCCAATACATGAGTTGTTAATTGACCCACCATATCCTGATCCTGACTCCATTTACTGGGTTACTCAATCTTCCGTTCATTTTGCCTGTCTCCGTTAAGATAAACAAGGACGATCTACACCAACTAAGAGAATGGCTTCTAAAACTCCTGTTCAGGTCGGAAGCGATCGCAAATCTTGGGATTTCAATCGCTTGCTCGACACCCTAAACACCTTTGAAGTTTTTCCGATTCTCAGTAGTCTTCAGCGTGGGTTACGAACCCTCACCAGACAACCTCAACCGCCAAAAGGACGAGCTATGGGTACTATTCTAGTTGTTGGAGCCACCGGTGGCGTGGGAAAACGGGTGATTCGCCGTTTAGTAGACCGTAAGATACCCGTCCGCGCTCTCGTGCGAGATGCTCAACGAGCCGAATCTATTTTAGGTAAAGGCATTGAATTATTTGAAGCGGATTTAACCATTCCGGAAACTCTGAGACCGGAAATGATGCAAGATGTCATTTCTGTCATTTGCTGTTCCGGCACTCGCGTGCAACCGGTCGAGGGCGACACCCCCAACCGGGAAAAGTATTATCAAGGGGTGAAGTTCTATCTGCCGGAAGTGGTGGATAGTCCAGAAATGGTGGAATATAACGGCATGAAAAACCTGATCCGCAAGGTCGGGCCCTATTTAGGCCAGGCTGACGAACGGATGATTTTTGATTTTACCAATCCTTCACCGAGTTTAAGAACGACTTGGGGCGTAATTGATGATGTGGTGATGGGGGGAGTCAGTGCGAGCGAGCTGCGAATTACTCCAAGCTGTGGTTTATTTACCGGAGAAGTTTCTACCGCTAATTCTGGGGGCTTTGTTTCTATTCGCACCAAAAACTTTGAACCTTGTCTGAATCTAGCCGGATACGAGGGCATCAGTTTGCGAGTGCAAGGGGATGGTAAGCGTTATAAATTTATTCTCCGCAATGAGGCGCGATGGGATGGAATTAGTTATTGCTATTCCTTTGATACCCTCAATAATACTTGGATGACGGTGGATATTCCTTTCGATCGCCTAATTCCCGTATTTCGCGCCAAAACCTTGCCCACAGCTCCCCCATTTGACCCCAGTCAAACCTATGCCATTCAACTGATGCTCAGTAAGTTTGAGTATGATGGGGAGCTTAATCCTCGCTTTTCTCCGGGGCGCTTTGGTCTAGAACTTGGCTCTATCCGTGCCTATGGAGGGCCGAAGTTACCGAAGTTTGTGCAGATTAGTTCGGCTGGGGTAACTCGTCCGGGAAGACCGGGTTTAAATCTGGAGGAGGAACCGCCCGCAGTTCGGCTCAATGAGCAGCTTGGAGGCATTTTAACCTGGAAGTTGCGCGGAGAAGATACGATCCGCGAAAGTGGGATTCCTTATACGATTATTCGCCCCTGTGCCCTGACGGAAGCACCAGGGGGCAATGGGTTGGAGGTTGCCCAAGGGGATAATATTCGCGGCCAAGTCAGTCGCGAGGATATTGCCGAGTTGTGTCTTCAGGTGTTATCCCAACCCCAAGCCTGCAATTTAACCTTTGAGGTGAGAGCAACAGAGGGTGAGCCGATGCAGGATTGGGATCGAGTATTGGTGGGTTTAAGTGAGGGGGATTGAATGGTGGAGGGGAAGAGGAAGGATCGATTGGGTTCCCTCCCCATCAATGATTGAGGGTCTAACTCAGGATAACTGAAGTTCGTACCGTTCCGGCCCGTTCGGCGATCGCCTCTACCATGACTTCACTTCCCCCTTTCCCCTTCACCACCCAACTGCGATGGGTGCGATAGTCGGTTCCATTGGCAGATTTGTTGAACCACTTATTTGAACGCCCTTCTAAATGCTCAATTTCCTGCTGTTGTTCCCCACTAATCAGGCTAACCCCCTCCGGTAGCCCCAATTTTACTCGCGTAGGGCGCACTGCCTGCCGCTCTAGGGCCTTTTTACTGGTGTAAGTGGGCAAAAAACCCAAATTTTCCCATTGCACGGTTATGCGGTAAATATCAGCCCCCTCGTGAGTCACCGCAGTCCGAGCCACTGCTAACCGGGGAGACATCAGCGCGTGGGTGATAGCGAATTTGAAGTGGCGATCGCCCATTTCCGGCAGTGCCTTCGCCGGAGCATTTTTCCACATCCTCTTCATATCCCATCCCCCAATCTCCACCGCTCCCAGTTGGGGATGTTCAAAACCTTGCCAATCAATAAACCCCTTACCCTCTAAATACTCATCATTCCATTGCAGAATCTTCAGATCGTCCTCAACTGGGTGTTCAAGTCCCCACTCAATATTATTCTGCTTTTCCACACCCGCTTCCTTTGCCGCATCCCAAAGTTCCACCGTAAACCCAAACCATCCCCAATGATCGTACCCATAATCATCCATTGCCCCATAAACTACCGTCTTCGGATCGTAACGAAAATCCTTATAAATACCAATACACTTATATCCCGTTAACGCCGTTCCTTGTCTGCCAATTAATTGATAAATATCTAAATCTGCTGTCGGAAAATGTTCGTCGGGATGGGTACTATAAGGGCGTAAAATTAGCGCTCCAAACGTATGATAGGTCATAAACCCATTAATATTCCGATGCTTGCGCCAAAACTCCGCTTCTGCACGAGTTTCAGGTTCAGAAAAAGGGAAGTCTCCCGCGCCACTCTGTTCCCCTTCCGGTTGCCAATAATAGGGATAATTACGGTTAAAATCTAATCCTTCTAAAGCTGGTGCAATCTTCAACTCATAACCATTATAATTATGAATCAAACCTTCCGGAAACAGAGTATAGTAACTGCCTCCAAACTCATCCGGTTGCCGACGAACCATCAAGCGCGGATCGTCCTCAGAAATCTTCCAAGCCCCACAGGGATCTTTAATCCGCATATTAAGAATTAATCCATCCCCATTAATATCTTCTGGATATAAACCATCTTGCTGTTCAGATTCCGGATAAGGACGGGGACTAGAGCGCAGATTGTAGGGCGTTTGCAGATATTTTTCTGCCCCATCTACAGCAATTCGGGGAAGAATATAGAGAGTATAGTTTTGCAATAAATAGGTAATTTTTTCCTCTTGGTCATATTGGCTTAAAACCTGATAGAGAATATAACAAGCTATCGCCGAACCCGTCACTTCTGCTGCATGGGTATTAGCATCAATCCAATATCCTGGTTTTTCTACGGCATTTCCAGTAGTTTGATCCGTCACAGTCGCCAACCAAATCTCTCGCCCTTCTTCTGTTTTTTCCAAGCTCTCTAGGTGCATCAAATTCGGATAAATTTGAGCCATCTGGGTTAAGTAATTCGTAAGTTCTTCGTAGGAGAAATAGTGACTGAAATCAAACGCCGGAATAGTCATCAGGACAATAGAGTGAGATTGGGTTTATAATAGACTTCATTTTAGAGTAAATAATCCAAATGATCAAGAAAAAGCTCAATTGGGGATTGAAGCGCAAATCCACTTGGATTAGAGTGTCGATCTTGAGTATCATTTTAATAGCAATATCCTGGGGAGGATGGAAAGCTATGTTACAGATGCCAGGGGAAAGTTATCGCGATGCCCTATTGCCGCTAACGGTAGAAGAGCAAGAATTAGCACAAGAACTAGAAACAGATGTGATAAAAATTGCCTCTGAACCCCACAACTTTTTGGCCTATAATAATTTAGTGCAAACGGCTCAGTATCTGGAAAATGAGTTGACTCGTGCAGGATATCAGGTTAATCATTATCAATATACGGTTGATGGCCAAGAATTTGATAACTTAGAAGTCGAAATTCCAGGCACAACCCAACCCAAAGAAATCATCCTCATTGGCGCTCATTATGATTCTGTCGCCAATGTTCCCGGAGCCAATGATAATGGTTCAGGAGCAGCAGCAGTCCTAGCCTTAGCTCGGAGGTTTGCCGGAAAACCGCAACAGAAAACCCTAAGATTTGTGGAATTTGTCAATGAAGAACCGCCTTTTTTCTGGACACCAGATATGGGCAGTTTTGTTTATGCTCAAATTTGTGACCAGCGCCAAGATAATATTGTGGGAATGATGAGCTTAGAAACCATGGGATACTATTCCGATCGGCTAGGAAGTCAACAGTATCCTGCCCCTTTGAATTTATTTTATCCTATGCAAGGTAACTTTATCGCCTTTATTGGTAATGTGGATTCTGGAAACTGGGTCAGACAAGCGATCGGCTCATTTCGCAAGCACACCCAATTTCCCTCGGAAGGTGCGGCCGTTCCTAGCTTTTTGCCTGGAGTTGGATGGTCAGATCATTGGTCATTTTGGCAGCAGGGATATCCCGGTTTAATGATTACGGATACGGCTCCCTTTCGCTATCCTTATTATCATAGGGCTGAAGATACTCCGGATAAAATAGATTATGGAAAATTAGCGCAAGTGGTGGCAGGATTAGAGCGGGTAATTCGTGAGGTGACGAATTAATGATTGTTATGCCCCTTCTAATTATGAATCGGTTCGCCGGAACCGGGATGATCGATCAAACGAATAAAGCGCTCTAGGCGTTCTTGATTATTTTCCTGAACTCCCTCGCCTTCTGCTTGTCCTGTGAGGGTAAAAATAGCATTGCGTTTATCACATATACCTTCAGCGTCGGGAATACATGCCACTTGAATATCATTTTTAAAGGTTAAAATTTGGCCCGTTTCGGTTGTTTCTTCGACTGTTCTTTCTAAGGTTTCGACTCTGAATAATTCTTGCGCTCCCATATGAATTAGAGCCTCACCAATGCTATCTAAACGTTCTGAAACACTGGTGCAACGTCCTTGAGCAGATAACTGGGTATTTTTTTCAGCGACAGTCATCGTTACCACTGCTCCTTGGTCATCTTGAATTTCTACCACGGTACGATTAAAATCGGGGATCAGAGCAACACCCATGGGATCTTGTTCCAGAAAAATTGGGTTTCCATTGTCGTCAATATCGAGTACCCTTTGATCGTGCCAGACGATCAGAGGATAGAGTTTTGAGTCTAGCTTCATCACGGTTTCCCAGCGATCGCCCCTCTGATGACAGACAAATGTCTTACCTATTTGGTCAATCAGGCGAATGGCTTGATAGGCAGCATGGGCATTACCTTGTCGCCAATATAGACTAGCGGCTATGCGTAAATCCGAGGCTGCTCCTTCGTAATCTCCCATACCATCGCGGGCTAAGGCACGACCCTGATAGGCTTGGGCGTACTGGGAATTAACGGCGATCGCCTGATTAAAGTAAGTAATCGCTTGTTGAAAGTTTTGTTCCTCTAGGGCAGATTGCCCCGTATTGTATATACTTTGGGGAACATTGCGATCCGTTTGTGCGATGTCAATTCTACCGTTGACATACTCCCCGACCTGAAGGTACGGGGATTCTCCGCTCAAACAGCAATAGCAGTCTGGGACTGTCTGACATCGCCTAACGAATCAGTTGATGCCCCAACTGATTTTATATTTCTAGCCGCGTTTAAGTCTCTATCATGCTCAGTTGAACATGAAGGACAAGACCATTGACGC